>DASTVB010000083.1:0-64892 GCA_035759315.1 Telluria sp. | reverse complement strand
CCTGCTGGCGCCGTTCGGACGGATGGCGCTCACCAACTATGTGATGCAGTCGCTGGTGATGTCGCTGATCTTCTACGGCTATGGACTGGGCAACTGGGGCATGGGGCGCGCGGCCCAGCTTGCCGTTGCGCTGTCGGTCAGCCTGGCCCTGGTGGGCGTGAGCCACCTCTGGCTCGCCCGCTTCCGCTACGGCCCCCTCGAGTGGCTGTGGCGTGCGATGACCTACCTGAAGCTGCCAGAGATGCGCGTTGCACGCGCTCCGGCTGGCGCGGCGCTCGCTCCGACCTGACCGGTTCCTGCCATACCCTCGAAAAAGCCGCCCCCGAAAGTGGGCGGCTTTTTTGTCGTTGACCCCTTCAAACCCGTCGTTCATCGGATTTTTTCCCCGCCGGACCGTTATCAAGATAGTATTTAACGGTCTATACAACTACAACAAGACGGAGTCCTGAATGGAAGACAACAACGGAACGCTTACTTCTGCAGCACCACTGGCGCCATTGCCGCTGGCCGAACGCATCCAGTCCCTGGACGTGGTGCGCGGCTTTGCGCTGATCGGCATCTGCCTGATGAACCTGGATTTCTTCAACCGTTCCGTCCTAATGGTCGGCAACGGCATGCCGCCGGGCCTGACGGGGATCGACTTTGCAGCCGGCTTCTTTGTCGCCTACTTCGTGTCCAGCAAGTTCTGGACCATTTTCTCGCTGCTGTTCGGCATGGGCTTCGCGGTGATGCTGACCCGCGCCGAAACCACCGGCCGCGACTTCCTCAAGCCTTACCTGCGCCGCATTGCCGCGCTGGCCGTGTTCGGCGCCGTGCACCACATCTTCATCTGGGGCGGCGACATCCTGTTCAGCTATGCGGTGGGCGCGTTCTTCCTGCTGCTCGCGCTGTACGGCGGCTGGAAGCTGATGCTGGGCGGCCTGGTGCTGTGCGCCGGCCTCTCCGCCATCCCTGGCATGTCCGACCAGGCCGGGCCGGCGATTCCCGCCATTGTCCTGACCGGCATGGTCGCGCTCTACCTGCGCAACGACACGCGCCGCTTCTCGCTGCCGCCGCTGTCGCTGCTGCTGCTCGTGCTGGCCTTCGCCTGCGCCGTGATCGCCGGCCTGACCCTGGTGCTGAGCGGGATGCCGCAAGTCATTCGTATTCCGCTGCTCGCCGGCGCTGCCGTCCTCGCCGTACTCGGCACCCTGGCCAGGAAATACCAGGATCCGGCCTCGGCGCGCCCGCTGCGTGCCGGCGTTACCCTGTGGGTGCTCGTGTTCGGCGTGATGAGCGCCGTGACCGCGGTCGACTACCTGTCGCCGAAGAAGCCTGAGCCGGTAGCGGCTGCCGAGACGGCGGTGGCATCCTCGACGGTGAAAGCACCGATGTCGGCCGAACAGAAGAAAGCGGCGGACGAAGCCGCTAAAAACAAGGCGGAACGTGACAAGGCCCGCGCCAAGCAGGTAGCCAACATCGCCGAGGACACGAGGATCATCAGCACCGGCACGTACGCGGAAGGTGTCGCGCACCGTGCTTCGCAATTCCTTGAGCGTCCGGGCCGCGAGGCGGGCATGTCGATCATCCTGGTCGGCATGTTCCTGATCGGCACCTGGTTCGTGCGCTCCGGCGTCATGGCCAACGCCGCGGCGCACCTGCCGCTGTTCCGCAAGCTGGCCATGTACGGCATTCCATTCGGCGTCGGCCTTGGCCTGCTGGGCAGCACGATCGCGATGTCGCACACCCCGGGCACCGACGATAACGGCTTCATGCTCGCGCAGTCCATACTGATGCTGGGCAGCCTGCCGGCATCGATCGGCTATGCCAGCATGGTGATCCTGATGCTGCACAGCGCGTCGTGGATGTCGAAGGTCAGCCTTCTGGCGCCGTTCGGCCGCATGGCGCTGACCAACTACATGATGCAAAGCCTGGTCTGCGCGATGTTCTTCTACGGCTGGGGTCTCGGCAACTGGGGCATGGGCCGCGCCGCGCAGCTCGGATTCGCGCTAGCCTTGTGCGCAGTGCAGATCGTCGTCAGCCACCTGTGGCTGCAGCGCTTCCGCTACGGTCCGCTGGAATGGCTGTGGCGCGCGGTGACCTACATGAAGCTGCCCGCGATGCGCATCGAACGCGCACCGGCCGGCGCCCAACTGCAGCCCAACTGAGTCGGGAGCGTCCAGGCCATTTACCGTACCTGAAATGAAGAACGGCTCCGCAAGGGGCCGTTCTTGTTTGACCGAAGCCCCCCTTTTCTTCGCAACCACGGACCAACAAGAGACCTGCCATGCAAGATACTGGAACACTCACCTCCCCCGCGCCGCTGTCGCCGCTCGCACTGCGCGACCGCATCGAAGCGCTCGACGTCGTGCGCGGGTTCGCGTTGATCGGCATCTGCCTGATGAACCTGGACTTCTTCAACCGCTCCGTCCTGCTGGTCGGCACCGGCCTGCCGCCGGGGCTGACCGGCATCGACTACGCGGCAGCCTTCTTCACCGGCTATTTCGTCACCGGCAAATTCTGGACGATTTTCTCGCTGTTGTTCGGCATGGGCTTCGCGGTCATGCTGACCCGCGCGGAACAGGCCGGCCGCCCTTTCATGGCGCCGTACCTGCGACGGATCGCAGCGCTGGCCGTCTTCGGCGCCCTGCACCACATCTTCATCTGGGGCGGCGACATCCTGTTCAGCTACGCGGTGGCGGCACTGTTCCTGCTGATCGCCCTGTACGGGGGCTGGAAATTCATCGTCGCGATGGCGGTCCTGTTCTTCGGACTGTCGGCGATGCCGGAGCTGCGGCCGTATGCCGGCCCGGTCGTGTCCACCACGGTTATTGTCGGCCTGGTCGCCCTGTACCTGCGCAATGAATCTCGCCGCTTCGGCATGCCGGCGGTCTCGCTGGTGCTGCTGGTGCTCGCCATCCTGCTCGCGATCGCCGACGCCGTGATGTGGACCATGGACCTGGGGCCGAAGATGGTGCGCATCCCGCTGGCGATCGGGGCGGCGCTGTTGCTCCTGCTCAGCTGGTTGAGCAGCAGGTACCACAATCCTGCCTCGCTGCGCACCTTGCGCGCCGGCGTGGCGATCTGGGTGCTGGTGTTCGGCTCCGGGACCATCGGCGGCGCGGTGCAGTACTTCGGCTCGCGCGCCGCGCCCGCGCCGGCGGCGGTCCAGTCGGCCCCTGTAGCCGCGCCAGCGGCAGGCGCCACAGCGGACAAGGCGGTGGCAGCCAAGCCCGCCGCCGACAGCGATGCCGAGCGCAAGGCGGCGCGCGCGAAAGCCGAGGCGGAACGCGCAAAGGATATCGCCCACGACACCAGGGTCGTCAGCACCGGAAGCTATTGGGAGGGCGTGGAACTGCGCGCCAGACAATTCCTGAAGCGCCCTCCGCGCGAAGCGGGATTCGCCACCATCCTCGTGGCGATGTTCCTGATCGGGACGTGGTTCGTGCGCTCTGGGGTGATGGCAAACACCGCCGCGCACCTGCCGCTGTTCCGCAAGCTGGCCCTGTACGGCATTCCGCTCGGCGTCGGCCTCGGTCTGCTTGGCAGCCTGGTGGCCACCACCCGCATGCCGGACGACGGCGGCGCGTTCCAGATGGCGTTCTCGATGCTGTTGCTGGGGAACCTGCCGGCCTCGCTCGGCTACGCCAGCGCAGTGATCCTGATGCTGCACAGCGCGTCGTGGATGTCGAAGATTCGCGTGCTGGCGCCGTTCGGCCGCATGGCGCTGACCAACTACCTGATGCAGTCGCTGATCTGCGCGGTGGTCTTCTACGACTGGGGCCTCGGCTACTTCGGCATGGGGCGCGCCGCGCAGCTGGGCTTCGCGCTGGGGCTGTGCGCGGTGCAGATCGTGATGAGCCACGTGTGGCTGCAGCGCTACCACTACGGCCTGCTGGAGTGGGTGTGGCGCGCCGTGACGTACAAGACGCTGCCGCCGCTGCGCCGCCAGCCGCTGCCCGCCGGAGCCCAGCCCGCGTAAGCATCATTGTCATCCCCGCGCACGCGGGGACCCATACTGAGGCGCTCCGATTGTTCGGCATGGGTCCCCGCATTCGCGGGGATGACGGCGCTTCCACTAGCCGTGCACGGCGCGGCTGTCCGGCGGCGCCTGCTCCCTCTCCTGCAGTCCGTAGTCGCGCACAACGGAAGCGATCCGCAGCCGATAGTCGGCAAAGATGCCCGACCGCCCCTGTGCCTGCGCATGGCGATGGTCCTCCGTGTTGCGCCACTGCCGCACGGCTTCCTCGTCCCGCCAGAACGATAGCGACAGGATCTTCCCCGGATTGACCAGGCTCTGGAAACGTTCAATCGAAATGAATCCATCGATCTCCCGGAGCATCGGCGCAAGGCCGGCCGCAATCGCCAGGTAGTCGTCCCGGGAGTGCTCGTGCGGGCACACTTCAAAAATTACCGCGATCATTGCAACTCCCTGGTCATTGCTGACGAAAAAATGGGAAGGCGCCCGTTGGCGGACGGCCGGTACGACCATGTCAACACGGACGGATCCAGCAGCGCGCCTTCAGAAAGCAGGTGACGAATCGCCTGCACCGCGATCGTGTGCGCGATTGCCTGCCCGGGGCAGCCATGGCGGCCACGCCCGAAGCCGGCCAGCTCCCACTGCGGGCGGTCCAGCATGAACGCATCGGGCTCATGATGCACCTTCGGGTCGCGGCCCGCAGCAGCCAGCAGCAACAGAATCGTCTCGCCGGCCTTCAGCGGCACGCCGGCCACCGTGGCTGGCGCCGACACGAAGCGGCGCGTGTTCTGTACAGGCGGATCATGCCGGGCCACCTCATGAACGAACGCGGACGCCAGCGCGGGATCTGCGCGTAGGCGCGCCTGCAGGTCGGGATCGCGCAGCAAGGCGACGATGCCGTTGCCGATGAGTCCCGCGGTCGCTTCGTGGGTCTGGGACAGCAGCCCGACCAGGTTCGCGAGGATCGCACGCTTTGAGTCCCACCCTGCCACCTCCGCGCCGCGCCGAATCTCGCCCAGCAGTGTTTCGCCGTCCTGCGCATTCGCGCGTATCAGTTCCGAGCAACGCAGCATCAGCGATTCCGCTGCTACGCTGGCCTCCGCAAGCTGTTCCGCCGTTGATAGCGGCGATAGGGAGCGCACGAAGTCCGCCACCCATCGCGCCACGGACGGCAGCTCGCCTTGGCCGAATCCGAGCAGGTGGGCGACGACGTGCGTCGGAAGGTCGAAGGTCCAGCCGGTCAACCCTGCTCCATCCGACAAGTCGTGCCGGCCTCCAAGCATCGCGGCGCACTGGCGCGCGGCGGCACGGATCCGCTCCGGCTCGATCGCACTGAGCGCCTGTCCAATGACACGCCTCGGGCCGGCATGCGCGGCGCCTTCGTTCATGCGCATCAACAAGGAAAATACCTCGCCGGCTGCGCTGCCCGCAATGGCTGCGGGAACTGGCTCGCCGGCCGGCCGCACAAGGCATTGCGGGTTGCCAAACACCTCCCGGATCACCGCGGCGCGGCTGGCCACCCACAGCTTAAGGACGGGATCGAAATGGAGCGCGGGCCCTTTCAGCAGGTCGCGGTAATAAGGGTACGGATTCGCGTGGGTGGCGGCGGCGACCGGGTTCGTGGGCTGCATTCGGTTCCTGTTGCAAGTGAAGCCGGGGCGATCGCCCCGTCAGGAAAACGATTGTACGGATTGAGCGCGATGAACAATTCGCTTACCATCAAACTGTGGATGCGCACCGCGCACCCGGGAATGGAGAAACCGATGTCCGATGATTTTGCCGATACGCGGCTGGCCGCGGTGGCGGGCGCCATCGCGGAGCCTGCGCGTGCGCGCATGCTGTGCTGCCTGATGGATGGCCACGCCCGCACCAACACGGAGCTTGCCGTGGTCGCCGAAGTCACTCCGTCGACCGCCAGCGTCCATCTCGCGAAGCTCAGGGAGCAGCAACTGGTCAACGTGCTGGCACAGGGGAAGCACCGCTACTACACGCTGGCCGGCGGCGACGTCGCCGCGGCGCTGGAAGCCCTGCTGCGCGTGGCCGGCCTGCCCCGGCCGACGTTCGTGCCGAACACGCCGGAACGCCTGCGCAAGGCGCGCACCTGCTACGACCATATGGCGGGAACCGTGGCTGTGGGGTTGCACGACTACATGGCCAGCCAGGACTGGCTGGTTCCGGTTGCAGAGGGTGGCTACCGCCTGAGCGAAGCGGGAACGATCGGACTCGAACGCCTGGGCCTGCAGGTGGAACCAGTGCACAAGGCGCGCAGGCGCTTCGCGTGCGCCTGTCTCGACTGGAGCGAACGCAAGCCCCATCTGGGCGGTGCGCTGGGTGCGGCACTGCTCGAGCTGATGGTCAGGAAGCGGTGGATCGAGCATGACCTGGATAGCCGCGCGCTCGGCATCACCGCAGAGGGGAAGCGCCAGTTCAAGCGCGCCTTCAACTTGGAGGTTTGACGGGGACTGTCCCCTGCATTTCGCAGTGCGGCCAAAACCAAAGGCGGGGGACAGTCCCGCAGGGACAGTCCTCAAAAAAAACGGCTCCCGAAGGAGCCGTTTTCTTTTATGCGGAAGCTTATGCGTAGGTACGCAGGCGCAGCGAGAACTCCTGCAGCGACTTGATGCCGGACGCTTCGGCGCGTGCGCACCAGTCCTGCAGCTTGTGCAGCAGCTGGTCGCGCGACAGGCTCGAACGCTCCCACATCACGGACAGTTCGACACGCATGTTGTGCATGGTCTCCAGCGCCTTCGAGTGCTGGAACAGTTCGGACAGCTGCGCGTGGTGCGGCTCTTCCAGCTTGGCCGGTTCGCGCTGCAGCAGCTTGCGGCTGCTCTTCAGGAAGCGCGATTCCAGCTTCGCCTTTTCCTTCAGGTGCTCGACTTCGTCGTGCCATGCATGCTTGACCGACTTGGCGTACTTGGCCATCACATCGTAGCGGTTGGCGATCACCGATTGCAGCGTGCCAAAATCGAGCTCGGTCTTGACCGCGCCGAAGGTCGGCTTCGGCGCCAGCTTCTTCACCTTCGCCAGGCCAACCATTTCCATCATGCGGATGTACATCCAGCCGATGTCGAACTCGTACCACTTGTTCGACAGCTTGGCCGAGGTCGCGTAGGTGTGGTGGTTGTTGTGCAGTTCTTCGCCGCCGATCAGGATGCCCCACGGGACGATGTTGGTCGCAGCGTCGGCGCAGTCGTAATTGCGGTAGCCCCAGAAGTGGCCGATGCCGTTGATGATGCCGGCCGCGGTAACCGGGATCCACAGCATCTGCACTGCCCACACGGTGATGCCGATCGCGCCGAACAGCAGCACGTCGATGATCAGCATCAGGCCAACGCCCTGCCAGCTGAAGCGGGTATACAGGTTGCGCTCGATCCAGTCGTCAGGCGTGCCGTGACCGTATTTTTCCAGCGTTTCCTTGTTCTTGGATTCGGCGCGATACAGCTCGGCGCCTTCCAGCAGCACCTTCTTGATGCCGCGGGTAACCGGGCTATGCGGGTCTTCTTCGGTTTCGCACTTGGCGTGGTGTTTGCGGTGGATCGCCGCCCACTCCTTGGTCACCTGGCCGGTGGTCAGCCACAGCCAGAAGCGGAAGAAATGACTAGGGATGGCGTGCAGCTCCAGCGCACGGTGCGCCTGGTGGCGGTGCAGGTAGATGGTGACGCCGGCGATCGTAATGTGGGTCAGGACGAGGGTGACCAGGACCACCTGCCAGGTGGACAGGTCGGTCAAGCCGGTGTTCAGGAAGTCGAGGACTGCGTTTAACAATTAATAAGCTCCGGAGTTATAGGACGCCGGAATGCGAGACATTACTCGAGCCGACAACGCCATTTTACTTGGTAACGGCATGCATTGCTCAGTTTGTGCGCACACTTATACATATATTACGCCGTGTAAGCGCGGCGCGTTTAACCTTCGCCAAGTCCTCGAGATCCGTCGGGACGGTGCCCAGAGCTTTGCTTACCCCTGGTCAGCTCACGCTGACAGGCCCCTTTGGGGCCGCCCCCGGGTCCAGCAGCTTCCCCAGGTCCGGTTCGACGATGCGGATATCGCGGGTCGGATACGGCATGCCGACGCCCTGCTCCTGTAACACTTTCCAGATGCGAATGTTCGCTTCGGAAATGATGCCGCCCCAGCCCGCTTCGGGATCGATGATGCGCATGCCCACTTCCAGCTCGAAGCCGTCCGCGCCGAAGCGCAGCATGACCGCGTCCGGGGCCGGATCCGCCATCACGCGTTCGATGCCGAGGCAGGCCCCGGCCAGCAGCGGCAGCAGCTTTTCGATGTCGGTGTCGTAGGCCACCGTCAGCTGGGTGGCGATGCGAACCTTGCGGCTCGGCAATGAGTAGTTCTGCACCGCGCCGGAAATCAGCATTTCGTTCGGGACCACCGTCTCGGAGCCGTCCGGCGCCGAGAGCACGGTGTAGCGCGTGTTGATCTGGGCGACCCGGCCGTCGAACTTGTCGACCTTGATCATGTCGCCCATCGACAGGCGACGCTCGAGCAGGATCACGAAACCGGAAACGTAGTTGCTGGCGATTTTCTGCAGGCCGAGGCCAAGGCCGACACCGAGCGCGCCGCCGAACACCGACAGCACCGTCAGGTCGATCCCGACCAGCGTCAGGCTGACCAGCACCGACACCACTACCAGGATCGCGCGGCTCATGCGGGCCACCGCCGCGCGCAGCGACAGGTGCACGCCGTCGACGTTCATCAGGCGCTCTTCCAGCGCGGCGCCGGCCCACAGCGAGACCATCAGCAGCACGATCACCGAGACCACGGCCTTCAGGATCGCGGCCAGCGAGGCCTCCTTGGTGCCCAGCGGGATCATGGTGGTGTCGAGGAAGTGGAAGATCTCGGGCCAGGCGCCGAGGATGTACAGCGCGACCGCCAGCCACACCAGCAGCGCGAACACGCGCTCGAAGGTGATCAGCGCGGCGCCGACCTTGCCATGGCGCGCGAACACGCGCCGCAGCATGTAGAAGGCGAAGCGGATGATCGCCAGCGAAGACGCGAGCGGCATGGCGATCCGGATCAGGCCCACGTTCATGATGCCGGCCAGCGAATAGCGCGCCACAGCCAGCAGGGCCAGGACCATGAGCGGCGCCAGGACCTTTTCGAAGCTTTCGACGCCGACCATGCGGACCACGGGGTGGCCGGTGAGGCGCTCCTCGCGCTCCTGCGAGGCGCGGCGCAGCAGGTGGGCGATGCCCCAGCCGACGATCACGCATGCCGCGATCACTGCCACCTGCCACAGCACGGCGGGGTCGTTCAGGTCGTGGAGCAGGTCGCGCAGCAGGCTGGATATCGGCATAGGCTAAGCTGTTTTTTAGTTAGTCTTAAAACCGTCATCCCAGCGAAGGCTGGGATCCATGGACCGTTCGCGCCCGGGCGGATTTCGCCTTCGCCGGATACTCAGTATGGATCCCAGCCTTCGCGGGGATGACGGTGTTTATTCGTCGGAGGCGTCCGCTTCGTCTTCGGTCTTTTCGACCTTGGCCGGCTTGGCCATCTTCTTGCGTTCGAGGACCGCGGCGAAGAAGCCGTCCGTCTGGTGCTTGTGCGGCAGCAGCTTGAGGTAGTCGCCCATCTCCAGGTCGATCTTCTGCTCGGCCAGCACCTTATTCATCGGCACCAGGTCGAAGTCCGGGTGCGTGGACAGGAACTCCTGCACCACCTGGTCGTTCTCTTCGTCCAGCAGCGAGCAGGTTGCGTACACCAGGCGTCCGCCGCCCTTGAGCAGGCGCGAAGCGCCGTCCAGGATCGCGACCTGCTTCGCGTGCATCTCGGCGATCGCTTCGGGCGGCTGGCGCCACTTCACGTCGGGGTTGCGGCGCAGCGTGCCCATGCCGCTGCACGGCGCGTCGACCAGCACGCGGTCGATCTTGCCGGCCAGGCGCTTGATCTTGGCGTCGCGTTCGTGCGCGATCTGCACCGGGTGCACGTTCGACAGCCCGCTGCGCGCGAGGCGCGGCTTGAGCTTGGCGAGGCGCTTCTCCGAAACGTCGAAGGCGTACAGGCGGCCGGTATTGCGCATGCTTGCGCCCAGCGCCAGCGTCTTGCCGCCCGCGCCCGCGCAGAAGTCGACCACCATCTCACCGCGCTTGGCGCCGAGGATCTGGGACAGCACCTGGCTGCCTTCGTCCTGCACTTCGATCGCACCTTCCTTGAACAGCGGGAGGTTCTGCAGCGAAGGCTTCTTCAGGATGCGCAGGCCCAGCGGCGAAAACGGCGTCGGCTCGGCGGCGATCGGCGCCTGCGCCAGCTGGGCGATGACGGCGTCGCGGTCCGACTTGATCGAGTTGACGCGCAGGTCCAGCGGCGCCGGCTTGTTCAGCGAATCGGACAGCACGCCGGCTTCCTCTTCACCGAACTGGGCGACCAGTTTGTCGTACAGCCATTCAGGCATGTTGGAGCGCTTCTGCGCCGGCAGCAGGCTGCGGTCGATGTCCTTGATCCGCTCGAGGAACTCGCGCTCCTCGTCGGTCAGGCCGGACAGCGACTCGATGCCCATCGCTTCGGCCAGGCCCAGCATCGCCAGGCGGCGCATGCTGGAATTACTGCCTGCGAATTCGGTGAAGAAGGTCTTGTTGCGCAGGACGGCGTAGACCGCCTCCGCGACGGCGCCGCGTTCGCGGCCGCCAAGGCGCGGATGGTCCTTGAAATAGCGCGACAGGGTGGTGTCGGCAGGCGCGGTGAAGCGCAGGATCTCGCGCAGGACTTCTTCGGTGACGGGCAAAATCCCTGGTGGCAAACGCATGGTGTTCCTTAGTTTTCGTTAATCCGCACTACGCCGTTGTCGATGCTCACGCGGCCTTCGACGAACTGGCGCACGGTGCGCGGGTACAGCTTGTGTTCTTCGACCAGCACGCGGGCGGCGAGCGTGTCGGGCGTATCGCCGGGCAGTACCGGCACCGCGACCTGCCCCAGCACCGGGCCGTGGTCCAGTTCAGCGGTGACGAAGTGCACGGTGGCCCCATGTTCCGCCTCGCCGGCGTCGATCGCCTGCTGGTGCGTGTGCAGGCCGGGGAATTTCGGCAGCAGCGACGGATGGATGTTCAGCATCCGCCCTGCGTAGTGTTCCACAAATCCGGGCGTCAGGATGCGCATGAAGCCGGCCAGCACAACCAGGTCGGGCTGGAAGCTGTCGATGGTCTCCTGCAGCGCGGCGTCGAACGCCTCGCGGGTGGGGAAATCCTTGTTTGCCACTACCGCGGTGGCGATGCCGTGCCGCGCGGCGAAGGCCAGGCCGCCGGCGTCCGGCTTGTTGGCGATGACCGCCGCGATGCGCGCCGGCCATTGCTCAGCCTGGGCGGCGCGCACCAGCGCTTCCATATTGCTGCCGCGTCCAGAAATGAGGATCACTATATTTTTCATAGGGCGACATTGTACCTCGGCACGACTGCGCCCGTTGAAATTGTTGCAGCGCAGCAGAAGCCGCTAGCTCGTCGTCCCAGCGAAGGCTGCGACCCATACCCTGCTTGCGTCGGGCTAACGTTGGCCGCTGCCGGCTGCTCAGCATGGATCCCAGCCTGCGCTGGGAAGCCGGTCATTCGGCTACGGGTGAAATCGGGCAGAACCTTCCGCCGGCTGGATTACTCGAAGGAGTAGAAGACCCGGAACGGCACTTTCTTGTCCGCCCAGTAGTCGGCGGCATCGCGGAACACGTCGAGCAGGGTCTCGCGCGCTTCCTTGTCGAACTTCTGGGTATTCGGCAATTGTTCGATCACGACAATAAAACCGGGCTGCGGCCCGGACTTGTATACAGTGTCGGTGATGGTCTGTTTCAGGGCTTCGAAGTTCTTGCTGGCGGGCTTGGTGAAATGGAACGACTCGCCGATGCGCTGGCACACCTGCTGCTTGGTCAGCGCGTTGGCACAATGAGCGTACAGAAAGTGCTGTCCGAGGCGTGCCGCTTCCTCCTGCAGTTCCGCTACGCGGAATGCACGGATGGATTGCACCACGTTCGGCGGCACAGTTAAAAACAGACTCATTTTTGCCTCGGTGACATTATCAGCTTCGATTTTCCGTACCCTTCCCGGTAAGCGTTGCCAAGCGCCAATATTGCGTTCCAATGTAGTAGGGTAACGGTTTGTGGTATGGGAATCAACTCGAATGTGATTTTCCACGCACTATTTGTAGGAAATCTTCAGTAAAAGCAGGCGCTTGCGCGATTTTGCCGTCTGTTTGCATAGTCCGGAGGCCTCCGGGTGCTGTTACATTTTGTTGCCACGCCACTGCATGGACCGAGGCAATGCGGGATTAAGATTGGCTGGAGAAGTGTGCGTTCGATAAGGACGCGCCGCCAACCCACACATGAGGTCCCAAATGAACTTGCCAGCAAAACTGATTGCTTCCGCCCTTTGCGTCGCCGCCCTGCCGGCGGCCCAGGCAGTGGAATTTGAAGATACCGCGCGCGTCACCCGCGTCACCCCGCGCATGGAACAGGTCAACCGTCCGCGCGAAGAATGCCGTACCGAATACGTCCAGGTGCCGGTGCAGCAGCCGCGCTCTGCCGGCGGCTCGGTGCTGGGCGGTATCGCCGGCGCGATCATCGGCAACCAGGTCGGCGACGGCAGCGGACGGGTCGCAGCGACCGCCGCGGGCGCGATTGCCGGCACCATGATCGGCGACCGCGTGCAGCAGAACAACGCGCCGCAGGGCCAGCGCGTCCAGGAGCAGGCGGTGCGCCAGTGCCGCATGGTCGACGGCTACGAGACCCGCACCGTGGGCTATGACGTCACCTACGACTACCATGGCCAGAGCTACACCAGCATGATGAGCTACGACCCGGGCCAGCGCGTACGCGTGCGCGTCTCGGTCGAACCGGTCAACCGCTGATCAGCCAGGGGACTGTCCCCGAAGGGGACCGTCCCCCGAAGTTTGGACTTCACCACTGATATCAAACACCGGGGGGACGGTCCCCGTTGGGGACAGTCCCCTTCCCCTCCGCATTAGCGCTTGCGTCGCCCCAACGGCGCAACGGATAATGCGCCATGCTAATCAAACGTAAATCGATCGAAAAAGAGGAGTCCTCGCGCGCCCCCACCCGCAAGGCCCGCTTCGCTCCCGTCACCCTGTCCGAACAGGACGGCGTCCGCTACCTCCACTTTGGCACCGAATGGGTGCAAGGCGCGATGCGCATGCGTAAGCCCGACTGGCTCGAGCTCGAATACGCGCAGCAGATGATGGCGTGGATGCTGTTCATCCGGAATCCCGCCCACATCGCCCAGCTCGGGCTCGGCACAGCCTCGCTGACGAAGTTTTGTTACAAGACGTTTCCCGAAGCCACCGTCACCGCCGTCGAACTGAACGAAGCCGTGATCGCCATCTGCCGCTCCATGTTCAAGTTGCCGCCTGACGACGAACGCCTGAGCGTGCTCGAGATGGATGCCCTCGACTTCGTCAACGACGAAGCCAACCTTGGCCGCTTCGACGTGCTCCAGTGCGACCTGTACGACGCCACCGCGCGCGGCCCGGTGCTCGACAGCGCGGAGTTCTACGCTTCCTGCAACGCCTGCCTGAACGACAACGGCATCATGACCGTCAACCTGTTCGGCGACCACCCCTCCTTCGCTCGCAACATCAAGGCCATGAAGCATGCCTTCGCCCATGTGATTTGCCTGCCTGAAGTGCATGATGGTAATGTTGTCGCGATCTGCTTCAAGACCCGGCCGGTGCTCGACTTCCCCAGCCTGAAGGAACGAGCGGCCGAAATCCAGACCCAGACCAAGCTTCCCGCCAAATCGTGGGTACGCGGCATGCAGGAACAGTGAACGACAGGAGAACGCATTGAGGAACGAACCGGCAACGCCAGCACGAAGCGCCCCGCGGGGCGCGCGACCGGCGCTCGACCTGCAGACCCTGTTCTCGTGGCTGCTGGCCGACGGTATCGTCGAAAAGGATCACGTCAAGGCCCACTTCGCGCAGGCGCAGGGCATCCTGCGCAATGCGGTCGGCTCGATGCATCCGCTCACCGCCATCGCCCAGTGCAAGCTGTCCTCCGCGATCGCACCGCACCGGCTGCTGACGCTGGACGTGCTGACCGAATGGTTCGCCGCCAAGATGTCGCTGCCTTTTGTCCGCATCGACCCGCTTCGCATCGACTTCACCAAAGTCGCCGACGTCATGTCGGCCAGCTACGCGGCGCGCTTTAACATCCTGCCGCTGGAGCTGTCCGGCTCCACCCTGACGGTCGCCACCGCCGACCCGTTCTCGACCGAGTGGGTTGCCGAGATCGAAAAGGTCGCGCGCCGCAAGGTCGACATCGCGATCGCCAACCCGCTCGACATCGCCCAGTACATCTCGCAGTTCTTCAGCCTCGCCAAGTCGATCAAGAGCGCCAACAAGTCCAGCGGCCAGGACCTCGCGCTGCGCAACAACTTCGAACAGCTGGTCGAACTGGGCAAGAGCAACAAGCAGCTCGACGCGAACGACCAGCACGTGGTCAACATCGTCGACTGGCTGTGGCAGTACGCGTTCGAGCAGCGCGCCTCCGACATCCACCTCGAACCGAAGCGCGAGATTGCCGTGATCCGCTTCCGCATCGACGGCGTGCTGCACCAGGTGTACCAGGTGCCGGCGGTCGTGATGATCGCGATGACCGCGCGCATCAAGCTGCTGGGCCGCATGGACGTGATCGAAAAGCGCCGCCCGCAGGATGGCCGCATCAAGACCCGCACCAACGGAGGGCAGGAAGTCGAGCTGCGCCTGTCCACCATGCCGACCGCGTTCGGCGAAAAGCTCGTGATGCGCATCTTCGATCCGGAGGTGGTGGTCAAGACGCTGCCGGAACTGGGCTTCCCGCCCGACGACGCCGCGCGCTGGGACGCGCTGACCAAGCGCCCGCACGGCATCATCCTGGTCACCGGGCCGACCGGCTCGGGCAAGACCACCACGCTGTACACCACCCTCAAGGCGCTGGCGACGTCCGAAGTGAACGTGTGCACCGTCGAAGATCCGATCGAGATGGTGGAAGCGTCGTTCAACCAGATGCAGGTCCAGCAGGGCATCGACCTCTCGTTCGCGGATGGCGTGAAAGCGCTGATGCGGCAGGACCCGGACATCATCATGGTCGGCGAGATCCGCGACCTGGCGACCGCCGAAATGGCGATCCAGGCGGCGCTGACCGGCCACCTGGTGCTCTCCACGCTGCACACCAACGATGCGCCGTCGGCCGTCATGCGCCTGCTGGAGCTGGGCGTGCCCTACTACCTGCTGGAAGCGACGCTGATCGGCATCATGGCGCAGCGCCTGGTGCGCACACTGTGCGTGCATTGCAAGTCCCCGGACGGCACGGTGAGCGACGAAGTATGGGCCGGCATCGGCGGCAGCTGGAATATCCCGAAGCCGGCGACCGTGTACCGCCCGATCGGCTGCCCCGAATGCCGCCAGACCGGCTTCCGTGGCCGCACCGGCATCTACGAACTGGCCGCGCTGAGCGAAGACCTGATCAAACTGATTGGCGAGGAAACCGACATCCAGGCGTTGCGCCAGCAAGCGGTCGCCGACGGCATGAAGCCGCTGCGCATCGCCGGCGCCATGAAAGTGGTCGAAGGCGTCACCACCTGCGACGAAGTCCTCAAAGTCACCGCCGCCCTCTCGTAAGCCGCCGTCATCCCCGCGAACGCGGGGACCCATACCGGGCACGCGAGGGCGCCGGCCCAAAACTGCCCCTAGCGCGATCAAGAATCACACGCTATAATATTGCCTCTTTCGGGTCGTTAGCTCAGCTGGTAGAGCAGCGGACTTTTAATCCGTTGGTCGCAGGTTCGAATCCCGCACGGCCTACCACGAATAGAAAAAAGCCCACGAATTCACGTTCGTGGGCTTTTTGCGTTGTGGACCTCCAGGAGATATGGTCCTCCCCTGAATCCCGCGTGCCATCAATTACTATCCCTTTGGAGGATTGTTCCCTCGGCGTTTACCCGACGGCATATCCGGTTTCTTGCTAGGCGCATTCGGTGGGGTTGGATTCGCTTTCATTTGAGTCTCCTGTAAAGCATAGCTCGGGTCCTTCTACAGCTGGCGCGCGCCGAAGGTATCGCACTGATCCACCTGGCCGGACTCGATGCCGCGCTTGAACCAGCGCGAGCGCTGTTCGGACGTACCGTGCGTGAACGAGTCGGGTACCACGTGGCCCTGCTGCTGGCGTTGCAGCGCGTCGTCGCCGATCGCCGCCGCTGCGGCAAGCGCTTCGTCGACGTCGCCCTGTTCGAGGATGCTGCGCGCCTTGTCGGCATTGTGGGCCCACACGCCGGCGAAGCAGTCGGCCTGCAATTCCATCCGCACCTGCAGCGCATTGCCCTGCGTGCCCGACATGCTGCGGCGCGCGTTATCGACCTTGGAGGCGATGCCGGTCAGGTGCTGCACATGGTGGCCGACTTCATGCGCGATGACGTAAGCCTGCGCGAAGTCGCCGTTGATCTTGAAGCGCTCCTGCATCACGCGGTAGAAGTCGAGGTCGATATAGACCTTCTGGTCGGCGGGGCAGTAGAACGGTCCGCTCGCGCTCTGCCCGGTGCCGCATGCGGTCGGTGTGCGGCCCGAGAACAGCACCAGCCGCGGTTGCTGGTAGGCGCTGCCCTGTTCCGAGAACAGTTTGGTCCAGGTGTCTTCGGTGTCGGCCAGCACGGTGGAGACGAAAGCGGCCTCGCGGTCGCTGGCCGGCGGTGCCGGTGCCGGACCCTGCTGGGTCGCGGGCGCGCCGCCCTCCATCATGCCAAGCAGCTGCAAGGGGTTGACGCCGAAGATCAGGGAGCCGATCAGCGCGATGACGATGCTGCCGATGCTGAGCGTGCCGCCGCCCAGCCTGAAGCCGCCGCCACCGCCACCACCGCGGCGGTCTTCAACGTTGTCGCTCTGACGATTGCCTTCCCATTTCATAGTATCTCTGCCGGTGTATTGATATTGGTACAACTGTACGCATAAAGATGACTCGTGGGCGCAATGTAGCTCTGGTGAAATATGGCGCTCGGCCGGCTCCCCGCCGGAAGTCAGGACAGGTGCAGATAGGCGCTGTAGGCGTACCCGGCAAGCAGCGAGCCGGCGATGGCGAGCCCAAGGTAGAGCGCAAACACGCGCGGCTTGACCAGCGCCCACACCGCGGTCGCGGCAGGGATGCTGCTGACGCCTCCACTGATCAGGAACGCGAGCGCCACTGCGGGATCCATGCCGAGGTCCATCAGGCCGCGCATCAGCGGCAGTGCTGCGTAGCCGTTGAGATAGGAAGGAACGCCGATCACCACGGCCAGCGGAATCGCGCCGGCGCCCTGCCCCAGCAGCGCCACCACTTTTTCGGCTGGCAGGTAGGCGATCATCAGGCTCTCCAGCATAAAGGCGATCACCATCCAGCGCAGCAGGAAGGCGCCGTTCGAGATGGAACCGGCGAGGAAGGCGCGGCGGCCCTCCGCGTCGCCGAAGACATTCCAGTTCACTGCCACCGCCGGACGCTTTGCGCCGCAGCCGGTCGGCGCCTTGCGCAGGGCGGCGCTGACCAGTCCGCGCGACACCACGATATGGGTCACCGCGCCGCCGATCACGCCGATCGCCACAGCCGCGATCGTCTTCACGACGGCGAACTCCAGGCCGAGGCTGGCGGCGGTCAGCACGAACATTTCCGGATCGACCAGTGGCGAACTCATCCAGAACGCCATGACCGCCGCGAGCGGGACGCCGGCGCCCAGCAGGCCCGCGATCACCGGCACCACGCCGCACGAGCAGAACGGCGAAATCGCGCCGAACAGCGATGCGACCGCGATCATCTTCACCGGGCTGCCGGTAAATGCGCGCGCGATGAGGGTGTCCGCGCGGCTGGCCCTGGCGTAGGCGGCGAACGCGACCGACAGCGCCAGCCATGGCGCGATGTGGATCACCGAGCCGAGCGTGAACGACATCGAGGTGCCCAGCTGCTGCGGCGCGAACAGCGCAATCGACAGCGCAATCAGTGCGGCGGCGACGGCCGGCAGGTCCACGCCGTCCAGCAGGTAGCCGGCACGCGCGGCGAACCGGCTAGCGAGCCCGGGCGCGGTACTCGCGCAGCAGGACTGGCTCATTACAGGGGCAGGTGCGGGGCAGCATCCGGCTGCCGTTTGTTGAGTTATCGCATTCATTTTATATCCTTAGATATATGGTTATTTAGTGGCAAAAAAAGGGGCGGGCACGCGCCCTCCCCGCCAACCTTACTTCGCGCCGAACACAGGCAGCGCGACACCTTTGCAGCAATCTTGCTTGACGAATTGCAGCACCTCGTTCAGCGCCTTGAAGTTGACGCGGCAGTGGACACTGCGGCCTTCCTTTTCCTGGGTGACCAGGCCGGCATTCACCAGCTCGCGCAGGTGAAACGCCAGCGTCGAGGCCGGGCGGCCCAGCTGGACCTGCAGTTCGCCCACCGTCAGGCCGTTGTCGCCGGCCTTGACCAGGGCCTGGAACAGTTCCAGCCGGTGTTCGTGCCCGAGGGCGGCGAAGCGTTGTGCCGAGTTAATCAGTTTGTTCATGACCGAACTATAAAACTACGAATATGGTTTTGTAAAGCGAATTTATTGTAACGAGAGATTTCCGTGTCTCAGCTTCGCAACGGTCTCAGCGGATTGCATGTCGTGCGCGACATAATTGCGCGAAAAACGTTCAACCGGCGCCCTAAGGCAAATCAATAAGCGCAGAAAAAAGCTCGGATAACATGGACTGCTTGCCTCCGCTGTTGCTCAGCCGTAGTTAGGCGGACGGGGCAGGCTAGACGTGATCGTCATAGGGAAGAACAGGCGGAAAGCTGGAAAAAAGCGTGCAGCGCCGGCCGGGAAAGATTTTTCGAGTGCAAAATTTGCTGACTCATAGCATATTTTATGTAAGAAATGTGCAATCGTGCTCACGCGCACGGTAGAAAGTAGCAAAAAAGCATCTTTTAAACAGTTGTTTTACACTCGGTCGGCAAACTGATCACTGGAACTTACTTGAGGGCCGACATGAACAACTTTACTAAAACCGCGCTCGCCTGCGCTATCACCGTCCTGCTCGCAGCTTGCGGTGAGGGCACTGGCACCCAAACCCGCAACCCTGCATTCGCAGGCACGGTGGGGACGGCTCCTGCGCAGCCGACGCAATCCGCAACCGCAGCACTGGCTGAATACTATCCAGCCGTGCAAAGCATCTACCTGGCGTACTTCGGCCGTCCTGCCGACCCGGCCGGCCGCGAATTCTTCGCCGGCCAGCTGCAGGCGCAGAACTCGCCAACCGCGATCGCCGCCATCAACACCGCGACGTCCACCAACGCATCGATCAAGGCGATCGTTGACGTGTTCTCCACCAGCCAGGAATCGCAAGACCTGTACGGTGGCGACAACGGCGCCTTCATTGACGCCGTGTACCAGAGCCTGTTCAGCCGTGCACCTGACAGCGACGGCAAGGCGTTCTGGGTCAACGCCCTGAACTCGGGCGCCATGACGCGCGCCTCGGCGGCACTGCAGATCATGGTCTCGGCGCTGGGTACCGACGTCGACATCATCGCCAAGAAGGCCAGCGTGGCGGCCAACTTCACCGCGGCGCTCGACCTGGGCGTGGAACAGCGTGCCTATTCCGGCCTGGCTGCCAACGTCACGGTCCGCAACATGCTGTCGCAGGTGAACCTGGGCACCGATGTGCCGGCCTTCCAGCCGACCATCGAGGCGACCATCGCCCAGCTGGTGCCGAACGCGCCTGCCGGCGCCGAGGGCGCATACCGCTCCGCCCTGCCAGGCAGCGGCAACACCGACATCGACATGATGGTGCTCGACAACGACGAGTACTACGCTGTCTATGGCCGCAATTCGGCCAGCCAGTTCATCGTGTCCGGCTTCGTGCAGGGCAACGGCATCTCCGGCGCTACCGCCTTCACCTCGAGCAACATGCTCGACTTCGGCAGCCGTCCGCCGGCGCCAGGCGCCGTCACCTCGGCCTATGTCCCGGCTGTCAGCATGAATGGCACGATCAAAACCACGGCCGGCAACGTTCCGCTGAACGCGACCGCATCGGCCCTGGCGCCATACTTCAGCTACGCGAACGCGGCCAACCCGGCTGACTTCGCCGGTTCCTGGCGCATGAACGAGCGCGGCGGCAACCTGTCGAACGTGAACGTGGCCGGCGATGGCCGCACCTTCACCGGCACCGGCGCAAGCGCGACCAACCTCGGTTGCACCTACTCCGGCACCCTGGCGCCACGCGCAAACAACAAGGGCGTGCTCGATGCAACCATCACCTACGGCCCGGCACCTTGCACGATGCCTGGCGCAACGGTGAACGGCGTCGCGTTCTCCTACCTGTTCAACTCCGGCGCAACCCGCCAGCTGATCGTACTGGGTAAGAACGCAGGCCGCACCGACGCAGGCTTCCTGTCCGGCTCGACCGCGACGGCAGCCGGTCAGGTGGCAACGCTGCAGTCCACCGAGATCACCGCAGGCACTGGCGCGACCGCTGCCGCTGGCGATACCGTGGCGGTGCACTACACCGGCTGGATCTACAGCGCCAACGCTGCTGAAGGCAAGGCATCGCAGTTCGAAACCTCCAAGGTGACGGGCGGCTCGCCACTGTCGTTCAAGCTCGGCACCGGCGTGGTCATCCCGGGTTGGGACCAGGGCATTGTCGGCATGCAGGCTGGCGGCAAGCGTCGCCTGATTATCCCGGCAAGCATGGCCTACGGCGTGTTCGGCACCGGCACCAAGATCCCTGGCAACGCATCGCTGGTGTTCGAAGTGGAACTGGTATCGGTCACCAAGGGTTAATGCGGTAGCAGGCGGCGTGCCTCGAAGGGGCGCCGCTTCTGCCCCCACGGTGATAAAAGAAAAGGACCCGAAAGGGTCCTTTTTTTCGTCTCTTCCACCGACACATTTTTTCAGACCAGCAGCGCCGCGCTCATCGACTTGACCTCGGCGGCCGACTCCTCGAGGATATGGGACAGCATTTCCTTGTCCACCGCGAAGTCCAGCACCGAGTCGCTGTGGTCCGGCATTTCGGCTTCTTCGCGCGCCAGCGGCGATGCCACCGGCGAGAACTGGTTGGCCAGCAGCAGCGTATCGAGCAGCGTGCTCGGAGGGATGTTGACCCAGCCATCGCGCAGCCCTTCGATCGCGGTGCGCACCACTTCGGGGATCTTCAGCTTCTTCATCACTTCGCGGCTCACTACCTCTTCGCACAGCTCGGCCCATTTTTCCGGGTCATCGTCGAGCAGGCCGGGGAATTCGTCGGCGCGCGAGAGCAGGTAGAAGCCGCCCACTTCGTGCACGATGGCGGCGAACATGGCGGTGTCGGGATTAACAAAGGTGACGCGGCGCGCCAGCACCTGCGCGAGCGCGGCGACGTTGGCCGTATGTTCCCACAGCTGCTCGGCCTTGGCGCGTAGCGCAGGATCTTCGATGCGCGCGCCGAACTGGCGCACCACCAGGCTTGCAACCAGGGTCTGCAGGCTGGAATAACCGATCCGCATGACAGCGGCGCGGGCGTTGGTGACGGCATCGCCGCCGCGGTTGAAGGCGGCGGAATTGGCGAGGGCTACGGTTTTCGCGGCCAGCTGCGGCTCGGACAGGACCAGTTTGATCGCGTCTTCGATGTGGCAGTTGGGATCATCCAGCGCGAATTGCAGGCGCAGCGCGGCGTTCACGCTGGTGGGGAGCGTGATCTCCCCGCGCGCAGCCTGCGCTGCGATGTAACCGAAAGCTTCTACTTTATCCATTCAAAAATTATACGCGCTCGGCCTTCCAGCCGCTCGGTAGAAGCGCTTTGCCGCCCTCCAAATACGCCGAATGAGGAAAAGTCCGCCCCCGGCTGTCGCGTGGCGGGCACAAAAAAACGGGGCCCGAAGGCCCCGTTCTCTTTGCGGGAGCTGCTTTTTACTTAACTTTGATCGCGCTTTCAACTTTGTTGACGCCTTCGACGCCCTTCGCGACCTGGACTGCGCGGTCGGCTTCCTGCTTGCTGTTCACGAAACCAGACAGCATCACCGTGCCCTTCTCGGTCTCGACGTGGATGCCAAGCGACTTGAGCGCTTCCTCGGCCAGCAGCGCACCCTTCACCTTGGCGGTGACGGCAGTGTCGGCCAGGGCCTTGCCGGTTTTCTCGGCGGCGCGCTCGGTTTTCACCGCAGCGGTCGCGGCCACGTCGCGGGTCTTGTCGGCGACGTTGGCGGCGGCATCGCGGGTGTTGTCGGCAGCGTTGGAGGCGGCCACGCGAGTACGGTCGGCGGCGCGCTCGGTCGCATTCTCGGTGCGCCGCGCGGCATTTTCAGCCACGTCGTCGGTGCGGCGCGCCGCGCGTTCGGTCGCGTCCGCAGTACGGTCAACCGCGCGTTCGGCCGCGTTTTCGGTGCGCTGCGCCACGGTGGCGGCGGCGTCCTTGGTGCGGTCGACTGCGCGCACCGCATCGGCGCGTGCTTCGGTCGCGGTCGGGCTGGTGCGGTTATCGATCAGGCAGGCGGCCTTCGGGTCGCCGGTCAGCTGTTCGCACTTGCTGATCGCGCGGGTGTCGCGCACGCCGGTGGCGGTTGCGCCTGCGGCCGATGCGCCAACCTGGGCCGACCACTCGCGGCCGGCGCGCACGTCGGCGATGGTGTCGGCGTGGGCCTTGCGCGCAGTGGCCAGGCAATCGTCCTTGGCCGATCCGGTCATTTCGGCGCAGCGCGCACGGGCCAGCCCATAGTCCGCTTCGACTGCGGCGATGCGGGCCTTGTTGATGTCAGCCTGGGACTTCTTGGCTTCCACAGCGGCGGTCGCGTTTGCATGGGCGCGCGTGGCGCGTGCCTCTTCGGTGCAAATGGTTTTCGCGCTGCCTTTCATGCTGCTGCACTTCGCCACGGCGGACTTGTAGTCGGCTGCGACCGTGCCCTGGTCGCCTGCAAAACTGGCACCAGCCACTCCTGCGAGCAGCATCGCGATAATCGTCTTCTTCATGGTGTTGTCCTTGTGTTGGTCGTTGTACGTACCAAGAGTAAACACCTGTTGAGGTAGTCGCATCTGTGCGACAGCGAACGGAACACCGGCCAAATTAGTCGCGGTGCGCCAAGCGATTTCCGGCGAGCATGAAAAGATTTCCGCCCGGATCGCGGGCGCCTTCGCGGCGGGCTGCTTCCAGCCACATCAGCGTGTCGTGCTTGGGCTCGAGGAAGCGCATGCGGACCCGCGCCATCTGGTCCACCATGCGTTCGAAGTGCTGCGGATGGTAGCGCGCCACCCAGGCGACCGCGGTCATGTCGGCGAACGCTTCTTCGGTGCGCACGCGGCGCGCAAACCAGCTGCGCGCGAATCCGAACCAGGTGGCCGGCGCCACCAGGCGCTCGTTGTGCGGGAACCCCGAGAGGCGGCGGTGGCAATGCCCGACCTCGTGGATCGCCGCGCTTTGCAGGAACAGCTCGAGCAGGTCCGGATCGATCATCGACGACAGCCGGTCCGCAGTCGGGTTGTTGCGCGCCGAGACCACCAGCGTGCACACCCCCTTCTCGCTCTGGATGCCCACCGGGGTGTGGCCTGGCAGGCCGTTGCCCTGTTCGACCCGCAGCCGGATCGGCATGCCCTGCTGCTGGCCGAACGCGACCGCCGCGGTGGCCGCGGCGACCCATTGCTGCTCGGTGGCGGGAGCGGCAAGCGCCACTGCCGGCATGGCCAGCGCCGCCGCCAGGAGTGCTTTCTTAATCATCGCTGGTCAATCCCCGGTTCCATGGCGCACGCGCCTCTTCGAATGGCGTCGACGCCTGTTTGAACACCGCGCTGTCGCGCGCGAGCTGCACCCAGGCGCGGGTGTCGTGGTGGCTGTGCGACACGGCCGGATTGGCGCGCATGCGCTCCAGCCATGCAAACACATGCCCATAGTGCTCCGGATTCTCGCGGCGCGTCCAGGCCAGCGCCACCAGGTCGGCGTAACCTTCCTCGCGGCGCGTTTCACGCATCTCGCGCGCCATCGCCAGCAGCTTCGCGTCGCCCTGCTGTTCGCCGCTTTCGACGAAACCGGCGGGCAGCGAGCGCCAGGCGCCGTTCGCATAGCGCCAGCAGTGGCCGATCTCGTGCGCCGTCATCGCCTCGATCAGCACCGCGTGCTGCGGCTCCGGCACATCCTTGAGCGGCGCTTCCGCGCGCTCGTTGCCGCGCATCGAAAACACCAGCTTGCAGCGCCCGTTGTCGAAACCCATCGCGATTGGCACCTGGTCCGGCGCCTGCTGCGGCTGGACCACGATATCGAGCGGCAGCTTGAGCGCGCGCGCATATTGCAGCACCGGCGCGCCCGCGCTGAGCCACTTTTTCTCCAGCTCCGTCAGCGACGACGCCTGCGCGGCCAGCGACAACAACACCAGGGACGAAAAGAGAATCGACTTCTTCATGACACCACTCCTTCGTTTCATTGTAATGCCTATCGGCAAGACAAATTCCTCGCTGAAGCCGCCGTTACAAAATATTTGATTGCCAAACTCGCATATCAAAGAACAAACGACCGAAGGTGTCAGGCACTTTCAAATTTTGTATTGCCAACTTGTTACGCGGACGCGCGGCGGACGCCGTCGTTTCGAAGGGAGAGACCAGCGGAGGAGTAGCCGTCATCCCCGCGAAAGCGGGGACCCATGGGCAGTGTGCGGGGAAGTGGGGATGCTCAGTATGGGTCCCCGCGTTTGCGGGGATGACAGGTGAGCAGGAACGACGTCATCCCCGCGGAAGCGGGGATGACAGGGTGACTTACTTCGTGAGCGCAGCGGCGGTGGTGAAGGATGGACGGATGTCGTTCGGCACCGACTTCTTCATCTTGTCGAGCGCCTGCTGGATCTCCGGACGGATCACCACGTACTTGTCCATCAGCGCCTTGGCGCGCGCATAGTCGCCGGTCGCTTCGATGGTCAGGAACTCGCGGTCGAGGTCCAGCACCGCCTGGCGGATCTTCTTGAAGTCGACCGAGAACGTGCCGTCGCTGTTGACGACGAAGGCGCCCTTGTCGAGCAGGTAGTTGACCTGGATCGCCATGCCGCGCGCGTGCGAATCGGTCAGGCCGAAGTGCAGTGTGCGGAACGCGGACGCGAGGAAGGTGGTGTGCAGCTTGCGCTCCGCCGCAGGACCCTGGCCCAGCGTGCCCTTCAGCTGGCCCTTCTCCATCATGTAGATCAGCGCCCACAGGCCGGTGATGTCGGCCTTCGCTTCCTCGATCGTCGAGTAGGTCTCTTTCAGGTCCTGGCGCGGGGTCGATTCCTTGCCGTCCTTCTTGGTCACGTGCGGACCGAGGCCGTGCGTGATTTCGTGCGCCAGGATGTGCGTGAAAAAGGAATCGAAATCGACGTCCTTCTGGTCGGCCGGACGCAGCACGATCTTCGAGATCGGCGTCAGCGTCGACTTGAACTTCGCTTCCTGGATATTCTTCAGCATCACGCGCTTGGAACCGCGCTTGGTGATCACGCGCTCGTCGTTCGGCAGGTTGTAGGCCGCGGTCTGCACGCCCATGTTGCCGTCGCCGGCGCCGTACACCTCATTCACCACCACCATCGGTGCGATCGCGCCGACTTTCGGGTTGCGGTACTGCGCGTCCAGCGGCAGGCTGTCTTCGAGTTCCTGCATGTGCTTGGCGAAGAAGTTCAGCTTCTGCGTCTCCTTCTGGTCGCGGATGTTCACATAGGCTTCGAACGCGGCCTTGTAGCCGAACAGCTCGTCGTTGTAGGTCTCGTACGGTCCGATGGTCACGTCCACCGGCGAATCGAGGTCCATCCACGCGAAGTCGGATTCCAGGTAGTCGTTGCTCAGGAAAGCGTCGGCGCGCAGCGTCAGGAATTTTTTGAGCGAAGCGTTGTCGGTCGCGGCAGCGGCTTCGCGCAGCAGCGCGGCGAGCTTCTCCAGCTCCGGCTTGTACTCGTCCGAATACTTCACGGTCTTGTACTTGCCGTCAGCGGCGGTGCGGATGGTGGTGAAGAACCACTGCGCTTCCTGCTTCTGGTCCGGCGGCAGCGCGTTCATCCACGACTCGAGCGACTCCTTGCTGGCCGACTCTGGATAGAAATTGGCGCCCGCCGGCTTCTTCGCCGGGACCTTGATGCCCGCAACTTCAGTCGGCAGGAAGGACGTGTTGTCGTCCAGGTGCGACCATGGTCCTTTGTTCAGCCAGAAGTATTCCTGGCGTGCCTTGCCCAACGCCGAGTTGTCCTTCTTCAGGGCTGCCCACAGGGCTTCGTTCTGCGACCAGCGCTGGCGCAGCTGCAGCGTGTCGACGATCTTGGCCGCTTCGATCAGCTTGGCAATCGCCTTGCGATCGCCGGCCGACAGCTTCGATACATCGGCCTTGAGCTGGACCGGCGCATAGCGCTGGGTCATCGCCTTGAGCTGGACCGCATCCGGCGTCGCAGGAGTGGCGGCAAGCGCCGGGGCCATGGCGCCAGCCATGAGGAGTGGAACGAGGAATGTTTTCATACGTCTCCGCATTGTTATAGGTGAAGAGAGCACTTGCGGCCCTCCCGTACCCGCCCATTGTAGATCAGCAATCAGATGTAGAAAACATATGCATGGGCGGGTGGCCGTCACCCCAGCGAAGCTTGGAGCCATGCTGAGCGTACGGCTCCGGCCGCGTTATGGACCCAGCCTGCGCTGGGGTGACGGTCTTTTGGTCTGGGGTGAGAATTGGCGGATTCGGCATAAACATGTTCGAATCCGACAAACCAGGCGCTTCCGACCGGATTCCAAAACACCATCGGGATCAAGCTATTTTTGTTGCCGAATTTAAATGGCTGTGTGCGTCAACGCACTGATAGAAAATTGCCTGTTCGGCATCCTGTAGTCTTTCTAGGGGAGGATATATGAGCAACATTTCTCGCTATGCCTGGCGCGATCAGCAGCAGGTCCTGAACGAGCGCCTGAAGGGATTCATGCAGAATCCTGGCAACGAACAGCTTGAGGCAGTGCTCGCCGAAATGCGCGCTTACGCGGACGCGGCGAAGTCGGGGGCAATCGAAATCCCCAAACAATTTACGGCATACAGCTAACACCAAATTTTGCAGCAGGCAAAAATAAACCGGGCATTGCCCGGTTTTTCATTGGGCGCTTACTTCGCGCCGGGAATGTCGGTGTTGCGGAATTTGCTCATCCCGACCACGCGCGTCCCGCTGTCCGCATACGACAGCGCGACCTTGTCGCCAGGCCGGGTCAGCACCAGCTCCTCGGACAGGTCCGAGCTGCCGGTGAAGATCGTGCCCAGCACGCCCTCGCCTGTCTGCAGTGTCACGTAGTACATGGTCTGGTTGTTGCGGAACTCGGAAGCGATGCGCACCACCGTGCCCTCCAGCGCCAGCATGGTCGCGTCAGTGCCGACGTCCGCGCTGACCTTGTTGGTCGAGCGCAGCGCCTGGTAGCTGCGCAGCGTTGCGTTGAGCGTGTCGGCCACGCCGATCACCTGGTTGTTGCGCATGTCGACCATGCCGAAGGCACGCGCGACGCCCTGCGTATCGCGCAGCGCCATCACATAGGTCGGCGCGCCGTTCACCAGGAATGGCAGCGCATTGGTTGCGGTGTAGCGCTTCTCCGGATTCACGTTTTCGACAGCGTGCGCGGCAGTCTCCTGCGACACCGACGGCAGCCTGAACCAGCGTACGGTCTTGGTCTTGGAGTCCACGAAATAGAAGCCGGACAGGCCGTTGTTCTTGCCCTTCGAGGTCATGCCGCCGACCCAGTACGGACGGCCGTCCGAGCCATACACGAGATCGAGTTCGCCATCGACGCGCATGCGGCCTTCGTCGTTGATGTTGACGAAGCCTTTCACGTACTGGCCACGGTCCTTCATCTGCTCGCGCACGAACTCCTCCGGCTGGATGCGGTCGACCCATGCCGGCTCGGCGCCGCGCGCGTAGCGCTTGACTTCACCGTTCACCGCATCGACCACGACGATGCCGGTGGTCTCGCTGCCCGAGAAGCCGACCTTGTGCTCGAACGTGGTGCCAACGTAGAACGGGCGCCCGTCGTCATCGATCTCCGGTTCGAAGTCGGTCAGGCCGACGGTGTGCACGCCCGACATGTAGGCGTGGCGCTCCACGCGGTCGCCGAAGTAGGAAGACAGCAGGTAGCGCATCTGGAGCGGCGCGCCGTTCAGTTCCATCACCAGGCTGACGTCGGAAGGATCGTGCGCGGAGACCACCAGATAGCCGGGCGTCGACGGATCCTTGAACCACTTGAAGAAGCCGCTGTGCTCCATGAAGCCAACCCACACCAGCTTGCCGCGCACCAGCTGCTTGACCGGCGTGCCGACCTTGACCTGCGAGCCGAGGGACGAAATCTCGGACAGGCGCTTCTGCATCGCCTGCAGCGCCATGTCCTGCGATACCAGCGGCGCCTGCTCGATATCGATCGGCGGCAGCGCGTCGTGGAAGTTGGCGGCCTTCTCGGTGCCGAGCATCGCGTAGTAGCTGTCGGCGCGGAACATCGGCGCAGTGGAAAACAGCGCGGTGAAGGCCAGCACCAACAGCGCCCCCCCCAGCCCGGCGAGCGCAAAACCGCGGAAGCGCACCGACACGGCCAGGGGGAGCAGCGCGAACGCGGCGACGAGGTAAATACCGGCGAAGTCGTAGGCGACGGTCGGCATCGCGAGGTAGGCGCATGCCCAGGCAATCAGCGCGGACAGGACGAGGCCGACGATTGCGGCGGCGGGAAACCGTTTGTTCATGGACGTGGGATAGTTATTGTTAATGTCGGCCCAGTATATCCAGTGCGATTGCCCCAAAAAAGTAATTTGTGACGAGCGACGACTTCAGGCCACCGAGACACGATCCCGTCATCCCCGCGCACGTCGAAGTTCGGGAACTGTCCCCACGGGACTGTCCCCAGCCTTTGGTTCGTTAGAGGATGCAAAAGGCAGGGGACAGTCCCGGAGGGACAGTCCCCGACGCGCTATTCCTGGTGGCGGCGCTGGACTTGCTCGGGGGTGTAGCTGGGATCGGACTTTTGCAGCTGGTAGAGTTGCAGGTCCCTGGCGGCCTTGATGTACTGGCGCGAGGTTTTGAGCCGGTCCAGGTAACGTATCGAACGACGTTTCGAGAGCGGCATCGTGATCTCCGACAGGCTGACGCGCTCGCCGCAATAGGCGCGGCAGGTGGAGACGCCGTCGTTAATGCGGTCGGTGAGCACCAACTTGTCCCCCACCGCGCCAACACTGAGCGTGCAAGGAGGCGCGCCGTCGCGCGATGGTTTGGGATCATGGAACACGAACATGCCGTTCTCGTACCCCGCGATCCCCGATATAGCGCACATTTGATCGTGCGGGAATTCCAAATGCGCGCGCACGTACACGTGGCTATCGTCGTAGCGCACGATCTCCACGATGTCTTCCGATTCGTAGACTTGAAGCTCTCTTCCGGGCTCCATGGTCACATTGCCGAAGCGGTACTTGTACACGCCTTCGAGCGCAGCGATAGCATCTTTCGCTACCTTCGGCTCGGCAGCCTGCGCGAACAGCACGCTACCGAGCAGCGCGGCAAACAGGATGGTCTTGGTCATACCGGGGATTATGCCGGATTCCAGTCCAGGTCGATCCAGGTGGGTGCGTGGTCGCTCGGCTTTTCGCGCGCGCGCACATCCGTGTTGACACCTGCGCCACGCAGCGCGGGAGCCAGCGCGGGGCTGAGCAGGAGGTGGTCGATGCGGATGCCCGCATTGCGGCCGAACGCATTGCGGAAGTAATCCCAGAAGGTGTAGATCACCTCGCCCGGATGCATGGCGCGCACCGCGTCGGTCCAGCCCTGCGCCACCAAACGGTGGAAGGCCTCACGCGACTCCGGGCGGAACAGCGCGTCGTCCACCCAGCGCTCCGGCTTGTACACGTCGATATCGGTCGGCATCACGTTGAAGTCACCCGCCAGCACGACCGGTTCGCCGCTGTCGATCAGCTCCTGGCCGCGCAGGATCAGGCGCTCCATCCACGCGAGCTTGTAGTCGAACTTGGGACCCGGGGCCGGGTTCCCGTTCGGCAGGTACAGGCAGCAGATGAGGATGCCGTTGACCACCGCTTCGATGTAGCGGCTCTGGAGGTCTTCTTCGTCGCCGGCCAGGCCGCGCATCTTGCATTCCACGGGAGTGGTGCCGCGCGCGAGGATGGCGACGCCGTTCCAGGCTTTCTGGCCATGCCAGACCGCCTGGTAGCCGGCCGCGTTGATGGCCTCCTCGGGGAAGCGCTCGTGCGGCGTCTTCAGCTCCTGCAGGCAGACGACGTCGGGTTGTTCTTCTTCCAGGTACTGCAGCAGCGCTGGCAGCCGGGCGTTCATTCCGTTGATGTTGAAGGTGGCGATCCGCATCTGTTCCTCGGGTTCGGGGACTGTCCCTACGGGACTGTCCCCTGTCTTTTGTGATTGGCTGCGCGACGGAAGGCGGGGGACAGTCCCAAAGGGACAGTCCCCTACCCGCTACTTCTTGCGCTGCGGCGGCAGGTCGGTGCAGACGCCTTTGTAGACTTCCGCGGCCATGCCGATCGACTCGCCCAGCGTCGGGTGCGGGTGAATCGTCTTGCCGATGTCGACGCCGTCGGCGCCCATCTCGATCGCAAGCGCAACTTCGCCGATCATGTCGCCCGCATTGGTGCCGACGATACCTCCACCGACGATGCGCTTGGTCTCCGCATCGAACAGCAGTTTGGTGAAGCCTTCGTCGCGCGCGTTTGCAACGGCGCGTCCGCTGGCGGCCCACGGGAAGTGGCCCTTCTCGACCTTGATGCCCTTGGCCTTGGCTTCGTCTTCGGTGATGCCGACCCACGCCACTTCCGGATTGGTGTACGCCACCGACGGGATCACCTTCGCATCGAAGAAGGCCTTCTCGCCGTGCGCCGCTTCCGCCGCGACGTGCGCTTCGTGCACCGCCTTGTGCGCCAGCATCGGCTGGCCGACGATGTCGCCGATCGCGAAGATGTGCGGCACGTTGGTGCGCATCTGGCCATCGACCGGGATGAATCCGCGTTCGTTCACCACCACGCCGGCCTTGTCGGCGGCGATCTTCTTGCCGTTCGGGCTGCGGCCAACGGCCACCAGCACCATGTCGTACAGCTGCGGCTCGGGCGCGGCTGCGCCGGCTTCCGCTGCCTCGAAGGTGACCTTGATGCCTTCGGCCAGCGCTTCCACGCCCACCGTCTTCGTCTTGGTCATGATCTTGTCGAAGCGCGACTCGTTGAACTTCTGCCAGACCTTGACCATGTCGCGGTCAGCGCCCTGCATCAGGCCGTCGAGCATTTCGACCACGTCGATGCGCGAGCCGAGTGTCGAGTAGACGGTCGCCATTTCCAGGCCGATGATGCCGCCGCCGATGACCAGCATCTTCTTCGGCACCTGGCGCAGTTCCAGCGCGCCGGTCGAATCGACGATGCGCGGATCTTCAGGAATGAACGGCAGCTTCACGACGGCGGAACCGGCGGCGATGATCGCCTGCTTGAACTGCACCACCTGCTTGCTGCCGTCGGCCGCGGTCACTTCAATATGGTTCGGGCTGACGAAGTTGCCGACGCCCTGCACTACCTTGACCTTGCGCGCCTTGGCCATGCCGGCCAGGCCGCCCGTCATCTTGGTGATGACCTTGTCCTTGTAGGCGCGCAGTTCATCGAGGTTCACTTCGGGCTTGGCGAACTTGACGCCGTGCGAACCCATCGTCGCGGTTTCGTCGATCACGGCAGCGACGTGCAGCAGCGCCTTGGACGGGATGCAGCCGACGTTCAGGCACACGCCGCCGAGCGCCGCGTATTTTTCGATCAGGACGGTGTTCATGCCCAGGTCGGCGGAGCGGAAGGCGGCGGAGTAGCCGCCAGGGCCGGCGCCGAGGACCATCATGTCGCATTCGATATCGACCTTGCCTGCATAGGTGCTGCCGGCGGGGGCTGGGGCAGCCGGTGCTGCCGGGGCTGCGGGTGCGGCGGCCGGTGCGGGTGCTGCCGGCGCAGCATGGGTTCCTGCCTGCGCAGGAACGACGGCAGCGGCAGCGCCGGCGGCTTCGTCGATCAGCAGCATCGGCGAACCTTCGTTCACCTTGTCGCCGACCTTGATGCGCAGTTCCTTGACCACGCCTGCGTGCGTCGAAGGGATTTCCATGCTGGCCTTGTCCGATTCGACGGTCGCGATCGACTGGTCGACCTTGATCGTGTCGCCCGGCTTGACCAGCAGCTCGATGACTTCGACGTTCTTGAAATCGCCGATGTTGGGGACTTTTACTTCAGTGCTCATATCCGCTCTCCCCTGTTACAGCAAGGTCTTGCGCAGGTCGGACATGACCTCCGCGAGGTATGCGGTGAAGCGTGCGGCCATGGCGCCATCGATCACGCGGTGGTCGTACGACAGCGACAGCGGCAGCATCAGGCGCGGCTGGAAGGCTTTGCCGTCCCACACCGGCTTCATGCTGGACTTGGACAGGCCAAGGATCGCCACTTCAGGCGCGTTGATGATCGGCGTGAACGCGGTGCCACCGATGCCGCCCAGCGACGAGATCGTGAAGGTCGCGCCCTGCATGTCGGTCGGTTTCAGCTTGCCTTCGCGCGCCTGCGCGGACATCTCGGCCATTTCGGTCGCGATCTGCGAGACCGACTTCTTGTCGGCGTCCTTGATCACCGGGACCACCAGGCCGTTCGGCGTATCGGCCGCGAAGCCGATGTTGTAGTACTGCTTGAGGATCAGGTTCTCGCCCTTCTCGTCCAGCGACGAGTTGAACGCCGGGTACTTCTTCAGCGCGGCGACGGAAGCCTTGATCACGAACGCCAGCATGGTCAGCTTGACGGTGGACTTGGCCTTTGCCAGCGCCGCGTTGGAATCGACGCGGAACTGCTCCAGGTCGGTCACGTCGGACTCGTCGAACTGCGTCACGTGCGGGATCATCACCCAGTTGCGGTGCAGGTTCGGGCCGCTAATCTTCTTGATGCGCGACAGCGGCAGCAGTTCGGTCGGGCCGAACTTGGAGAAGTCGAGCGACGGCCATGGCAGCAGCGTCAGGCCGCCGATGCCGGCGCCGGCGCCACCGGCAGCCGCTTGCGCGCCGCCCGCCATCACGCCCTTGACGAAGTTCTGGACGTCGACGTGCAGGATGCGGCCTTTCGGGCCGGTGCCAGGCACGCGCGACAGGTCCACGCCCAGTTCGCGCGCGAACTTGCGGATCGACGGCGATGCGTGGGCCAGCTTGCCGGTTTCGACAGAGCCTGGGCCTTGTGCGGCGGGTGCGGCCGGCGCAGCAGGTGCTGCCGGCGCTGCGGGCGCAGTGGCCGGTGCGGGTGCTGCCGCCTCAGTATGGGCTCCAGCCTGCGCTGGAGCGACGGCGGCAGCTTCGGCCGGTGCGGCCGGCTTGCCTTCAGCGGCAGGCGGTGCGCCCGCTGCTTCTTCCAGCATCAGGACCAGCGAGCCTTCCTTGACCTTGTCGCCGACCTTGACGCGCAGTTCCTTGACCACGCCGGCGTGCGAGGACGGGATCTCCATGCTCGCCTTGTCCGATTCGACCGTAATCAGCGACTGGTCGACCTTGATGGTGTCGCCTGGCTTGACCATCAGCTCAATGACTTCGACTTCCTTGAAGTCGCCGATATCCGGGACTTTGACTTCTACCATGCTCATATTCTTCGCTCCGTATTTTTATCGACCGTCATCCCCGCGAACGCGGGGACCCATGCTGAAGCTGTATTCCGAATCAGTATGGGTCCCCGCATGCGCGGGGATGACAGGTGTGCGGTTTATTGGGTCACCGGATTTGGCTTGTTCGGGTTCAGGCCGTACTTCACGATGGCCTGCTCCACCACGCTGGTCGAGATGATGCCTTCGTCAGCGAGCGACTTCAGTGCGGCCACGGTGATGTAGTAGCGGTTCACCTCGAAGAACTCGCGCAGCTTCTCGCGCGAATCCGAGCGGCCGAAGCCGTCCGTGCCCAGCACCTTGTAGCTGCGGCCCTTCGGCATGAAGGCGCGGATCTGCTCGGCGAACAGGCGCATGTAGTCGGTGGTCGCGACGATCGGGCCGGAAGTCGGAGCCAGCAGCGAAGTCACGTATGGCACCCGTGCAGGCTGGTTCGGGTTGACCAGGTTCCAGCGCTCGCAGTCCTGGCCGTCGCGCGCCAGCAGCGTCAGCGACGGTGCGGACCAGACGTCGGCGGCGATGCCCCAGTCTTCCTGCAGCAGCTTGGCGGCCTGGATCGATTGCAGCAGGATGGTGCCGGAGCCGATCAGCTGCACGCGCTGCTTGGCGCCCGCAGCGCCTTCCTGCAGCAGGTACATGCCCTTCAGGATGCCTTCTTCGCTGCCAGGCTTGAGGCCCGGGTGCGAGTAGTTCTCGTTCATCAGCGTGAGGTAGTAGAACACGTCTTCCTGTTCCTGCATCATGCGGCGCATGCCGTCCTGCATGATGACTGCCACTTCGTGCGCGAAGGTCGGGTCGTAAGGGATGCAGTTCGGGATGGTCGCCGCCATGATGTGGCTGTGGCCATCTTCGTGCTGCAGGCCTTCGCCGTTCAGCGTGGTGCGTCCCGCGGTGCCGCCCAGCAGGAAGCCGCGTGCGCGGATGTCGCCGGCCGCCCAGGCCAGGTCGCCAATACGCTGCATGCCGAACATCGAGTAGAAGATGTAGAACGGGATCATGATGCGGTTGTTCGACGAGTAGGACGTCGCAGCCGCGATCCACGAGCACATGCCGCCCGCTTCGTTGATGCCTTCCTGGAGCACCTGGCCGGCTTTGTCTTCGCGGTAGTACATGACCTGGTCCTTGTCGACCGGCTCGTACAACTGGCCCTGCTGGCTGAAGATGCCGATCTGGCGGAACAGGCCTTCCATGCCGAAGGTGCGCGATTCATCGACCACGATCGGCACCACGCGCTCCTTCACGTTCTGGTCGCGCAGCAGCACGGCCAGGATACGCACGAAGGCCTGGGTGGTGGAGATCTCGCGGCCTTCAGGGGTCGCGTCGAGCACGTTCTGGAACGCCGCCAGCGCAGGCACCTGCAGCGACTCTTCCGCCTTTTCGCGGCGCTGCGGCAGGTAGCCGCCGAGGGCCTTGCGGCGTTCGTGCAGGTACTGCATTTCCGGCGCATCGTCGGACGGCTTGAAGAACGGGATGTCCTTCAGCTTATCGTCCGGGATCGGGATGCCGTAGCGGTCGCGCATTTCGCGGATCGCCTCGTCGTCGAGCTTCTTGGTCTGGTGCGCGGTGTTGCGCGCTTCGCCGGACTTGCCCATGCCGTAGCCCTTGATGGTCTTGACCAGAAGGACGGTTGGCTTGCCGACGGATTCATTGGCCTTCTTGAAGGCGGCGTAGATCTTGTGCGGATCGTGGCCGCCGCGGGTCAGGCGCCAGATGTCGTCGTCGGTCATGTTGGCGACCATCTCCAGCAGCTTCGGGTGCTTGCCGAAGAAGTGCTGGCGCACGTAGGCGCCGTCGCGCGCCTTGTAGGTCTGGTACTCGCCGTCGACGGTTTCCATCATCACCTTCTGCAGGATGCCGTCCTTGTCGCGCGCCAGCAGCGCGTCCCAGCCCGGGCCCCAGATCACCTTGATGACGTTCCAGCCGGCGCCGCGGAAGTCCGCTTCCAGTTCCTGGATGATCTTGCCGTTGCCGCGCACAGGGCCGTCCAGGCGCTGCAGGTTGCAGTTGACGACCATGACCAGGTTGTCGAGGCGCTCGCGCGCGGCCATGCCGATCGCGCCCATCGATTCCGGCTCGTCCATCTCGCCGTCGCCGCAGAAGACCCAGACCTTGCGGCCCTCGGTCTGCGCGATCGAGCGCGCGTGCAGGTACTTGAGGAAGCGCGCCTGGTAGATCGCCATCAGCGGGCCGAGGCCCATCGACACGGTCGGGAACTGCCAGAACTTCGGCATCAGTTTCGGGTGCGGGTACGAAGACAGGCCCTTGCCGTCGACTTCGCGGCGGAAGTTGATCAGCTGTTCTTCGCTGATGCGGCCCTCGAGGAAGGCGCGCGCATAGATGCCCGGCGAGGAGTGGCCCTGGATGTACAGCAGGTCGCCGCCGTGCTCTTCACTCGGCGCTTTCCAGAAGTGGTTGAAGCCGATGCCGAGCATGTTCGCGAGCGAGGCGAACGAAGCCAGGTGGCCGCCCAGGTCGCCGTCGGCGCGGTTGGCCTTGACCACCATCGCCATCGCGTTCCAGCGCATCCACGAGCGCAGGCGCTCTTCGTATTCGAGGTTGCCCGGGCAGTGCTCTTCCAGGTGGACCGGGATCGTGTTGACGTAGGCGGTGTTCGCGGAGAACGGCACGTCGGCGCCGCGGCGGCGCGCGAGGTCGACCAGGCGCTCCATCAGGTAATGGGCGCGTTCAGGGCCCTCGTTTTCAATGACGGCTTCGAGCGCCTCAAGCCATTCCTTCGTTTCCAGCGTGTCCGGGTCGTTCGCGGCTTGCGCGTTCACCTGGTCGAGTTGAGCTGACATCGATGCGTCTCCTTTATATAGTGCGTCAATTATTCACGAGTGCCAAGATACTAAGTGCGAAGATTTTAACAGTGTTCGCTTTTGTTTCCAAATTGCGATATGTCGTTTCATATTATGAAATACACGCATCGCCGCCGGGATGGGGACTGTCCCCGAAGGGGACCGTCCCCGGGTGTTTGGCTGAGCAGAGAACACCGGGGGACAGTCCCCTCCGGGGACAGTCCCCTTCCCTCGCATTTATAATGCTGTTTTCCTTCCAACTTTACCCCGACCATGCCTGCCCAACTGATCGACGGAGTCCAACTTTCCAAAAAACTGCGCGGCGAGATCGCCGAGCGCGCCGCCGCCCTCACCGCGAAGGGCAAACAGCCCGGCCTCGCCGTGATCCTGGTCGGCGAAGACCCGGCCAGCCAGGTCTACGTGCGCAACAAGATCAAGGCCTGCGGCGACGTCGGCATCAACTCGGTGTTCGAAAAGTACGAAGCCGACCTGACCGAAGCCGCCCTGCTCGACCGTATCGCCGCGCTGAACGCGGATCCGGCCATCCACGGCATCCTGGTGCAGATGCCATTGCCGCGCCACATCCATCCGCACAAGGTGATCGAGGCGATCGACGCTTCCAAGGACGTGGACGGCTACTCCGTACTGTCGGCCGGCGAACTGATGACCGGGCTGGAAGGTTTCCGCCCGTGCACGCCGTACGGCTGCATGAAGCTGATCGAATCGACCGGGTTCGACCTGCGCGGCAAGCACGCGGTCGTGATCGGGCGCAGCAACACCGTCGGCAAGCCGATGGGCCTGCTGCTCTTGCAAGCCAACGCAACCGTCACCATCTGCCATAGCGCGACCGCGGACCTGGGCTATCACACCCGCCAGGCGGACGTGGTGGTGGCCGCAGTTGGGCGACGCAACACCCTCACCGCTGATATGGTCAAGCCTGGTGCAATCGTGATCGACGTGGGCATGAACCGCGACGACGAGGGCAAGCTGTGTGGCGACGTCGATTTTGCTGGCGTGAAGGAAGTCGCGTCGCACATTACGCCGGTGCCGGGCGGGGTGGGTCCGATGACGATCACCATGCTGCTGATGAACACGATCGAGTCCGCGGAACGCGTCTGAGCACGGGAAGGGGACCGTCCCCGCAGGGGACTGTCCCCCGGTGTTCTGAATGAGTCGATGAACAACAAACACCGGGGGACGGTCCCCTGCGGGGACAGTCCCCTTTAGACACGAGGATGAATTTATGAACGCTGAGAACAACCCGCTCCTCGACTTTTCCGGCCTGCCACGCTTCGACGCGTTCCGGCCCGAGCACGTCACGCCCGCCATCGAGCAGCTGATCGCGCACGCGCGCGCCGTGGTGTCCCAGCTCGAAGCACCTTCGGACAACGTCACCTGGGACAACTTCGTGGTGCCGCTGGAAGAAGCCACTGAACGCCTGGGCCGCGCCTGGGGCGTGGTCAACCACCTCAACAACGTGGCCGACACGCCCGAGCTGCGCGCCGCCTACAACGAGAACCAGCCCAAGGTCACCGAGTTCTGGACCGAGCTGTCGCAGAACGAAGCGCTGTTCGCCAAGTACAAGGCGATGCGCCACGGCCCGGAATACGAGAACCTGTCGCCGGCCCGCAAGAAGATCATCGAAAACGCGCTGCGCGACTTCACCCTCGGCGGCGCCGAACTGCCGTCGGCCAAGAAAAAGCGCTTCGCCGAAATCCAGGAAGAACACGCCGCGATCTCGACCCGCTTCTCCGAGAACGTGCTGGACGCGACCAACGACTACAAGCTGCTGGTCGCCACTCGCGACGAGCTGTCGGGCGTGCCGGACGACGTGGTCGAAGCCGCGCGCGCTTCCGCCGAAAAGGACGGCAAGCAGGGCTACCAGTTCACGCTGCACTTCCCTTCCTACTTCCCGCTTCTGCAATTCGCCGACAACCGCGCGCTGCGCGAGACCATCTACCGCGCCAATGCCACCAAGGCGTCCGAAATGGGCGTGGTGTTCTCCGAGCTGGAAAAGTGGGACAACACCGGCAACATCGCCAAGCTGCTGAAGCTGCGCGACGAGGAAGCCAAGCTGCTTGACTACCGCAACTTCGCCGAAGTGTCGCTGGTGCCGAAGATGGCGCAAAGCCCCGAGCATGTGATCGAATTCCTCGAAGACCTCGCGCGCCGCGCCCGTCCCTACGCCGACAAGGACCTGGCCGAACTGCGCGAGTTCGCGCGCACCGAGCTTGGACTGGAGGAGCTGAACGCATGGGACATCGCCTACGCCTCCGAGAAGCTGCGCGAAAAGCGCTACGCGTTCTCGGCGCAGGAAGTGAAGCAGTACTTCCCCGAGCCGAAAGTGGTCGATGGCCTGTTCAAGCTGATCGAAGGCCTGTTCGATGTGAAGATCTCCCCTGACCAGGCCCCGGTCTGGCACCCTGACGTGCGCTTCTTCCGCATCGAGCGCGCCGGCCAGCTGATCGGCCAGTTCTACCTCGACCTGTACGCCCGCGAAGGCAAGGGCGGCGGCGCGTGGATGGATGATGCGCGGGGCCGCAGGCTGGTGTCGGGCGGCGAGATCCAGACCCCGATCGCCTACCTGACCTGCAATTTCACGCCGCCGGCCACCGTCGACGGGGTGACCAAGCCTTCGCAGTTCACGCATGACGAAGTGATCACGCTGTTCCACGAATTCGGCCACGGCCTGCACCACATGCTGACCCAGGTGGAAGAGCTGGGCGTCTCCGGCATCTCCGGCGTGGAGTGGGACGCGGTCGAACTGCCGTCCCAGTTCATGGAGAACTTCTGCTGGGAGTGGGATGTGCTGCGCAACATGACCGCGCACGTCGACACCGGCGAGCCGCTGCCGCGCGAACTGTTCGACAAGATGGTCGCGGCCAAGAACTTCCAGTCCGGGATGCAGACCCTGCGCCAGGTCGAGTTCTCGCTGGTGGACATGCACCTGCATTACGATTTCGACCCGACCTCGGAGCGCTCGGTACAGCAGCTGATCGACGAAGTGCGCCAGAAGTTCTCGGTGCTGGTGCCGCCGGCGTTCAACCGCTTCCAGCATTCCTTCGGCCATATCTTTGCCGGGGGCTATGCCGCAGGTTACTATAGCTACAAATGGGCCGAGGTCCTGTCTGCGGACGCCTATGCGGCGTTCGAGGAAGCGGTGGAAGCGGGCGGCGGCGACCTGTCGCTTGAAACCGGCAAGCGCTTCCAGCAGGAGATCCTCGCCGTGGGAGGTTCGCGCCCGGCACTGGAATCGTTCAAGGCGTTCCGCGGCCGCGAACCGAATATCGACGCGCTGTTGCGTCACAGCGGAATGAAGCAGTAAATACGGCGCGGGGAGAAAGCACCGAATGAAAAGAACGACCCTCATCCTGACCGCAAGCGGGGCCGCGCTGCTGGCCGCGTGGACCGGCAATGCGCTCGCGCAGCAGGTATACAAATGGAAGGACGCCAAGGGCGTCACCCATTACAGCGATACCCCGCCGCCGGCGCGCGAGCAGAAACAGGTGCAGGTGAAGGCGTACTCCGCCACCGGCGGCTCGGTCGACGTGCCGTTCGCGCTGGCGCAGGCCATGCGCGGCGCGCCGGTCACGATCTTCACCACCGCCGGCTGCGGCGCCTGCGACAACGCGCGCGCGGCCCTGGTCGAACGCGGCATCCCGTACACCGAAAAGACCGTCAGCTCACTGGAGGACACCGAGCAGCTCAAGCTGGCCGGGGGCTCCGACCAGCTGCCCTTCATCACCATCGGCCGCACCCGCCTGACCGGATTCGAACCCGGCTCGCTGCACGCGGCGCTTAACGCGGCGGCGTATCCGAAACAGCGCGTGGTGGGCCCGTCGTTCCGCCTCGGGACCGTCATGGCCGCGGCGCTGCCGCCGCCTCCGCCGCCTCCCGCGCCAAAGGAACCGGAACCGCCCGCCAATGCCAAGGTGCCGCCGGCACCCGCATTCCAGTTCTGACATGACGCGCGTCGACTTCCATACCAATATCCCGGACAAGGTGGCGTATGCCTGCCGGCTGGCGCGCAAGGCCTATGGCGCCAGCGGCAAAATCGTGCTGCTGGCCGCCGACGAGGAGCAGGCCGCGCAGCTGAACGAATCGCTGTGGACCTTCTCAGAGACCGATTTCCTGCCGCACGTGATGGCTGGCGACGCACTGGCGCCGCAGACGCCGATCATCGTCACTTCCTCGCTCTCCGCGCCGCTGCCGCACACCGATATCCTGGTCAACCTCGGCCAGTCGATCCCGGATGGCGTGGACCGCTTCGCGCGCGTGTTCGAAATCGTCTCGATCGATGAACAGGACGCGCAGGAAGGCCGCAAACGCTACGCCGCCTACAAGCAGCAGTCCTATCCCTTGACCCATTTCGTCGCAGGCAAGTCATGACCCAGCAAAGCTTCGATCCCAGCATTCCGGTGTTGACCGAGGTACTGGACGACACCCCGCCTGCCGCGCCGGCCGCGTCGCCGGACGGCCTGGCGCAGCGCGTCGTGCAGGGCTGGAGCGAAGAGGAATGGGAGCTGCTCGAACAGCGCCTGTCCGAACGCATCCTCACGCAACTGCAAAGCCGCACCGACTTTGTGCTGGAGCAGCGCGTGCGCGATGCGATGGCCGAGGTGCTGCAGCACGCGCTGAAAAGCCTCACCGCGGACATCCGCGACGGCCTGCACGACACCCTGGAGAAGATCGTCGCCCGCGCGGTGGCCCAGGAAATCACCCATCTCAAAGCACTTCGCAAATAAGAAAAGGTTCAGACCATGTCCTCACGCTTCGCGGTCATCACGATCGCGCCTATCATCGCGATCGTCATCACCGCCTTCCTCTGGGTTAAACCGAACCAGGCCAGGTTCTACAGCGAGAACACGCTGCTCGAGCGCGCCTCGCTGGCGCGCGACGACGCGCTGTTTGGCTCCAAGTGCGACGAAATCAAGCTCGCGACGCAGGTCGAATCGCCGCCCGGCGGCGTGCGCCTGTATGTGTGGAACTGCCTGTCGCGCAGCGAGGAAAGCCGGGAAGTGCTGGTCAAGGTCCTGGACGACGGCAAGACCCAGGTCGTCACCAACGCCCTCTCCTGCCGCAACGATCCGGACGCCGCCGCCAAGGGCTACCTCTGCACCCCCGCGTGATGTCGGGGGACTGTCCCTTCGGGACTGTCCCCTGCCTTTATTGATTTACACGCCCTGCCCGCAAAAGGCTGGGGACAGTCCCGTCGGGACAGTCCCCTCTCCCGCTTTCAACTGCTTACAAAACGCTGCGCCCCCGCGCACGCCGGGACGGTTTGCGCCGCGTTTTTCACCATATAATCAATCGATAATCCGGTACAAGCCGGGAACCCGGCGCAGCCCATGCCCCTTGTTTATACATACACTGGAGATAATCTATGCAGTTCAAGACCAAGTTGATTCCGCTGGTAGTCGCCCTGGCATTTGCGGGCACCGCGAGCGCGCAGGAAGTCGTCCGCATTGGCCACGTCGGCCCGATCTCCGGTGCCTCCGCACACCTGGGCAAGGACAATGAAAATGGCGCGCGCATGGCGATCGAGGAACTGAACGCCAAGGGCTTCACGATCAACGGCCAGAAGGTCAAGCTCGAACTGCTGACCGAAGACGACGGCGCCGACCCGAAGCAGGGCACCGCGGTTGCGCAGAAGCTGGTCGACGCCAAGGTAAAGGGCGTGATCGGCCACCTGAACTCGGGCACCACCGTGCCGGCCTCGCGCATCTACATGCAGGCCGGGATCCCGCAGATCTCGCCATCGGCCACCACGCCGCAGTACACCAAGCAGGGCTACAAGACCACCTTCCGCGTGGTCGCCAACGACAACAAGCTCGGTGGCACGCTGGGCAAGTACGCGGTTGAAACGCTCAAGGCCAAGAAGATCGCCGTGATCGACGACCGCTCGGCTTACGGCCAGGGGGTGGCGGACGAATTCGTCAAGGGCGCGAAGAAAACCGGCGGCGCCGGCATCCAGATCGTCGGCAAGGAGTTCACCAATCCGAACGCCACCGACTTCACCGCCATCCTGACCAGCATCAAGGCCAAGAAGCCTGACCTGGTCTTCTTCGGCGGCATGGACTCCGTGGGCGGCCCGATGCTCAAGCAGATGAAGGCGCTGGGCATCCAGGCCAAGTTCATGGGCGGCGACGGCGTCTGCACCGAAGCGCTGTCGCGCCTGGCCGGCGACGGCCTGGGCGAAGGCAACGTCACGTGCGCCGAAGCAGGAGGCGTGAAGGGTCCGCAGGAGAAGGTCATGGCCGACTTCCGTGCGCGCTACAAAGCCAAGTACAAGCAGGACGTGCAGCTGTACGCACCGTACGTGTACGACGCGGTGATGGTGATGGCGCAGGCAATGCAGAACGCCAAATCCTCCGACCCTGCCAAGTACCTGCCGGAGCTGAAGAAGATCAAGTACGAAGGCGTCACCGGCACCATCGCCTTCGATCCGCGCGGCGACATCCAGGACGGCGCGCTGACCCTGTTCACCTACAAGGGCGGCAAGAAGACCAAGATGGACGTGATCCGCTAAGCGCTCGCCGGAAGGTTTCCAATAATGCCGCCCCGCTCCCGCCGGGCGGCATTTTTCATCCCCCGTCGTCCCAGCGCAGGCTGGGACCCATACTGAGCCTGCGTCGCGGCGCTGCCTGCTCCACTTCGATACGCCCCGTCGTCCCAGCGAAGGCTGGGACCCATACTGAGCTTGCGTCGCAACGCTGCGTGCCCGGCTTCGGATACGACGCATGGATCCCAGCCTTCGCTGGGATGACGGCAAGGTAGCGGTCGGCCCAACCTCGTCGTCCCCGCGAAGGCTGGGACCCATGCTGAGCCGGCATCGCGGCGCTGCATGTCCGGCTTCGGATGCGGCGTATGGGTCCCAGCCTTCGCTGGGACGACGGTGCGACGGCTAATGGCCCCAAAAAAAACCGCCCGGCGCAAACCGGGCGGCATCTTCCCTACGACTTCAACAGCAGCTTACGGCACCAGCGCGAAGTTCACTCCGGTCTGCGACTGGGTCGACACATCCACCGAATCGACCGCCTTGGTCGCATACCCGGCCGCCGACGCTTCCACCTTGTACTTGCCCGCACCCGGCGTCACCGTCGTCGCCGGCGCAAACACCAGCGGCAGCGTGGCGCTGTAGGCCGCGTACTGCGGCGCCGCGACCGGCAGCTTGTCGATCGTGTACGCGCCGGTCGTCAGGTCCGCACCCTTGTAACGGATCGTGACTGAAGGACCCGAAGCGAAGGTCTGCTTCGCCGCCACATAGGCCGCTTCCGTGGTGCTTGCAGGCGTCATGGTGACGGTGCCGGCGACCGAATTGGCCGCGCTGTCGGCCATGGCGATCGGAGCTGCGCTGGTCGACAGCGCCGTGTTGCTGCTGGCCGTCGCGACAGGCACTGCGCCGATCACGGTCGCAGCCTTGCCATCCGCGGTGATCACGACATCGTAGTTACCCGTCGGCAGGCGTGCGAGCATGAATTCACCGGTGGTCTTCGGCGTGGTGGCGGCGATGATCTTGCCGCCCTGCTGCGCGCTGATGGTCACGTTGGCGGCGACCAGCGCCGGCGCGACGAAGCCCGAAATGCCATTGATCGCAGTCGGGATGACCTTGACCACCGGCTTGAGCGAATAGCGGCCCGAGCCACCCTTGGTGACGACCGATTTGCAGGCGTCGAAGTCGAGCACGAGGTCGACCTGCTCCCCTGCCTTGACTTCGAATTCGTTGGTCAGCTTGATGCCGCTCTGGACCGCGCTTGGCGTGTCGAGCGAGGTCTCCTGGCCGCCGGTCGGTACCACCGAGTTGGCCATGCCGTTGCCGGTGTTCGCGTCGAGCACCAGGCGCAGCTGCGTATACTTGCCGGCTTCCAGCGAAGTCTGGCCGAGCGACTCGAGCACGCCATTGGTCAGGTTGAGCAGGTTGATCTTCTTGGCTGGGCTGAGCGTGATGTCGGTCCAGCCGGAGTCGGTGTCCGAAGCCGTGGCGCTGCGGTGCACGCGCACCTTGTTCACCGTGACGTTGACCGCGTCGAAACCGCAGGCCGGCGCGTCGGTCAGCGATACGCCGAGCGTACCGAAGGTCCTGACCGGTGGGTTCGGTTCGACGTCGATGCTGCCGCCGCAGGCAGCCAGTGCGGCCGCCAGTGCCGTGCCTGCTGCCAGGCGGAGGTGGGTGGATGTTTTTTTCATGCTTGCCTCATGGGTTGTTTGCACACCGAAGTCCGTGCTTCGTGTATGTATAGTAATTCTATCGGGCAACATTACAACGCCCGCACGGTTGACTGAAACGTTTCGTTACAGCCATTACATCTCTGCGGCAGAGTCCGTTGTATTCCGGCCTTCATTCCGGCGTAGGGGAATCCATGCACCGGTTGAACTTTGAGTGCGTCGGTCGGGACGTTCAGTATGGATCCCAGCCTTCGCTGGGATGACGGTCTTTGGGTAGAGGATAAAAAAACGCGCCTCGGGGGCGCGTTTTCTGGCAGCGGCTGGCTTATTTCTGGGCCAGGATCCACTTGGCGAGGGCGTTCGCCTCGGCAGGAGACACCTGCGGGTTGGCAGGCATCGGGATCGCGCCCCACGAGCCGGAACCACCCTTGATGACCTTGGCGGCGAGTTTGTCTTCGATGCCCTTCTGGCCGGCATATTTGGCAGCAATGTCCTTGAAGGCAGGACCGACCAGTTTGGTCTGGACCGCGTGGCAAGCCATGCAGTTCTTGGCTTTCGCGAGATCCGGGCTGGCCATTGCGCTGCCGGAAACGAGGACTGAGGCGGCCAATACAGCAAACATTGCTTGTTTCATTGCTAATCTCCTTAGAAAACTTCTGGGTCAATTGTACCTCGTTAAGCGTTCAAGCCCATGAAGTTGTTCCTCCACAGACACGGAGATTTGTAATATGCTGTGACACCAAAGGAGTCCCCCATGTTTCTTATCATCCTCATCGTGGCCCTCGTGGCGCTGCGCTATTTCGAAGTCTGGCGCTTTGCCGAACTGTCCTGGTGGTACATTGTCGGCTTGATGGTGTTTGCCTTTGTGTGGTTCGAGTACATCGAAAAGGCGCTCGGCCTGGACAAGAAAAAACAGCACAACGAAGACGAAGCCCGCCGCAAGGCGCGCGTCAAGGAAGCATTCGACAAGAAGAAATAACGTTCCCAGCGAACGCGACCAGGCGGACCACTGTCCCGCCGCATGGAAAATGATGAAATCAATCTTAGTCTTGACGCTGGCGCTCGCCGCCGCGCATGGAACTACCGCCCGGGCGGACGATATTCCCTTCCTCGATAACGTGCATACCGGCTCGGTGATCGCGCGTACCGATCCCATTCCAGCGGGCGGCTGGTCGACGTCCGCGGAACTGGGCGCGATCATGACCTCCGGCAACACGAACGGCAGCTCCGTCACGGGCAAGATCGACGCGCGCCAGGAGCTGGATAACTGGAGCAACGAGTACGTCGTCAGCGGCTTCTTCAAGGACGACGTGATCGTCGACCCGCAAGGCACGCGCCATCGCCAGCGCACCGCCGAACGCTACGCGCTGTCGGCCAAGGCTGCGCTCAAGCTGATGGGCGAAGGCAAGCGCGCCTTTGCGCTGGCCTCGCACGTCAACGACAAGTTCGGCGCCTACACCAGCTACACCACCTTCGCGGTCGGCCACGGTTCGCAGTGGTACAACACGGTCGACAAGACGCTCGACGTGGAGCTCGGCCCGGGCTACTTCAGCGGGCAGCGCATCGACGGCGAGGCCGAGAGCGGCGTCACCGTGCGCGGCGCGGCGCGCTTCCGCTGGGAGGTGAGCGAGGCGGCGATGTTCGCGCAGACCGTCAGCGTGGAGCGCGGCACCTCGAACATGCGCTCGGTGGCGGAGACTTCGCTCAGCACGCGGGTCACCGGCGCGATGCAGATGAAGGCGGCGTTCAGCGCGCGCAACGACACCAACGTACCGCCCGAGAAGCGCAATACGGATACGCAGACCTCGCTGACGCTGGTCTATTCCTTCTGACCTGGGGACTGTCCCTCCGGGACTGTCCCCTGCCTTTCGCTGTGCCGCCAGAAAACCAAAGGCTGGGGACAGTCTCGTAGGGACAGTCCCCGTTCCACGCTAGCCTTCGGAGCGCGTACGCGGATACTTCGGCAACTCGTCACACGCCTTCATCCACGATAGTCGTTCGGCATGGAAGGTATGGTCGCGCGGCGGCGCCAGTTCCGGCTGGTCCAGGCTGCAGGTGGTGATGTCCACGTATCCCGGTTCGGAATCGCGCCGGTAGGCGATCGGCGTCCCGCACGCGGCGCAGAACGCCCGCATCACATGCTCGCTTGACCGGAACCACTTGGGCGCACCGCGCACGAAGCGCACGCGGTCCTCGGCGACCGTGAACCAGCCCACCACCGGCGCACCCGACACCCGCCTGCAATCGACGCAGTGACACAAGGTCCCGTGTGTGATGTCGCCGTCCACTTCGTAGCGGATCTCTCCGCAGTAACAGCCTCCGTTCGCCTTCATCTGGCCTCCCTCCCCGCCTGGTCAAGCGTAGGCGATTGCGCGCCCGGATTCAAGCGGAGCACGTTCAGTCGCTGGCGGGCGTCCACCGCATCTGCTGGGCGACTTCGTCGGACGACACGACCATGAAACCCAGGCTGCCGTACAGGGCCCGCGCCTCGTCGTTGTCGTTCCGGACGCGCAGCGCCACCGCGCAGCCCCTGGCAGTGGCGCGCTCCTGCAGCGCCGCCAGCACCGCGCGGGCGTGGCCCAGGCGGCGCGCCTCGGGGACGATGGACAGGTCGACCAGGCGGAGTTCGCGCGGGGTGGCGCTCAGCACCGCGCGGCCGATCGGGATGCCGTCGTGCTCGAGCACAAGGTACTCGGCGTCGGGGAAGGCCTCGGCGTAGCCGAGCGCCTGCAGCGCGTGCTGGTGGCGGACGATGGCGTCGATGACCTCGCGCGGGACCGGGAGGTGCTGCAGGTTGGTGCGCGTTGAGGCATACAGCGCGGCGAGGAATTCTTCGTCGGCCGCGGACGCGGGGCGCGAGGACAGGTAACCAAAGCGCTGCGGGTTCATGGGCATATGGCTGGGGTAACGGTCTTCGGCAATAGTACTGCAAATGCGGGACGGTGGGGACTGTCCCGGTGGGACTGTCCCCTGCCTTTCGGTGGCGCAGTGGCTGATCGCTAAAGGCGGGGGACGGTCCCCTGCGGGGACAGTCCCCTGGCTCCGGGTGACACAGTGGCTGATCGCTAAAGGCGGGGGACGGCCCCCTGCGGGGACAGTCCCCTGGCTCCGGGTGGCGCAGTGGCTGATCGCTAAAAGCGGGGGACGGTCCCCTGCGGGACAGTCCCCTGGCTCCGGGGGGCGCAGTGGCTGATCGCTAAGGGCGGGGGACGGTCCCCTGCGGGGACAGTCCCCTGGCTTCGGAGAGTCCCCTTACCCCGTCGCGGCGCCGCGGCTGGCGGGGAGCGCGAGCGCGGCGTACTTGGCGAGCGCGCCACGGGTGTAGCGCGGCGCGGGCTGCTTCCACTGCGCCCGCCGGCGCGCCAGCTCCGCCTCCGGCACCTCAAGCTGGATCAGCAGCCGCGTGGCGTCGATGGTGACGCTGTCGCCCTCCTCGATCAGCGCAATCGGCCCGCCCTCGAACGCTTCCGGCGACACGTGCCCCACCACCATGCCCCAGGTGCCGCCCGAGAAGCGCCCGTCGGTGATCAGTCCGACCGATTCGCCCAGCCCCTTGCCGATCAGCGCCGCGGTCGGCGCCAGCATCTCCGGCATGCCCGGCCCGCCGCGCGGCCCAAGGTAGCGCAGCACCAGCACGTCGCCCGCGCGAATGCGGTCGGCCAGGATCGCGTCCATCGCGCTGTATTCGTCGTCGAACACGCGCGCCGGCCCCGTGATGGCCGGATTCTTCAGCCCGGAGATTTTCGCCACGCAGCCATCCGGCGACAGGTTCCCTTTCAGGATCGCGAGGTGGCCTTCCTTGTAGAGCGCCTTGTCCAGCGTGCGGATCACGTCCTGCCCCGCTGGCGGCTGCGACGGCACGTTGGCCAGTTCGTCGGCCAGCGTGCGGCCGGTGATGGTGATGCAGTGCCCGTGCAGCAGGCCGGCGTCGAGCAGCAGGCGCAGCACCTGCGGCACGCCGCCCGCCTTGTGCAGGTCGGTGGCAACGTACTGGCCGGACGGCTTGAGGTTGCAGATGACCGGCACCTTGCGCCGCACGCGCTCGAAATCGTCGATGCTCCATTCGACTTCGGCGGCGTGCGCGATCGCCAGGTAGTGCAACACGGCGTTGGTGGAGCCGCCCGTCGCCATGATCAGCGCGACTGCGTTCTCGATCGACTCGCGCGTGACGATGTCGCGCGGCTTGAGGTCGCGCTTGACCGCTTCCACCAGCACCCGCGCCGACTCGGCGGCCGAACCGACCTTTTCGTCGTCGGGATTGGCCATGGTGGACGAGTACATCAGCGCCATGCCGAGCGCCTCGAACGACGAGGCCATCGTGTTCGCGGTGTACATGCCGCCGCAGGAACCGGTGGAAGGGCAGGCGTTGCGCTCGATGCCGTCGAAGTCCTCCTGGCTCATGCGCCCGGCGGTGAATTCGCCCACGGCTTCGAACGCGGACACGATGGTCAGGTCCTTGCCCTTCCAGCGCCCGGGGCGGATGGTGCCGCCATAGACGTAGATCGAGGGCACGTTGGTGCGGACCATCGCGATCATCCCGCCCGGCATGTTCTTGTCGCAGCCGCCGACGGCGATCACACCATCCATCCACTGGCCGTTGACGCAGGTCTCGATGCAGTCGGCGATCACTTCGCGCGAGATCAGCGAGTACTTCATGCCTTCGGTCCCCATCGACATGCCGTCGGAGATGGTCGGCGTGCCGAACACCTGCGGGTTGGCGCCGCACTCGCGCACGGTGGCGACCGCGATGTCGGCCAGTTTCTGCAGGCCGGAGTTACACGGCGTGATGGTCGAGTGGGCGTTGGCGATGCCGATCATGGGCTTGTCGAAGTCTTCCTTCTGGTAGCCCATCGCGTAGTACATGGAACGGTTCGGGCTGCGCGCGACGCCTTCGGTCACGGTGCGCGAACGGCGGTTGAATTTGGGCGTGTCTGCCATGGCGCTGCTCCTTCTCTGATTCAGGTCAGGATGCCGCGCGCACCCTGCAGATGTCAAATACATCATTACGTAGCCTGTGATACGCTCCGCATATCACAGAAGCCTCAACCATACGCCCAGCATATCGATGCAAACGAGTCCAGACCTGCGCCAGCTGCGCTACTTCGTCGCCGTCGCCGAGGAACTGCATTTCGGCCGTGCCGCCGAACGCTTGCACATGTCCCAGCCGCCGCTGTCGCAGGCGATCGCCGCGTTCGAGGAGCAGCTCGGCGTCGAACTGTTCGTGCGCAACCGCCGCGGCGCCACGCTCACGGCGCCCGGCAGCGCCCTGCTGCCCGAGGCGCGCCGCCTGCTGGCCGACGCCGCCGGCCTGCCCGATCTGGTGCGCCGCGCGGCGCAGGGCGAAAGCGGCAGCCTGCGCCTGTCCTTCGTCTCGTCGGCCGACTACAGCATGCTGCCGCCCTTCCTTCGCAAGTACCGCACCCGCTACCCGCAGGTGCAGCTGACGCTGCGTGAGGCGACCTCCGACGTGCAGGTCGAGGACCTGCTGCACGGCCGCATCGACTGCGGCCTGCTGATCCCTCCCCTGCCCGACCATGCGCGCGAGGTGCTCGACTACATGCCGGTGCTGTCTGAGCCGCTGATCCTGGCCACGCCGGCCGGCACGCCCGGCGACACGCGCCCGGTGTGGCTGAAGAACGCGCCGCGCCTGCCGCTGATCATCTTCCCGCGCGAAGCGTCGCCGGCGCTGCATGACGCGATCCTGTCGTGTTTTACCGCGGCCGGCATCACGCCGACGATTGGGCAGGAAGCGCTGCAGATGCAAACCATCGTCAGCCTGGTCTCGAGCGGCATGGGCCTGGCGCTGGTGCCGCAATCCGTGTCCAACCTGATGCGGCGCGGCGTAGAATACCGGCCATTGCGCGACGCGGTTCCGCACGTCGAAACCGGCATCAGCTGGAGGCGCGACAACGATTCGCCCGTACTCAAGGGCTTTTTGGACCTGTTAAGGAAGAAGAAATAATGCTGACTCACCCGATGCCCGATCCCGTCGCCCTCAGCCTCGGTCCCATCGATATCCACTGGTACGGCCTGATGTACGTGGTCGCCTTCGGGCTGTTCCTGTTGCTGGGCCGTGTGCGCATCCGCCTGCCGCACATCGCCGCGCAGGGCTGGAAGTTCGACGACCTGGACGACATGCTGTTCTACGGGATGCTGGGCGTGATCATCGGCGGACGCCTGGGTGAAGTGTTCTTCTACCGGCCGGACTACTTCCTCGCCAACCCGATCCAGATCCTCAAGGTGTGGGAAGGCGGCATGTCCTATCACGGCGGTTTCATTGGCGTGCTGGTGGCGATGGCGATCTGGGCGAAGAAGCGCAAGCGCAACCTGTTGGACGTGCTTGACTTCATCGCGCCGCTGGTGCCGCTTGGGTATGCGGCCGGCCGCTTCGGCAATTTCATCAACGCCGAGCTGCCGGGGCGCGTTGCCGATGCTTCGCTGCCATGGGCGATGCGCTGGCCGGACATTACGTATCCGCTGGAGCCGGTGCCGGTGTTCCTCGAGGGCCTGCGCCATCCGTCGCCGCTATACCAGATGCTCATCGACGGCATCCTGGTATTTGTCATCGTGTGGCTGTATGCGCGCAAGGCGCGTCCGCGCCTGGCGGTCGGCGCGATGTACATGTTCCTGTATGGATGCGCGCGCTTCTTCACCGAATACTTCCGCACGCCGGACTGGGAAACCACGTTCGCAGGAATGACGATCACTTCGGGCCAGGTGCTGTCGCTGCCGATGATCGTCCTGGGCATCGCGCTGCTGGTATGGGCCTACCGCCAGCCGAAGCCCGGCCTGCTCGAACGCAGCCGCCTGCACCGCTAGGGGACTGTCCCCGCAACCCGTCATCCCCGCGAACGCGGGGACCCATACCGAGCGTGCACCGCCACCTCTTCATTCAAACTCAGCATGGGTCCCCGCTTTCGCGGGGATGACGGTGTGCGCTAAAGCCTAGTGGGTGGCTTTCCAGAGCATGTAGCCCGCCAGCGAATACAGCAGCACCGCAAACACCCGCTTGAGCCGCTGCACCGGCATCCGGTGCGCCGCGCGCGCCCCCAGTGGCGCGAACATCACGCTGGCCGCCGCGATCACCACCAGCGCCGGCAAATAAATAAAGCCCAGCGAATACGCCGGCAGGCCCGGCTCGTTCCACCCGTAGGCGATATTCGCCAGCGTGCCCGAGAGCGCAATCGGAAATCCCACCGCTGCGCTGGTCGCCACCGCATTGTGGATGCGGACGTTACACCAGCTCATGAACGGCACCGACAGGAATCCCCCGCCCGCGCCCACGATGCCTGACACCGTACCGATCACCGCCCCCGCGCCGAACATGCCCGCCCGCCCCGGCAGCTCGCGCGTCGCGTGCGGCTTTTTATTCCACAGCATCTGGGTCGCGGAGAACGCGACGAACAGTGCGAACACCAGCGCCAGCAGCTGCGTATCCATCTGCTTGCCGATCCACGGCCCGATCCACGAGCCGACCACGATCCCCGGCGCCATCAGCGCCACCACGCGCCACAGCACCGCGCCGTGCAGGTGATGCGCGCGCACCGACGACAATGACGTGAACATGATGGTGGCCAGCGCGGTGGCGATCGCCATGTGCACCACCACCTCCTGCGGGAAGCCGCGCGCCGTGAAGATCATCGTGATGAACGGGACCAGCACCATCCCGCCGCCGATGCCGAGCAGGCCCGCGGCGAAGCCGCCGGCGCTGCCCATCACCAGCAGCGCGAGGATCAGCAACCAGTCCATCAGCCGGCCTTCGCGCGCTTGAGGATGGCTTTCCACTCGGCCGCCGTCACCGGCGACACCGACAGGCGCGAGCCCTTGCGCAGCAGCTCCATCCCTTCCAGCTCCGGCATGGTGCGCAGCTCGGTCAGCGGGATGAAGTCGATCTCGCGCGTGGCGCGCACGTCGACCGACACCCAGCGTGGCTGCTCACGCGTGGCCTTGGGATCGTAGTAGTGGCTCTTCTTGTCGAACTGGGATTCATCGGGATACGGGCCGCTGGCCACTTCGGCAATGCCGGCGATGCCGGGCACCGCGCAGCTGGAGTGGTAGAACAGCACGCCGTCGCCTTCCTGCATCCCGTCGCGCATGAAGTTGCGCGCCTGGTAGTTGCGCACGCCAAACCACGACGTGGTCTTGCCGGGCGACGCCAGCACGTCGTCGAAACTCACTTCGTCCGGTTCGGACTTCATCAACCAGTAGCGCATGCCTGCCCCGATGTGCAAAAGCCAACAGTGTAACCGCACTACGGCCGTCATCCCAGCGCAGGCTGGGATCCATGCGCCCGTAGCCTTTCGACGTAGCCATTCCGGACGCTCAGCCGTCATCCCAGCGGAGGCTGGGATCCATGCGCCCGTGGCCTTTCGACTAAGCCATTCCGGACGCTCAGCCGTCATCCCAGCGGAGGTTGGGATCCATGCTGAGTTTGCGGACAGCTTACGTTTGCGACGTTGGCCGCGACGTATGGATCCCAGCCTGCGCTGGGATGACGGTTTCGCGGTTGGTGGCCCAATAAAAAAACGGCTGCCATTTTCATGGCAACCGTTTCTCAGTGTAGGGCCCCGCTAGTGCCGTTAAGCCGGCATCCTGAACCTGAAAGGCTCAAGGTGGTCGTAGTTAGTCCAGTTTCGGGTTCATCGGGCTAGCGACGCTCACGCCCACCGAACAAATTCCCACGACCTATGCTTCTGAATGGTTCAAGGAATATATGGCTAATCCCGAACACCGCAGGGTGAAGCGAATCTTACTCCCTCGCCGCCACATCTCCAAACGAAATCAACGCTTAGAACAAAGTTTCTTGCGGGGTCAGTGCCGCATCAAGCACAGTGTGCATCGCCTGCATTTTCTGCTTGACTTCGAGGATCGATGTTTCGGCAAACGGACCGTCCGGCGACTTCACCGACAGGAACTCGGCAGCAATCGACAGTGCCGCCATCACCGCGATACGGTCGTTGCCCTTGACCTTGCCCGAGTCGCGCAGCGCGCACATTTTGCCGTCCAGGTAATTGACGGCCTCCTGCAGCGTCTGCTCTTCGCCGGCCTTGCAGGCGAGGCGGTACGGCTGGCCCATGATGGTCACATCGAGCTGAATCATAAGGTGGTTTCCCCATCGTCGGCCGGGATACTGGCGAGCAGCGCCTCGACGCGCTGTTGCGCTTCGGCGAGGCGTTCCATGAATACCGCGTTTTCGCTGGCCAGCAGCGCATTGGACTGGCGCAGCTGTGCGTTTTCGCGGCGGAGGGACGCGGTCAACTCGGCGAGGCGGTCGATCTTGTCCGAAAGGTCTTTGAATTCTGAAATCATCCTGAACTATAGAACCGGGGTGAACGGGGAGTCAAGGCCGCAGCGCGACGGCTACTGCTTCTGCCTGGGCGAATTCTTTTCCCAGATCGCCCACAGGATCAGGCCGTACGACAGCAGGCGGATCAGGTAGTGGTAGGCAGAGTCCTCGCGTCCGCCGGCGTCGGCGTAGAACCAGGCGCGGTGCGCCGCCTCGACGAAGAACGAGAGCGAAAAATACAGGAAGAAGCGGTCGCGCGTGGTGCTCCAGAAACGCAGGAAGAACAACCCGATCAGGGCGGAACCCATGCAGATGGCGCCGGAAAGGAACTGGTTCATGCTGTCACTCTTTCTCGTAGATCAGGCCGTACAGCAGCAGCAGCAAGGCGACCAGGGCCGCCACCAGGCGCGGCGTTGACAGGTCGAGGTGGGAAAACACCAGCTTGTCCGCCACCAGCAGCACGTTATTCACAGTCAACACGATAAAACACCATCCGCTCCACAGCAGCAGGCGGTGCCCGGTGCGGCGGTAGCTGCCCAGCAGCATCCACGCGCAGGCCAGCGAGGTCAGCGTGCAAAGCAGGTAAATGAGGTGGGCCATATCAGGGCTTCTTTCGGAAATTGAAGGCGGCAGCGAACTGGTGCGCCTTCCGCTCTACGCTCGAATGGATCAGGTTGGTCATCGCGACCAGGTTCTGGGAATAGGTGCGGGCCACGTCTGACACCGTCTCGCGCATCGCCGCGGTTTCCGGGTGGTACTGGTAGATATCGTCGTGGCAGGCCAGCAGGCCGGAACCGCACAGGTCCAGCAGCAGCCGCTCGGCCGCCTTCTCGCTGATGTACAGGCGTTCGGCCACTCTGGCAACCGGCCAGTCGCCAGGCGTGGCGCGCAGCAGAAGCAAAGCCTCGAGGTGCGGGACCGAGGCAATGCTGGTCAGCACGAAGCGGCGTACATCGTCTGGAATGAGATCTGAAACCATCAACTCTTTTTGCCCGGCAGGCGCCAACGCATGCCAGTAGGACTCGAATTGCGAGGAAGCGGTGATTATATGCCAGAAAGAAAATTGTCCTCACGGATTCGTTAAAAGTACGACAACACCCCTAACACAGCCTTTCGGACCGGTGTTTGAGGCAAACGTACATTGATCCCTTGAAAAGGACCGTGGTCATCCCTATAATTAGCACTCGCTAAGGGAGAGTGCTAACAAGCGCCCCGGCCATAACGAATACGAAACACAACACAACCCACTGATAGATAGGAGTCTTGTATGAACCTTCGCCCGTTGCACGATCGCGTCATCGTCAAGCGCCTGGACCAGGAAACGAAAACGGCTTCCGGCCTGATCATCCCTGATGCAGCCGCCGAGAAGCCGGACCAGGGCCAGGTCATGGCAGTTGGTAATGGCAAAGTCCTCGAAGACGGCAAAGTGCGCCCGCTGGAAGTGAAAGTCGGCGACCGCGTGCTATTCGGCAAATACTCGGGCCAGACGGTCAAGGTGGATGGCGAGGAACTGCTGGTGATGCGCGAAGAAGACATCATGGCAGTCGTTGCCCAGTAATCCCCGCCTACAACCCAATTTACGGAGCAAAAAAACATGGCAGCTAAAGATGTAGTGTTCGGCGACGCAGCGCGCCACAAGATGGTCGAAGGCGTGAACATCCTCGCCAACGCGGTCAAAGTCACCCTGGGCCCTAAGGGCCGCAACGTGGTGCTCGAGCGTTCGTTCGGTTCGCCGACCGTCACCAAGGACGGCGTTTCGGTCGCTAAAGAGATCGAACTCAAAGACAAGCTCATGAACATGGGCGCGCAGATGGTCAAGGAAGTCGCTTCCAAGACCAGCGACAACGCCGGCGACGGCACCACCACCGCAACCGTACTGGCCCAGGCGATCGTTCGCGAAGGCATGAAGTTCGTTGCAGCCGGCATGAACCCGATGGACCTGAAGCGCGGCATCGACAAGGCAGTTGCTGCCACCGTCGAAGAACTGCGCAAGATCGCCAAGCCATGCACCACCTCCAAGGAAATCGCCCAGGTTGGCGCGATCTCCGCGAACTCGGATGCATCGATCGGCGAGCGCATCGCTGAAGCGATGGAGAAAGTCGGCAAGGAAGGCGTCATCACCGTGGAAGACGGCAAGTCGCTGAACGACGAGCTGGAAATCGTGGAAGGCATGCAGTTCGACCGCGGCTACCTGTCCCCGTACTTCATCAACAATCCGGAGAAGCAGGTCGCGATCCTGGAAAACCCGTTCATCCTGCTGTTCGACAAGAAGATCTCGAACATCCGCGACCTGCTGCCGGTACTGGAACAGGTTGCAAAGGCTGGCCGTCCACTGCTGATCATCGCCGAAGACATCGAAGGCGAAGCGCTGGCGACCCTGGTGGTCAACAACATCCGCGGCATCCTGAAGACCTGCGCAGTCAAGGCGCCAGGCTTCGGCGACCGTCGCAAGGCCATGCTGGAAGACATCGCTGTCCTGACCGGCGGCCAGGTCGTTGCTGAAGAAATCGGCCTGACCCTGGAAAAGATCACGCTGCAGGAACTCGGCCAGGCCAAGCGTATCGAAGTGGGCAAGGAAAACACCATCATCATCGACGGCGCCGGCGCGACCGATTCGATCGAAGCACGCGTCAAGCAGGTGCGCGCGCAGATCGAAGAGTCGACCTCCGACTACGACCGTGAAAAGCTGCAGGAACGCGTGGCCAAGCTGGCCGGCGGCGTTGCAGTGATCAAGGTTGGCGCGGCTACCGAAGTCGAGATGAAAGAGAAGAAGGCACGTGTCGAAGACGCACTGCACGCAACCCGCGCGGCTGTGGAAGAAGGCATCGTTCCTGGCGGCGGCGTGGCACTGCTGCGCGCCCGTGCGACGATCTCGGTCAAGGGCGACAACGTCGACCAGGAAGCCGGCATCAAGATCGTGCTGCGCGCGATGGAAGAGCCACTGCGCATGATCGTGCAGAACGCCGGCGAAGAGCCATCGGTGGTGGTCGCGGCTGTCCTGGAAGGCAAGGGCAACTACGGCTACAACGCGGCTAACGGCACCTACGGCGACATGGTCGAAATGGGCGTGCTGGATCCAGCCAAGGTGACCCGTTCGGCACTGCAGAACGCAGCGTCGATCGCAGGCCTGATGCTGACCACCGAATGCATGGTGTCCGAAGTCGCCGAAGAGAAGTCGGCTGGCGGCATGGGCGGCATGGGTGGCATGGGCGGCATGGGCGGCATGGACGGCATGATGTAATAGTGCAGTCAGGGGACTGTCCCCCCCAGGGACTGTCCCCCGCCTCTAAAGAAGGGCAGCCAAGGCTGCCCTTTTTGTTTGCCCAACATATATAATTCATATACGAAACGTATATGGAGTATCCCTTGGGAATTGTAAACATCGACGACGAGCTGCACGACCAGCTGCGCAAGGCCAGCGCGGTATCGTGCCGCTCGATCAACGCGCAGGCGGCCTTCTGGATCAAGGTCGGCGTGATGTGCGAAATGAATCCGACGCTCAGCTTCAACGACATCGTCGCGGCGGAACTGCGCGCGGCCGGAGTGACGCCGCACGCGCTGAGGGTAGCGTCGACATGATCAAGCAGCCAGAAGAAATCGCCCTGATGGCAGCGTCGGGCAAGCTGCTGGCCAGCGTGTTTGCCCACCTGGACCAGCTGGACCTGGTCGGCATGTCGACCATGCAGGTCAACGACCTGGTCGATCGCTTCATTGTGGACGATCTGAACGCGCGTCCCGCCAGCAAAGGGCAGTACGGCTATGCCTACGCACTGAACTCCTCCCGCAACCAGGTGGTGTGCCACGGCGTGCCTTCTGCCGACGATGTGCTGCAAAGCGGGGACATCGTCAATTTCGATATCACGCTGGAGAAGGACGGCTACATCGCCGACTCAAGCAAGACCTATCTCGTGGGCGAGGTATCGCCGCAGGCGAAACGGCTGGTGCAGGTGACGTACGAAGCGATGTGGAAAGGGATCAAGGCTGTGCGGCCGGGCGCCAGGCTGGGGGACATTGGCCACGCGATCGAGCAGCACGCGAACAGGCACGGCTACACCGTCGTCAGGGACTACTGCGGGCATGGCATCGGACGTGAAATGCACGAGCCTCCACAAGTCCTCCATTGGGGGAAGCCACGCACCGGGATGGTGCTACGTGAAGGCATGGTGTTCACCATCGAGCCGATGATCAACCAGGGAGACGACGAAGTCGATACGCTGGACGATGGCTGGACGGTAGTGACATGCGATGGAAAATTGTCCGCACAGTTCGAGCACACCGTCGCGGTGACCGCCAACGGCGTGCGCGTGCTGACCCTGCGCCAGGGCGAAAAACCGCTGAACTGACTCTCCAATCACCCCCGTCATTCGCGCGAACGCGGGAACCCATACCGAGCACGAACTCCAACTCGGCCGAGACCCGGGCCATGGTCAGTGCCTGCCAGTAAACGCCTCGTTCGGTCTCGCACTTGCCTCGTTTTGCCTCGTTTGAAAAACACGAACTCATGAAACTCTCGAATGAGAAGTGAGGTCTAACGATTATTCAACGCGAGACAAAACGAGGCAAAACGTGAAAAACGAGGCAATCACTGTGGAGGTACCCCCACTCCTCTATCTCGATCTCGGCGCCTACCTGCGCCAGACCGGGGACACGCGCACGCCCGGCTACTTGGTCGCCGCCGCCCTCAAGGCCTGGCAGGTAAATCCGGCGGCGGACCGCCGTCAGCGGACGCGCCGTTGCAGCGATTGAACGGCGCCCGCTGTTCTTGCATCACGCGGCCTTGGCTTGCAGGACCGGATAGTCGATGTACCCGACCGGACCCGGCGTGTAGAAGGTCTTCGGGTTCGGCGCATTCAGCTCCGCCTCGCGCGCCAGCCGTTCCACCAGGTCCGGATTGGCGATGAACGGTCGCCCGAACGCCACCGCATCCGCCCTGCCCGACTCCAGCGCGTCGATCGCCATCTCGCGCGTGTAGCCGTTGTTGGCGATGTACGCGCCCCGGAACGCCTTGCGCGCCCACGCGAAATCGAAGCCCGGCAGGTCGCGCGCGCCACCAGTCGCACCTTCGACCAAATGGATAAACGCGATGCCGCGCTTGTCCAGTTCTTCCACCAGGTGACCGAACACCGCCTGCGGATTACTGTCGCTGATCGCATTCGATGGCGTCACCGGGGACAGGCGGATGCCGACACGGCCTGCGCCAATTTCGGCCACCACTGCATCGACCACTTCGAGCGCAAAGCGCACGCGGTTCTCGACCGCACCGCCATACTGGTCGGTGCGCTTGTTCGCGCCATCGCGCAGGAACTGGTCCACCAGGTAGCCATTGGCACCGTGGATCTCGACACCGTCAAAGCCGGCGCGGATCGCGTTCGCGGCTCCGCGCCGGTACTGGTCCACCACTTCCGCGATCTCGTCGACGGTAAGCGCGTGCGGAGCCTGCAGGTCCACCTTGCCTTCGTGCGTGTACGCGAAGGTCTCGGCCGCAACGGCGGATGGACCGACCGGCTGCGCACCGCCAGTCAGCAGCGGATGCGTGACGCGGCCAACGTGCCAGATCTGGGCGATGATCCTGCCGCCCTCCTCGTGCACCGCCTGGGTGATCTTCTTCCAGCCCTCGACCTGCTCGTCGGAGTAGATGCCGGGCGTGGCCATATAGCCTTTGCCGTTCGGCGCGACCTGCGTGCCTTCGCTGATGATCAGGCCCGCGCCGGCGCGCTGGCGGTAGTACTCGATGTTCATCTCGCTGCCCGGGATGTCGCCCGCCGGTTCGTCCGCGCGGCTGCGCGTCAGGGGAGCCATGAAAATACGGTTCGCGACTTCGATATCGCCGATACGGCCCGGCTGGAATAATGCGGAATTTGTTGACGTCATGTTCGGTGTCCTGTGCCTGCTGGCATAAAGCGAAGAGCGGACAATCCGCCCCTCAAAACTAGTTTCCTAGCGATGTAGGTATTCTAGCGAACTTCTCAAGACCTTGCCGGCGACGGGTTACCTTTGGGGACTGTCCCTGTGGGACTGTCCCCTGCCTTTGATTTGGTTGCTTACTTAAGGCCGGGGACAGTCCCGCAGGACAGTCCCCAAAAATAGCGCTTGACCCGATGATTGCAAATCGCTACTGTACTACGTGTAATAGTACAGTGAGATGCACATGAGATCCCCTTTGATGCTCGAAATCGCCACCGGCGACCCGCGCCCGATCAACCGCCAGATCGTCGACGGCGTACGCCGCCTGATCGCCGGCGGCGAACTGGACGTGGGCGCGGCGCTGCCTAGCGTGCGCGGCCTGGCCATGCAACTGTCGATTAACCCGAATACGGTCGCCAAGGCGTATTCGGAGCTGACTACCGAGGGCTGGCTGGAATCCCGCCCCGGCCTTGGCGTATTCGTCGCGCCGCCGCGCCAGCGGCTGTCCGGCGAAGAGCGTGAACGCCGCCTCGACGACGCGATCCAGCGCTTCGTCAGCGACGTGATCGGCCTGGATTTCCCAGCCGCGGCAATCGCCGAACGGCTCGAAAAAGAACTCGAACAATGCTTACGGAGGACCACCGCATGAATGACCATGTGATCGAAACGGACGCCCTCAGCCTGCACTACGGCCGCAAGAGCGCCCTCAACCAGCTGACCCTGCGGATCCCGCGCGGCGGCATCCACGCCATCGTCGGCGCCAACGGCGCGGGCAAGTCCTCGCTGTTCCGCGTGCTGCTCGGCTTCGAGTCGCCCAGCTCCGGCAGCGCACGCGTCCTCGGCTGCGACAGCCGCACGCTGACGCCGGCCATGCGCGGACGGATCGGCTTCGTCAACGAAGAACACACGCTGCCGGCCTGGCTACGCGTGGACGAAGTGGCAGCCATGCAGCGCCGCCAGTACGAACGCTGGAACGAAGCGCGCTACCAGTCGGTGCTGCGCAACTTCAACGTGCTGCCCGACCAGAAGATCGCCGAACTCTCGCGCGGCGAGCGCGCCGGCGTCAACCTGGCGATGGCGCTGGCCCAAAGCCCCGAGCTGCTGATCCTCGACGAGCCCACGCTCGGCCTCGACGTCGTCGCCAAGCGCGCCTTCCTCGAGGCGCTGATGGAGACAAGCTTCGACGACGCGTCCACGGTGGTGTACTGCTCGCACCATATGGAAGAAGTCGAGCGCCTGGCCGAGAACCTGGTGATCATGGAGCGCGGCACGCTGCGCCACATGTCGTCGCCAGGCGAATTCTGCGAACGCGTGTCGATGTGGGTGGCCGAGTTCCCGACCAGGGACGACAGGCTGTCCGAACTGCCCGGCGTGCTCGAAGTGCGCCGCATCGAAGGCCTCACCCACCTGATGGTGTTCGACCAGGATGCCGCGTTCGGCGAGCGCCTCAAACAACTGGGCGCCGTATCAGCCCGCTCGATGCCGGTCGGCCTGGACCGCGCGGTCAACGGCTTCCTCGCGCGCGGCCATATCTCCAACCAGCGCGCTGCTGCCTGAAAGGACTCATGATGCGAGAACTATTCCTTAGCGAACTGCGGCGCTTCCGCACCATCGGCGCGATCCTGGGCGGCGTCCACCTGCTCTTGTTCGTCCTGCTCAACCAGCTGATCCATGTGCCGCAAATGGAGTACCAGCCCCACGCGCTGCTGGGCGGCGCCTACATGGTCTTCTCCCTCGGCTTTGCGCTGTACCAGTTCGGCAGCTACCGTTCGCCGGGCCGCTGGACCTGGCTGATGCACCGTCCGCTGCCGCCTTCGCGGATCTTTGCCGCGATTGCCGGCGCGACCTTCGTGCTGGTGCTGGCCATCGTTGCCGTGCCACTGCTGCTGGTGCTGGCCGGAGCCGACCTGTTCGGCGCCCGCGTGGTCGACCTGCGCCACTACCTCGCGGTAGCGCACATCGTGCTGCTCTGCTTCGCCAGCTGGCTGGCGGGCAGCTACGTCATCCTGAACCACCGCCGCAGCGCCGCCGTGATCCTGATCCTGCCGATCCTGGCCTTCTTCCGCATGGGCACCTCGCTCGAGATGTTCGTGCCGGAGCTGCTGTGCATCGCGCTGCTGCTGTACATCCTGCGGACCGTGTTCAAACCGAACCACGCCGCGCCGCCGTCGACCGCGCCGAGCATCGTCGCCACCGCGCTGCCGCTGCTCCTGAGCTTCTACTTCGTGCTGGCATGGGGCGGATCGACCCTGTACCAGTGGAGCATGATCGTCACCGGCACCCACCCGCTCAACGCCGACATCGTCCCGGCGGGCGGCCTGACCGAATCATCTCGCCTGTACCCGCGCGACCGGATCCACGCCGGCCTCAAAGCCGCCAATACCGACGCGGCGAATCGCCTGCGCGAGCAGCTGAAATCGGCGCCCGTCACTGGCTACCAGCCCGATGTCGAGCGATTCGCGGTACGCAACCAGTCAAGCAATGCCGACGACCTGCTGTGGCCCGACGGGAGCAACCGCAGCTTCTGGACCTTCTCGCATGACGACATGCGTTTCCGCGGCCGCGACATGATCGACGCCAGCAACACGGGCCACTTCGGCGCGGGCGGCAAAGGTTCCACCGAGCGCTTTGCCGAGGTGCCGTTCGAAGTATCCGGCTACCTGATCACGCCGCACACCCTGTATCGCCTCACGGGCGGCACGAACCCGCTCGAGAAGACCTTCGCCACCGAAGGCCGCGAACAGATCGTCATGGCGCCCAACGACGTCGCGCACGGCAAGGACCGCGGCGCGCCGCGCTACCGCTACGTGCTGACCAATGCGCGGCTGGTGGCGCTCGACCTGAAGACCAATGCGCTGCAGTTCTCGGTGCCGCTGCCCGGACCGTATTCGAACCTGGCCTACGTTGACGTGGCCGAGATTCCCGGCCAGAGCATCGTGTCGCTGCTGTTCGGCAGCGAGACGGTCAACGGCGCCGGCACCGGCCACCAGTACGTGATGCTGGCCGCACCCGGCGCGCAGCCGAAAGAAGTGGCGCGCCGCACGCTGAGCCATGACTTCGCGCCGCTGTTCGAGCACCGCGATTTCTGGCTGTCGCCGGTGATGCACACGCTGGCGGCGGTTCCCGGTTCGCTGATCTACAACGGCGACATCCCCGACGTGATCGAACCAAAGGTGGAGCGCAGTTCGCAGGTGTGGATGGCCGCAGTGGTCGCCGCGCTGGTCGCCGCGGCTGCCGGCGCGGCCTGGCTGTCGCGCACCGACGTGGGCCCGCGCCGCAAGCTCGCATGGATCGCCAGCTGCCTCGTGCTGGGCCTTCCGGCGCTCCTCACGCTGATGGCGCTGCAGCCGCGCATCCGCAAAGCCCCGGCGCCAGCCGCCGCGTTCGGCGCCGCCGCCCCGCGCCCCGCCAACGCCTGAACGGAGAACCTCATGTCTTTTAAAACCATCGCAATACTGGCGCTGGCCGCCGCAGCGTTCCAGCCCGCCGTCGCCACGGCAGAGACGCTGCAGCAGGCGATCGCCGCCAACGCCGCACTGCCGGCCGCACCCCGGATGAGCAGCGCCGAACTGTCGCCCCGCCCTTACCTGCGCCAGGTAAAGCTTGCGCCTCAGGGCAGGCTGGTCGCCTTCCTCGAACCGGAGGCCGGCGGCTTCAGCCTCAAGCTGCTCGATACCGCGAGCGGCGAACGTCGCAAGCTTCATTCCATCGCCGCCCCGCGCGTTGAACTGCACTGGTCGCGCGACGGCGACATGCTGTTCGTCGACACCGGCGCCGCGCTGACCGCCGTCACCGTGAAAGACGGCGCGGTCAGCCAGGCGGCGAGCTTCGACCGCGCCGCTGGCCAGGCCTTCGTCGCGGTCGATCCGAGCCGCGCAGGCCATGCGCTGGTCGAAGAGACGGACGCGGCAACCAAGTCCTACCGCGTGTCGCGCGTCGGTCCGTCCGGCACACGCGAACTGATTTACCAGGGGCGCAAGCTGGACCAGTTCCTGGTCGGTGCCGATGCGCAACTGCAGTTCATTCGCTACACCGACGACAAGGGTGCGCGCCTGGTTGCGCAACGCGCCGGCGACGAATGGAAAGTGGTCGCCACCTGCTCGCAAAAGCAGGAAGACTGCGCAATCGCCGGCGCCTCGGCGGACGGCAAGCGCCTGCGCATGCTGGACGGCGAGGACCGCCTGATGCTGGTGGAAATCGACACCGCCAGCGGCAAGCGCAAGCAGCTTGGAGACGACGCCGGCGTGATTTCGGATATCCGCAATGTGGTCGAGATGCCGTCGACGCACGAGCCGGTGCTGGCCACCTACATCGCGCCGAAGCGCCACGTCCGCGGCCTGAACGCGGATGGCCGCCGCGCGGCTTCGGCCATCTCCGCCCGCTTCACCGAAAATAACGTCAGCGTGCAGCCGGCGCTGGGCAGTGCATGGCTGGTCGAGGAGTCCGGTCCGCGCACCCCGCAGCCGCGCTACTGGCTGTACGACCGCACCGGCGGCGGCTTCACCGAGATCCTCGCGGAAGAGCGCGCGGCCGGCAAGCCGCTGCCGCCGCAGGCACTGGCGCGGACCTTCCCGCTGTCGTACAAGGCCTCGGACGGCGCAACCGTGCATGGCTACGTCACGATCCCGGCCGGCAAGCGCGCATCCGAACTGCCGCTGCTGACGATGGTGCACGGCGGTCCGTGGGCGCGCTTCGACTACGGCTACCACACGCTGGTGCAGTCGATCGCGAACCGCGGCGTGGCGGTGTTCCAGCCGAACTTTCGTTCCTCTGTCGGCCACGGCGTGCGCTACATGAGCGCGCCCGGCAGCGACTTCGGCAACGGCCGGGTGCAGGCCGACATCATCGACGGCGTGCGCTACCTGGTGGCGAACGGCGTCGGCGACAGCAAGCGCCTCGCAATCATGGGCGACTCCTTCGGCGGCTATTCGACGCTGCTGGCTCTGACCCATCATCCGGACATGTTCCAGTTCGGGATGGCGCTGTCGCCGCCGCCGGAATTCGGCTCCGTGATGAAGACCGTCGCCGCAATGATGCCGAAGGAGGCCGAGCGCCTCGTCAACGTCGGCATGGACCTGAACGATGCCCGCGCGATGGAATCGATCGTGGCGACCTCGCCGGCGGCGAACGCGGCGCGCGTGAAGCGCCCGCTGGTGATCATCGCCGGCGCCAAGGATCCGATGGTGCCGGTGGCGGGCGTGACCGCCTACGTCGAGCAACTGAAGGCCGCCGGCA
>DASTVB010000082.1:0-3560 GCA_035759315.1 Telluria sp. | reverse complement strand
ATTTGTCACATCGGGTTTCCCATCAATAAGTTAAGGTCCCCGATATTTAATTCCGGTATCGCCGTTGAGCCGCCTCAAACTCATCATTTCGTCCGCCCACGATAATAAACTTACTCATCAATAAGAGGTCTAACTCGCGGCCAAGTTATTTTCATCAATAAATATCTAGCGAGAAACAAGCGATAAATTCTTTCGATATTTCAAGTACTTACACCAACGAATTGTCATCTGAATTTCTCCTGATAAAACCTAACCGAGCAGCGCGAATACCATGTCCATGACGAATCCCAGTGTTTTCAGCCAGCTCTGCGCAAGCATGGTGTCGATGCACCGGAATAAAAAGATTGCGCTGATGGTGGCGGTGGACCTGCTCGCGCTGCCCCTGTGTTTTTTGATCGCCATGCTGCTGCGCGGCGGCGACCTCAAACTGGCCAACCATTATGGTCCCGCCTCGTATCTACTGGTGGCGGTGGTGACCATCGCCGCCTTTTCAATGTCCGACCTGTACCGCGCGGTAATCCGCTTTATCGACCAGCGCCTGCTCAGCGTGACCGGCATGGCGCTGGCCATCGCCGTGCTGTGCGCCTATGTGGTGCTGTTTGCGATCAATGACGAGTTTTTCCCGCGCAGTGCGCTGGCGATCTACTGGTTCATCGTGTTTTCCTACGTGGTGGCCTCGCGCATCGGCTTGCGTAACTTCCTGCGCAACCACAGCGGCACCGGCCAGCAGCCGGCCTCCGAGGCGGTGGCGATTTACGGGGCGGGCGAGGCCGGCGCGCAACTGGCGCAGACTATGCGCAACAGCAACGAGTACCGCCCGGTCTGTTTCTTCGACGACAAGCACGTCCTGAACGACCGCACCATCGCCGGACTGCGGGTATTCCACACCGACCGCGTGGTGGAGATCGTCAGCGCGCTGTCGATCCGCTCGATCGTGATCGCGATTCCCTCGCTGCCGCCGGAACGGCTGCGCGAGATCATGCAGCGCCTGTCGCAGTCCGGCGTGCCGACCCGGATCCTGAGCCGGCTGGTCGACCTGGCCGACGACAAGGCCAGCCCGCGTGACAGCATCCGCGAACTCAAGTTCGAAGACCTGCTCGGGCGGCCCCCGGTGCCGCCGCGGGTCGACCTGTTTGCCCGCTGCGTGCGCGGCAAGACGGTGCTGGTCACCGGCGCCGGCGGCTCCATCGGCAGCGAACTGTGCCGCCAGATCGTCACCCTCGCGCCGGCACGGCTGCGCCTGCTCGACCACTCCGAGTTCGCGCTGTACACCATCCGCCAGGAGCTGTCGACGCGCTTTCCCGACCTGCCGATCGATGCCCACCTGGGTTCGGTCTGTAACAGCGACCTGATCGAGCGCATCCTGCGCGAAGGCCCGCTCGACACCATCTACCACGCCGCCGCCTACAAGCATGTACCGCTGGTCGAATCGAACATCGTCGAAGGCCTGCGCAACAACGTGCTGGGCGCCCAGGTCATCGCCGCCGCCGCGGCCCAGCACAAGGTCGAGACCTGCGTGCTGATTTCCAGCGACAAGGCAGTGCGCCCGACCAACATCATGGGCGCCAGCAAGCGCATCGCCGAACTGATCTTCCAGGCGGCGGCGGTCAAGTACGGCGCCCACACGACGTTTTGCATGGTCCGCTTCGGCAACGTGCTGGGCTCGTCGGGCTCGGTCATCCCGCTGTTCCAGCGCCAGATCGCGCGCGGCGGACCGCTCACCATCACCCACCCCGACGTGTCGCGCTATTTCATGCTCATTCCCGAGGCCGCGCAGCTGGTGATCCAGGCCGGCGCCATGGCCAAGGGCGGCGACGTGTTCGTGCTCGACATGGGCGAACCGGTGCGCATCGTCGACCTGGCCCGCACCATGATCGCCATGTCGGGCATGACCGAGAAAACCCCGCAGAACCCGTGCGGCGACATCGAAATCAAGTTCGTCGGCCTGTTCCCGGGCGAAAAGCTGCACGAAGAATTGCTCACCGACGGCGTGGTGTTCCCGAGCGAACACCCGCGCATCATGCGCATGAAGGAAAACGCGCTGCGCCCGAGCGTGCTCGAGACCTGCATCACCTGCCTGATGATGGCTTGCGAAACCCATGAGCGCGGCATGATCGAGTCGATGGTCAAGGCCATCGTCACCGAGTACACGCCGACGCTGCCGGCGCCGGCCCCGGCAGTGCCGGTCGCCGAGGCCCAGCGCGCCGGGCGCATCAAGAAATTCGTGCCGTTCCGGATCTGACGGCCACCCTCCACCAACCCACCACTGTTACTTCCGAGGATACACATGCGCGACGAACTCAAGCCTGCCCACCTGGAGCAGCTGATTGCCAGGCTCAGCGACCGCAGCGCGGTCATCGGCATCATCGGGCTCGGCTACGTGGGCCTGCCGCTGACGCTGCGCTACGCGGCGGTCGGGTTCAAGGTGCTCGGCATCGACATCGATGGCACCAAGGTCGACAAGCTGAACGCCGGCGCCAGTTACATCGAGCACATTCCGGCGAGCGCCATCGCGCAGGCGCGCGCCAACGGCTTCGAGGCCACCGCCGACTTCGCCCGCGCCGGCGAGGCCGACGCCCTGATCATCTGCGTGCCGACGCCGCTCAACGCCTACCGCGAGCCCGACCTGTCGTTCGTGCTCAACACCACCGAGGCGCTGGTGCCGCACATGCGCCCGGGCCAGGTGCTGTCGCTGGAAAGCACCACCTATCCCGGCACCACCGAGGAAGAACTGCGGCCGCGGCTGGAGTCGCGCGGCTTCGTGGTCGGGCGCGACGTGTTCCTGGTGTTCTCGCCGGAGCGCGAGGATCCGGGCAACCCCAACTTCCACACCCGCACCATTCCCAAGGTGTGCGGCGGCAGCACCGTGCACTGCCTGGAGGCCGGCATGGCCCTGTACAGCCCGGCCATCGACAAGGTGGTGCCGGTCAGTTCGACCCGCGCCGCCGAGCTGACAAAGCTGCTCGAAAACATCCACCGCGCCGTCAACATCGGCCTGGTCAACGAGATGAAGATCATCGCCGACAAGATGGAGATCGACATCCACGAGGTGATCCGGGCCGCCGCCACCAAGCCGTTCGGCTTCACGCCCTACTATCCGGGCCCGGGCCTGGGCGGCCACTGCATCCCGATCGACCCGTTCTACCTGACCTGGAAGGCGCGCCAGTACGGCCTGCATACCCGCTTCATCGAGCTGGCCGGCGAAATCAACAGCGACATGCCGCACTGGGTGATCGGCAAGCTGGCCGGCGCCCTCAACGATCGTTCGCGCTCGGTCAAGGGCGCGCGCGTGCTGGTGCTGGGCATCGCCTACAAGAAGGATGTCGAGGACATGCGCGAATCGCCCTCGGTGGAACTGATGGAGATCCTGCGCGACAAGGGCGCGCTGGTGCACTACTCCGACCCGCACGTGCCGGTGTTCCCGCCGATGCGCGAGCACCGCTTCGACCTGGCCAGCGTGGCCCTCGACGCGGCCACCATCGCGTCCTACGACGTGCTCCTGCTGGCGACCAGCCACAGCGCCTTCCCCTACGAATTGATCCAGCAGCACGCCCAACTCA
>DASTVB010000081.1:0-7286 GCA_035759315.1 Telluria sp. | reverse complement strand
TTGGCGTGAGGGCGGCGGCTGGTCAGGAGGGCGGGGGGCAGTCTCTGGGGGCGGTTCCCAGTGTGGCGGAATCGAGCATGATTGTGCCGAATCGGACAACAAGGCGGGGGATAGTCCCACGGGGACAGTCCCCAGTTGGCGGAATCGAGCATGTTTATGCCGAATCCGCCAGATTCGATGCGTCAGAGTTCGGTGCGCAGTTCGAACAGCTCGGGGAACAGCACCACGTCCAGCATCTTGCGCAGGTAGCTGACGCCTGCGGTGCCGCCGGTGCCGGTCTTGAAGCCGATGATGCGTTCGACCGTGGACACGTGGCGGAAACGCCAGAAACGGAATGCCGTTTCAAGATCGACAAGCTTCTCGGCCAGCTCGTACAGGCCCCAGTGCTTCTCCGGGTCGCGGTATACGCCGAGCCATGCGGCCTTGACCGACGCGTTGGACACGGTCGGCAGCGTCCAGTCGCGCTGCAGGCGGTCCTGGTCGATCGCAAAGCCGCTGCGCGAGAGCAGCATCACCGCCTCGTCGTACACCGATGGCGCCTTCAGCTCGTGTTCCAGCACCCCGTGCGACGGCCGGTTCTTGTGGACCTCGAGCAGGGCGGCGTTCTTGTTCCCGAGGATGAATTCAAGCTCGCGGTACTGGTGCGACTGGAACCCCGATGACGCGCCCAGGTAAGGGCGAATCGCGGTGTACTCCGGCGGCGTCATCGTCGCCAGCACGTCCCACGCGTGCACCAGCTGGTCCATGATGCGCGCCACCCGCGCCAGCATCTTGAAGGCCGGTTCCAGGTCGTCGCTGCGCATGTTCTCGCGTACCGCGTGCATCTCGTGCAGCATCAGCTTGAGCCACAGTTCGCTGGTCTGGTGCTGGATGATGAACAGCATCTCGTTGTGGTTCGGCGAGAGCGGATGCTGGGCGTTGAGGATCTGGTCCAGGCCCAGGTAGTCGCCATAGCTCATGGACTTGGTGAAGTCCATCTGGGCGCCGTGCCAGGACTTGCCGTCCTTGTTTTCGGTATCGGACATAGTTTCCTCGTTCAGGTGACGGCGCCGCGGCGCGTGTTGATGTCGTAGGCCTGGGTGTCGAGGATCTCCTTGAGGACCGCGACCGCGTCCCAGACGTCGGTGAAACTGGTGTACAGCGGCGTGAAGCCGAAGCGCATGATGGCCGGCGCGCGGTAGTCGCCGATCACGCCGCGCTCGATCAGCGCCTGCATCACAGCGTAGCCATGCGGATGGGTGAAGCTGACGTGGCTGCCGCGGCGCGCGTGCTCGCGGGGGGTGACCAGGCCAAGCGGATGGCCGGCGCAGCGCGATTCGACCAGTTCGATGAACAGGTCGGTCAGTTCCAGCGACTTGGCGCGGATGTCGCTCATGTTGGCGCGCCTGAACACGTCCAGGCCGCACTCCACCAGTGCCAGCGACACCACCGGCTGGGTGCCGCACAGCGCGCGGCCGATGCCGGAGCAGGGCGCAAAGTCGGGCGCCATGTCGAACGGCGCGGCGTGCCCCCACCAGCCGGACAGCGGGTGGACGAACGATGGCTGGTGCTTCTCCGGCACCCAGATGAAGGCCGGCGCGCCGGGACCGCCGTTCAGGTATTTATAGGTGCAGCCGACCGCGAAGTCGGCGCCGGCCGCATGCAGGTCCACGTGCACCGCGCCAGCCGAATGCGCCAGGTCCCAGACGGTGAGGGCGCCCTTTGCGCTGGCGTGCGCCGACAGGGCCGCCATGTCGTGCTGGTAGCCGGTGCGGTAGTTCACGTGTGTGAGCATCAGCACCGCGCAGTCTTCGTCGACCGCGGCCGGGATCTCTTCGACCGAGTCGACCAGCCGCACGGTGTAGCCGCGTTCGAGCCAGGAGGCCAGTCCCTGCGCCATGTAGATATCGGTCGGGAAGTTGCTGCACTCGGTGACGATCACGCGGCGTCCGGTTCCCGATTGCAGCTTGATCGCGGCCGCCAGCGCCTTGAACAGGTTGAGCGAGGTGGTGTCGGTGACCACCACTTCGCCGCGCGCCGCGCCGATCAGGGGCGCAAGCATGTCGCCGAGGCGGCGCGGCATGTCGAACCAGCCGGCAGTGTTCCAGCTTTTGATCAGGTCACGGCCCCATTCCTGGCCGATCACCTGGGTGGCGCGCGACAGTGCCGCCTTGGGGCGCGCGCCGAGCGAATTCCCGTCCAGGTAGATCACGCCTTGCGGCAGGTCGAACGCATCGCGCAGGGCGCCGAGCGGGTCGCGCTCGTCGCGCGCCACGCAGTCATCGCGGGTAATCAATCAGTTCTCCTTGGGCAGGCGGCGCAGGATTGCGCGCACCGGGCTGGCATCCATGCCGGCCAGTTTCAGGGGGAGGGCGACCAGCTCGTAGTCGCCTTCCGGTACGTCGTCCAGGACCACGCCTTCGAGGATCGCCATGCCGTGCGTGCGCACCATGTTGTGCGCGTCCAGCGTCTTGGAATCCTGCGGGTCGAGCGAAGGGGTGTCGGTGCCGACCAGTGTCACGCCGTGGCGGGCCAGCAGGGCGACCGCTTCCGGCGCCACCGCCGCAAAGTCGCTGTCCCAGGCCTGCTGCGGCGCATTCGCGTACGTACGCACCAGCACGCGCGGCGGGGCGCCGTCCAGTTTGCCTTCGAGGTGGGCCGCTTCGACGCGTGCAGCGCCGATGCAGTGGATCACCCGGCACGGGCCAATGTAGGGGGCGAGGCCGACCTGGTCGATGGTCTTGCCGGCGCTGTCGTAGTGGCTGGGGGCGTCGGTGTGCGCGCCGAGGTGGGTAGTCATCGTCATCTTGCTGACGTGGACCGGGCAGCCGTCCTTGATTTCCCAGGTCGGCGCGGCCTCGAACGGCGTGTCGCCGGGCCAGACGGGGATGGCGGCGGAAATCAGCGGGCTGATGTCCCAGATCGTTTCAGGAGGCATGGCGGGCGGTCGTGTGGAACGGATGCGGCAGTTTACAGGGAAATTGCCCGGCTGTGCCTAATTGATTGCCTGCTTGGCAAGGGGAAGGGGACTGTCCCAACGGGGACCGTCCCCAGTTCTTTGGCATACGCCGAGGTACTGCCGAGTAAAGCAGTGGACGGTCTCCTGCGGGGACAGTCCCCGGTCCGTCCCCAAACGTGTATCGCAACTCAGCAGTTTGTAACAGTAGGAAAAATTTTTAAATATTTTTTCAAAACACCCTAAAGTTCCCAAAACACCTGCCGTTACCGTCCTCGATAGGGCAGTAATCCGCGTCCAGGGTCCCGGCGAAAGCCGAGTTGAAAAAATATTTTCAAAAAACCCTAAAGTTTTCCAAAACGCGGCCGAAAACCTTCAGGACGACGGATGCCAAGAGCAAAAAAAATTCCCGTCGCACCCTAAAGTTGTCCAGAAACCTACCGTAAACCACTTACGGTTGTTCTAGCGCAACAGTGGTGGCAGCACACAATTCGGGCTTCTTGCGTCAACTTCCGCACCCCTCCCGTCATAGGGAAAATCGGTCGATCCGCGAGCGTTTGTAGGACAAACGCCGACGGGTCGCGTCCGCTATTTCCGGACTGAAAATACAGAACTTCCCCTATTCCCGATAAGTTTCCTCACAGTCACAATGCTTCTCACTGGCAACGCAAACAAAGCGCCAGACCAATAAACCAGGGAGAAGGCAAAATGACTGCAAACGACATGATGGCTGAGATTCGCGACTCAAACCTCAGCTACCTGATGCTGGCTCAGCAAATGATCCGCGCAGACAAGGTCACCGCCATTTTCCGCCTCGGCATCTCGGCCGAGATCGCCGACCTGATCGAAGGCATGAGCAACGCCCAGATCCTGAAACTTGCCAGCGGCAACATGATGCTGGCCCGCTTCCGCTTCGACGACACCGCCATCCTCTCCATGCTGACCAGCCACAGCAAGGACCGCGCGCTGGCCCAGTCCCACGCCGCCATCCTGATGGCCGGCCAGGCTGTGGAAGAAATCGCGTAAATAGCTGCTTGATATATAAGCAGGTAATCGGTCGTCGGAATCGCAGGAGCGGAACATGAGCAAGAAAAGCGTCGTCTCGGAAGCACAGGAAATCCAGCTGGCTATTGAACTGATCAAGCTCGGAGCCCGCCTCCAGCTGCTGGAAACCGAAGTGTCGCTGTCCCGCGAGCGCCTGCTCAAGCTGTACAAGGAGCTGCGCGGCGTCTCCCCGCCGAAGGGCATGCTCCCGTTCTCGACCGACTGGTTCCTGACCTGGCAGCCGAACATCCATTCCTCGCTGTTCATCAATATCCACCGTTTCCTGGTCGAGCACGCTGGTGCGACCGGTATCCAGGCGGTGATGAAGGCCTACAAACTCTATCTCGAGCAGATGCCGCCGGAAGCGGGCGAAGAGCCGGTGCTGTCCCTGACTCGCGCCTGGACGCTGGTGCGCTTCTTCCAGAGCGACATGCTGAGCACCGCCTGCTGCGAAAAATGCCAGGGCAACTTCGTGGTCGACAAGATGGACCTGAACCAGGGCTACCTGTGCGGCCTGTGCCACATGCCTTCGCGCGCGGGCAAGACCCGCAAGGCCAAAGACGCCGCCGCCAGCCTTTTGGCCGCGTAAATACCCGCCCGCGCTTGCGGGCACCACCCGAACTCTCTCATCCCCGCGCACGCGAGGACCCATACTGAATGTCATCAACGCGAACCTCGTGCCTCCCGGTTGGCTCAGTATGGGTCCCCGCCTGCGCGGGGATGACGTCGTTTACGGCGCGCTCGTTCCTTCGTGCGTGCTCGGTATGGGTCCCCGCGTGCGCGGGGATGACGGCGGCTGCGCGCACTTTCACGCAGGCGGGCGCGGAATGAGGTGGCTTGCGCTGCCTGCGGTGCGCGCCGCGCTGATCCAGCTCGCCGCCTTCGCCCCGACGCTGCTCATTATTTATGCAGCGGCGCGCGCAGGCCTCGCCCCCGGCTTCACCGCTGCCGCGCTGGTCCAGGGCGCGCTGGCCGCCGCCGTCTCCTGGCGCCTCCGCCTTCCTTCGTGGTGGCTGCCGATCCAGTTCATCTTCCCCGTCCTGCTGCTGTCCGGCCAGTCGCTGGACGTGCCGGCTTGGGCCTGGCTTACCGTCTTCCTTATATTGCTGGTCCTGTTCTGGTCCACTTTCCGGACGCGGGTGCCATACTACCCGTCCGGCGAGCGGGTCTGGGCGGCGTTCGCGGGCGCCTTGCCCGCCGGGCGATCCTTGCGGATCATCGACATTGGCAGCGGGTTTGGGGGTTTTTCGCTGAAATTAGCGAGCCAGCACCCGGACTGGCAGGTCAACGGCATTGAACTGGCGCCGCTGCCGTGGCTTGTCAGCCGCCTGCGCGCGCTCGGCAGCCGCGCCCGCTTCCTGCGCGGTGACTATGCCAGCCTCGACTTTTCCAGCTACGACGCCGTGTTCGCCTACCTTTCCCCGGCCGCGATGCCCGCGCTGTGGGAAAAGGCCAGCCGCGAAATGCGTCCCGGCTCGCTGCTGGCAAGTTATGAGTTCGTCATTCCGGGCCACGCACCCTCCCGCAGCCTGCTTGTCAAGGGCGGTGGCCCGCCGCTCCATATCTGGGACTTTTAGGCGACACCAGAGTGAATTTCGGTGACCCCGCGGCCGATACTGCTTGCCCGCTTTCTTGCTTCACGCTATCGTAGTTACCGGTAGGAATTTACTTTAACAATGGGAGCGGGGCGCTTTGTTAGTTCTGATTGGATATGTGATCGTTTGTGCATCCGTCTTCGGCGGATTTGCCATGGCCGGCGGTCACCTGGCTGCGCTTTTCCAGCCGATCGAGCTGCTGATGATCGGCGGCGCGGCCGCGGGCGCCTTCTTCGTCGGTAACAACAGCAAGTCGATCAAGGCGACCATGTCGGCGCTGCCCAAGGCGTTCAAGGGCTCGCGCTTTACCCGTGACCTGTACATGGAACTGATGGCGCTGCTGTTCGACGTGCTGTCCAAGGTCCGCAAGGAAGGCCTGATGTCGATCGAAACCGACATCGAGTCGCCGGCCGATTCGCCACTGTTCTCCAAATATCCCGGCGTGCTGGCTGATCCGCACATCGTCGAATTCATCACCGACTACCTGCGCCTGATGGTGTCCGGCAATATGGACGCCTTCCAGATCGAAAACCTGATGGACAACGAGATCGAGACCCACCACCACGAGCACCTGGTGCCGGCGCACGTGATCGCCAAGCTGGGCGATGGCCTGCCGGCCTTCGGTATCGTGGCGGCGGTGATGGGCGTGGTCCACACCATGGAGTCGGTGGGCATTCCACCGGCCGAGCTCGGCATCCTGATCGCAAAAGCGCTGGTCGGCACCTTCCTCGGCATCCTGCTGGCCTACGGTTTCGTCGGCCCGCTGTCCGGCCTGCTGGAACAGAAGGTCGAGGAAGAAGCCAAGATGTACCAGTGCGTGAAAGTCACGCTGCTGGCCAGCCTGAACGGCTACGCGCCGGCGCTGGCGATCGAGTTCGGCCGCAAGGTGCTGTACTCGACCGAGCGCCCGACCTTCATCGAACTGGAAGACCATATCAAGAAGGCGAAGGCGAAGTAAGCGCGGCTTACCCTGAACATCATGCTTACTATCTGGAGCACTCATGCCTGATGACGGCTTGCGACCGATTGTCGTCAAACGGGTCAAGAAAGTCGCCGGCGGCCATCATGGCGGCGCCTGGAAGATCGCGTACGCCGACTTCGTGACGGCGATGATGGCCTTCTTCCTGCTGATGTGGCTGCTTGGTTCGACCACCAAGGGCGACCTCAGCGGCATCTCGGAATACTTCAAGACTCCCCTCAAAGTGGCGATGTCGGGCGGCTCCGGCTCGGGCGACAGCTCGTCGGTGATCCAGGGCGGCGGGCGCGACCTGACCCGGCGCGACGGCCAGATCAAGAAGGGCGAGATCCCGGCGACCAAGAAAAGCTACGACCTGACGGCGGCCAAGGAAGCGCTCGAGCGCGAGGAGGGCCTCCGCCTCAAGCAGCTCAAGGCGAAGATCGAGGCGACCATCGAAGCCAACCCGCTGCTGAAGAAATACAAGAATCAGTTGTTGCTGGACATCACTAGTGAAGGTTTACGCATCCAGATCGTCGATGAACAGAACCGGCCGATGTTTGCGCTGGCAAAAGCCGAGCTGCAGCCTTATACTCGTGAAATTCTGCACGTCATCGGCATCGTCCTCAACGAGGTGCCGAACCGCATCGGCCTGTCAGGCCACACCGATTCGACCCCGTACCTGTCGGACATCGGCTACAGCAACTGGGAACTGTCGACCGAGCGCGCCAACGCGTCGCGGCGCGAACTGATCATC
>DASTVB010000080.1:0-13066 GCA_035759315.1 Telluria sp. | reverse complement strand
GTACTATCGGTCACCGGCAACGGTTAAACCAGACGGAGGCGATATGGGAATGATGAAGGAGTTTCGGGAGTTCGCGATCAAGGGCAGCGTGGTCGACCTGGCGGTCGGCGTGATCATCGGCGCCGCATTCGGCAAGATCGTCGATTCGCTGGTCAACGACATCATTATGCCGCCGATCAGCGCGCTGTTCGGGGGGCTGGACTTCTCGAATTACTACGTCGCGCTGAACAACCAGCCGGCCGGGCTGGCGCTGGCCGAAGCCAAGAAGCTCGGCGCCGTGATCGCCTGGGGTAATTTCGTCACGGTGGTGATCAACTTTGCGATCCTGGCCTTTGTGATTTTCCAGATGGTGCGCCTGATCAACCGCGCACGCCGCGGTCCGGACGCAGCCGCGGCCGCGGTCGCCGCGGAAGAGGTGCTGCTGCTGCGCGAAATCCGCGACTCGCTGCGCCGCTGACATCCCACGCCAGGCGCCCAAGGGTGCCTGCGGCAGCCCGGCGTTTGTGAGAGACTGTCCGCATGCGACGCTACTGGCTGCTGTTTGCCCAAGCCGTCACCATCTGCCTTGCGCTGTACATGGTGATCGCCGCCGTTCGCCCCGACATGCTGCGCGCGCCGGTGCGCACGGTGGAGCTGGGCACGGGCGCGCGGCCGGCGGCGCTGATCCAGGCCCCGGGACTGCCGCCCTCGGGCAGCTACCGCGAGGCGGCCGACCGCGCCAGCCCGGCGGTCGTCAACATCCTCACCTCCAAGGCGCTGCCGGCCAACCACCCGCTGCTGAACGATCCCTTCTTCCGCCGCTTCTTCGGCCAGCGCAATCCGGAGTCGGAAACGGCCAGCCTGGGCTCGGGCGTGATCGTCAGCCCGGATGGCTACATCCTGACCAATTACCACGTGGTGGAAGCGGCCGAGCAGATCGAGGTGGTGCTGCCCGACGGGCGCAAGGCTGCCGGCAAGGTGGTCGGCACCGACCCGGAAACCGACCTGGCGGTGCTGCGGGTCGACCTGAAGGACCTGCCGGTGATGGTGCTGGGCCACGCGGAGCAGGCCAAGGTCGGCGATGTGGTGCTGGCGATCGGCAACCCGTTCGGCGTCGGCCAGACCGTCACGATGGGCATCATCTCCGCAGTCGGCCGTACCAACCTGCGCATCAACGAATTCGAAGACTTCATCCAGACCGACGCCGCAATCAACTTCGGCAATTCGGGCGGGGCGCTGGTCGACACCCGCGGCAACCTGCTGGGGATTAATTCGGCGATCTTCTCGCAGTCGGGCGGCTCGGTTGGCATCGGCTTCGCGATTCCGGTCTCGACCGCCAAGACGGTGCTGGAGGCGATCATCCGCACCGGCTACGTGGAACGGGGCTGGGTCGGCATCGAGTCGCAGGACATCACGCCCGAACTGGCCCAGAGTTTCGGCCTGCCGCGCGAGAACGGCGCCATCATCGCCGGCGTGGTGCGCAACGGGCCGGCCGACCGCGCCGGCATCAAGCCGGGCGACATCCTGCTGGCGGTGAACGGGCAGCCGATCCCGGACACCACCGTCATGCTGAATTTGATCGCCAAGCTTCCTCCCGGCCGCAAGGCTAAAATGACGGTCCTGCGCAGCAACCGCGAATCGACGCTGGACGTCAGTGTCGGAAAGCGGCCGCGTGCCCGTTAAGAGGACCCCGATGCACCTGCGCGACCTGACGCAATACCTGAACGAACTCTCCGAGAACAACAACCGCCCCTGGTTCATCATGAACAAGCCGCGCTATGACATCCTGCGCGAGGAGTTCCTGGAGGTGGTCACGCAGCTGATCCGCGAACTGGGCAAGTTCGATCCGCTGGTGGCCGGCTGCAATCCCAAGAAGGCGATGTTCCGGATCAACCGCGACGTGCGCTTCTCGCACGACAAGAGCCCGTACAAGACCCACTTTTCGGCCGGGATCGCGCCGAACGACCTGCGCCGCCCGATCCACGCGACCGGGCCGACCTACTTCGTCCAGATCAAGGACGGCATGCTGCAATACGGCGCCGGCGAATACATTCCGTCGCCGCCGCGGCTGAAGGCGATCCGCGAACGAATCGCCAACGATGCGACAGCATTTTCAAAAGTGCTCAAAAATAAGGCCTTGCGCACAACCTATGGCGACCTCGCCGAGGAAGAGCGCCTGCAGCGGCCGCCCAAGGGTTTCGACCCGGAGCACGAGTACATCGAGTACATCAAATTCAAGAGCTTCTTTGTCTGGAACGAGGTGCCGCTCAAGGTCAACAAACCGGACGAGCTGGTGCCGGACGTGCTGCGCGGGATGAAGGATGCTTTCGCGCTGGTGCAATTCCTGCGGGACGTCAAGGTAGGTAACGAATAACACGGAGGAGTTCCATGGCTTTGCAACATGCGGCATCTGGAGAGAAGATCGCGCTGAAACGCAGCGACGAAGACATCGCGTTTTTCACGTCGGTGGCGCTGGCCAAGACCGAGCACATGGAACTGATCCGGCTGGTGGTCACCAAGGACAAGCCGATGCCGGAGCATAAGGTGGAGGGCGAGATGTCGCTGGTGTGCCTGGAAGGCGAGCTGGAGGTGGACGCCTACGGCAAGACCACAGTGCTCAAGCCGAGCGAGATGGTGTACTTCTCCGGCGGCGTGCCGCACGCGGTGCGCGCGAACGAAGATTCGGTCGCACTGCTCACGATCCTCCTGCACCCCTGTTAAATTTTTAGTAGCAGGTAAACCCGTCATCCCCGCGCACGCGGGGACCCATGCTGAGCATCCGCGTGCCACGCCGCGCGCACAGCACCACCGTCATCCCTGCGAAGGCAGGGATCCATACTGAGATTGCGGGGAGCTTGGGTCACCGACTCCGGACCAGTGCGTATGGATTCCAGCCTTCGCTGGAATGACGGTCTTAGAGCTAGCGCTTATTCGCCGCGCGGATCGCGCGCCAGCAGCGTCGCCACCATCGCCCGCGGCTCGACGCCGTCGAACAGCACCTGCGCCACCGCATTCGTCAGCGGCATATCCACGCCCAGCTTCGCAGCCAGTTCGCGCACCGCCTTCGCGCACGGCACGCCTTCGGCCACGTGCCCCAGCTCCGACACCACGGTGTCGAGGCTCTTGCCCTCGGCCAGTCCCAGTCCCACGCGCCGGTTGCGCGACAGGTCGCCGGTGCAGGTGAGGATCAGGTCCCCCATGCCGGTCAGTCCCATGAAGGTGCTGGCCTGACCGCCCAGCGTGGTGCCGAGCCGCGTGATTTCCGCCAGCCCGCGCGTGATCAGCGCCGCGCGCGCATTCAGTCCCAGCCCCAGCCCGTCGGACACGCCGGTGGCGATCGCCATGATGTTCTTGACCGCGCCGCCCACTTCCACGCCGACCACGTCTTCGCAGGAATACAGGCGCAGGTTGGCGCCGTGGACCACCGCGACCACGCGCTCGCGCAGCGCCTTCGACTGCGACGCCACCGTCAGCGCGCACGGCAGACCGCGCGCCACTTCCTGCGCGAACGATGGGCCGGACAGCACCGCCGCCGGCACCGCGTCGCCCAGCACCTCGGCCACCACCTGGTGCGGCAGCAGCCCGGTTTCGTACTCGAAGCCCTTGCACAGCCAGACGATATTCGGGATCTTGCGGCCCTTGAGCGCGCCCAGCAGCGGGCGCAGGCCGGCCACCGGCGTGGCGGCGATCAGCAGGCCTTCCTCGCCCGCGTGCGCGAGCGCCGCGTCGAAGTCGGCGCTGGCGGCCAGGCCGTCCGGGAACGGGAAGCCCTTCAGGTAGGCGGCGTTCTCGCGCTCGGCCTGCATGGCGCGCATGGTGTCGGCGCTGCGGCCCCACAGCATGACGTCGTGGCGCGCGGCGAGCGCGATGGCGACAGCAGTGCCCCAGGCGCCTGCGCCCAGCACGCTGACTTTGCAAGGTGTGTGATTTGATTGCATTGGATTTTTCAGATGCCCCACAGGTCTGTGGCCTTGACGTAGCCGGTGATGCCGTCCTTGTGCCGCACCTTGACCCAGGTGGCGATTTCGCGGTCGACCAGTTCCAGCACCACGCCGCGGTCGGCCACCATCAGCAGTTCGGTGGCGGTGTCGTCGCCGGCGTACACGCCGACGCCGTCGAAACGCACCACCACGCTGCGGCGCGGGACCAGCGCCGTCGCTTCGGTCCAGGCGGCGTCGCCGTAAAAGTCGCGCACCTTGACCCATTCGCGATAGCGCAGCACGACTTCGACCGGCATGCCTTGCGGCGCCACGTACAGCTTGGGCGCCTTGTGCGAAGGTCCGTCATAGAAGATGGCCGGCTGCGGGCCGACGGTCCGGAAATCGGCCGCCGCGCAGGTGGCCGGGGCCAGGGCGACGATGGAGATGGCTGCGATCAGGCGGGTGAAGGTCATGACCTGGCCTAAATAAGCGCGACACGCCGGCAGGTGCCGGCGTGACGGTTGGCGGCCGTCGGCCGCCTGTCAGGCCCGAAGGCCCCCTGGTGTGCTGCTTAGTGCTGCTCGGTCGACGCTGGCGCCGCGCCTGCCGCCTGCTGTGCCAGGGCTTGCTGGCGCTGCTGGTAGAAGGCTTCGAAGTTGATCTCGGCCAGGTGCACTGGCGGGAAGCCGGCACGGGTGATCACGTCGGCGATGTTCGCGCGCAGGTACGGGTAGATGATGTTCGGGCAGCCGATGCCGAGCAGTGGCTCCATCTGGTCCGCAGGAACGTTGCGCACTTCGAAGATGCCGGCCTGCTTGCCTTCGACCAGGAACGCGACCTTGTCCTTCACCTTGGCGGTGATGGTGATGGTGACGGACGCTTCGTAGATGCTGTCGGCGATCGTTTCTGCGCCAACGTCCAGCGACACTTCGATCTGCGGCTGATCCTGCTCGAGGAAGATCGACGGCGAGTTCGGCTGTTCCAGCGACATGTCCTTCAGGTACACGCGTTGGATTTGGAATACTGGTTGCTGGTTTTCTTCGGACATGGAACGCTTTCGTTTGAAAAGTGAGGGACGGTACTGGCCGTCCGGACTGCGTAGCGAGTGTGCTTTTTAAAAACGCGACGGTAATTGTATCAAAACCAATTGTCGTATAACAGCTTTCACCGGCGCCCCGGTGCGGCCCTTATTCGCCCTTCAGCAAGGGATCGAGTTTGCCGGCCTGGTCGAGTGCGTACAGGTCGTCGAAGCCGCCCACGTGGGTGTCGCCGATGTAGATCTGGGGAACGGTGCGGCGACCGGTGCGCTCCATCATCACCACGCGCTGGTCAGGCTCGAGGTCGACGCGGATTTTTTCGATGTTGGTGACGCCTTTGGCTTCCAGCAGGCGCTCGGCGCGGACGCAGTATGGGCACATTGCTGTGCTGTAGAGCAGTACTTGGGCTGTCATAGGTCTTTCCTTTCGATTACTTGGCTACAGGCAAGCCCGCGGACTGCCAGGCCGTGATGCCGCCATCGAGGCTGGTTACATCCGTGAATCCGGCGGCGGCCAGCTGGCGCACCGCACGGTCGGCGCGGCTGCCGCGCTGGCAGACGACGACCACGGTCTTGTCCTTCGATTTGCCGAGCTCGCCAATGCGGGTCGACAGCTCTCCGAGCGGGATGTGTTTGGCGTCGCGCAGGTGCCCATTGGCGTACTCTGCAGCGTCGCGTACGTCCAAGATGGTGGTCTTACCACGATTTATCAACTGCGTTACCTCAGTCGGGGTGGAGCGACGGCCGCTGCCGCGGAAAGCGGGTAGCATCAGGGCAAAGCCCGAAATGGCGGCAATGGCAACGAGAAAAATGTTATCGATTATAAATTTCACACAAAGTTCCAATGGTTCACGCAATCCGCGCATTATAAAATAGAAGGCGTTTTTCGACCTTAAACCACTTTTGACCGAAACTTATGTACAAGATCGTCTTCATGCGTCACGGCGAATCCACCTGGAACCGCGAAAACCGATTCACCGGCTGGACCGATGTGGACCTGACCGAACAAGGCATGGCCGAGGCGCGCGCCGCCGGCCAGATCCTGAAGGACGAGGGCTTCACCTTCGACCTGGCGTACACCTCGGTGCTCAAGCGCGCGGTGCGCACGCTGTGGCTGACCATGGATGAGATGGACCTGATGTGGATCCCGGTCAGGAACGACTGGCGCCTGAACGAGCGCCATTACGGCGCGCTGCAGGGCCTCGACAAGGCGGAGACCGCGGCCAAGTTCGGCGACCAGCAGGTGCTGGTCTGGCGCCGCAGCTACGACATCCCGCCGCCGCCGCTTTCTCCGGACGACGAGCGCGCTTCCTTCGGCGATCCGCGCTACGCCAACGTGCCGCGCGAGCAGGTGCCGCTGACCGAATGCCTGAAGGACACCGTGGCGCGCGTGATGCCGGCCTGGGAAGAGGACATCGCCCCGGCGATCCGCGCCGGCCGCAAGATCCTGATCTCGGCCCACGGCAACAGCCTGCGCGCGCTGATCAAGATGCTCGACGGGATCAGCGATTCCGACATCGTCGGCCTGAACATCCCGAACGGCCAGCCGCTGGTCTACGAGCTGGACGCGGACCTGAAGCCGATCCGCCATTACTACCTGGGCGACCAGGAAGCGATCGCCGCCAAGATGCACGCGGTGGCGAACCAGGGTAAGGCGAAGTAAGCACTTGAAATCCCTAGCAATGCGGGCGGCGCTGGCCGCCGCCCTGGTCGCGCTGGCGGGGTCCGCCCTCGCGGCCAAGCCCACCGAGCGCACCAAACAAAAGGCGGTCGCGGAAAAGTCGCGCGAAAACATCCGCGAGAAGCTCAACGCGCTCAAGCAGGAGATCAGCCGCACCGAGGCCCAGAAGGAAGACGTGGCCGACGAGCTGGCCGAGTCGGAGCAGGCGATCTCGGACGCCAACCGCTCGCTGCGCGAGCTGTCGGAGGAAACCGCGGCCACCAGCCTGAAGGTCAAGACCCTCGAAGAGCAGCGCGCGCAGCTGGCCGCCACCGTCGACGCCCAGAAGCGCCAGCTGGCCCGGCTGCTCAAGGAACACTACGTTGCCGGCAGCGAGGACCGCATCAAGCTGCTGCTCTCGGGCGATAACCCGAACCGTATCAACCGCGACCTGCAGCTGATGGCCTACGTGTCGCAGGCCAAGGCGCGCCTGCTGGCGTCGCTGCGCGCCAACCTGGCCGCGGTCGAAGCCAACCAGCAGCAGGCGCTCAACGCCAAGACCGAGCTGGAAGAAATCGCGCAGGAAGAGCAGCAGCAGAAGGCCCAGCTGGAGCGTGAAAACGCCAAGCGCGCCCAATTGCTGGGCACCCTGTCGCAGAAGCTGGTGGCACAGCGCAAGCAGGCCGGCACGCTGGAGCGCGACGAAGCGCGCCTGGCGCGCCTGGTCGACAACCTGGCGGTGCTGATCCGCGAGCAGCAGGCCAAGGCGGCCGCGGATGCGAAGAAGCGCCAGGAACAGCAGGCCGCGCGCGTCGCCGCCGCCAAGGCCAAGGCCGAAGCTGAACGGCTGGCGAAGCAGAATGCGGCCAAGCCGGGCGCCAGGCCGACCGTTCCGTTCAAGCCGACCGACCCGATCGACGACGTCGAGGCGCCGAAAACCGCCGCCGTGGAAGAGGAAGTGCCGCAGGTGACGCTGGCGCCGGCCGCGCCGAACGGCGCCTTCGCCAGCCTGAAGGGCCGGATGGTGTCGCCGGTGGCCGGCCGGATCGCGGCGCGCTTCGGCGCCAAGCGCGGCGGCGAAGGCCCGAGCTGGAAGGGCATGTTCATCAAGGCCGCGGAAGGCGCGGAAGTGCGCGCCGTGGCGCAGGGCCGGGTGGTGCACGCCAGCTGGATGCGCGGCTTCGGCAACCTGGTGATCATCGACCACGGCAACGACTACCTGTCCATCTACGGGAACAACCAGTCGATGCTGAAACGCGAGGGCGACGTGGTCAAGGCGGGCGACACCATCGCCACCGCCGGCAACACCGGCGGTAACGAGGAATCGGGTCTATACTTCGAACTGCGGCATCTCGGCCGCGCCTTTGACCCGGCCGCCTGGGTCAGGTTCTGACGAAGCGGGTGCCACGCATGAAAATGAAAAGTCTTGGCCTGGTGGGCATCGGCATGGTGGCCGGGGTTGCCGCCTCGGTGCAGTTTTCGGCCTTCGCGCAGCGCGCCGGCGGCGTTCCCATGCTGCCGCTGGAGGAGCTGCGCCAGCTCGCGGACGTGTATGGCCTGATCCAGACCGATTATGTCGAGAAGGTCGAGGGCAACAAGCTGCTGGCCGAAGCGGTCAAGGGCATGGTCGCCTCGCTCGACCCGCACTCCATGTACCTCGACAAGGAAGACTTCCGCGAAATGCGCGAGAGCGTGGAGGGCAAGTTCGTCGGCCTCGGCATCGAAGTGGCGGAGGAAGACGGCTACGTCAGGATCGTCGCGCCGATGGAGGATTCGCCGGCCTGGCGCGCGGGCATCAAGCCGGGCGACCTGGTCACCCGGGTGGACGACAGGCCGGTGCGCGGCCTGTCGCTGGACGAAGCGATCAGGCGCATGCGCGGCGAACCGGGAACCAGGGTCACCCTGACCATCGCGCGCCGCGGCGAGGACCGTCCGTGGGCGGTGACGCTGGTGCGCGAGGAAATCAATGTACAGAGCGTGAAGGCCTCGTTCGTCGAGCCGGGCTACGCCTGGGTGCGCGTGGCGCAGTTCCAGGACAATACGCTGCCCGAGCTGTCCAAGCGGCTGCGCGAACTGTATGCGAAGAACGCGTCCATCAAGGGCCTGGTGCTGGACCTGCGCAACGATCCGGGCGGCCTGCTGCCGGGCGCGATCGGCGTGTCGGCGGCTTTCCTGCCCAAGGACAAGCCGATCGTCTCCACCATCGGCCAGGTGCCGGAGTCGAACCAGGTCTACTACGGCCGCAAGGAGCACTACATCGAGCCGGGCGAGGACGATCCGCTGGCCAGGCTGCCGGCGCAGCTCAAGACCGTACCGATGGTGGTGCTGGTGAATGCCGGTTCGGCTTCGGCGTCGGAGATCGTGGCCGGCGCGCTGCAGGACTACAAGCGCGCGATCGTGATGGGCTCGCAGACCTTCGGCAAGGGCTCGGTGCAGACGCTGCGCCAGCTCACCGACGACACTGCGATCAAGCTCACCACCGCCCGCTACTACACGCCGAAAGGCCGCTCGATCCAGGCGCAGGGCATCGTGCCCGACCTGCGGGTCGACGAAACCGCCGAGGGCGACGCCTTCGACGCGCTGCTGATGCGCGAGGCGGACCTCGACAAGCACCTGTCCAACAAGGTCACGCCGGAAGCGGCGCGCACGCTGCGCGACCCGGTGGAGCAGGAACAGCGCGCGCTGGCGCTGCTGCGCGACCGCAAGCCGTTCGACTACGGCACGCCCGGCGACTTCCAGCTGGCGCAGGCGATCCGGCACTTCAAGGGCCAGCCGGTCCAGCTGTCGAAGACGGCGGCGCCGGCCAAGGTCGCCGCGCTCCCGGCGCCTGCCGCGGCCACGGGCAAATAAGCCGCGCCGATGAACGACGAACAGCTGCTGCGCTACTCGCGCCACATCCTGCTCGACGACATCGGCATCGAAGGGCAGGAAAAGATCCTCGCTGCGCACGCGCTGGTGATCGGCGCCGGTGGCCTCGGTTCGCCGGCCGCGCTGTACCTGGCCTCGGCCGGCGTCGGCCGCATCACGCTGGTGGACGGCGACGACGTCGACCTGACCAACCTGCAGCGCCAGGTCGTGCACACCAGCGCGCGCGTCGGCAGCGCCAAGGTCGATTCGGCGCGCGACGCCCTGCTGGCGATCAATCCGGCGATCGAAGTGATTGCGCTGCGCGAGCGCGCCGGCGCCGAAAGACTGTCCGAACTGGTGCGCGGCGCCACCGTGGTGCTGGACTGCTGCGACAACTTCGCCACCCGCCACGCGCTCAACCGCGCCTGCTTCGAACACGGCGTACCGCTGGTGTCGGGCGCCGTGATCCGTTTCGACGCCCAGCTCACTGTCTACGATCCGCGCGACGCCGCCTCGCCTTGCTACGCCTGCCTGTTCCCGGAAGGGCAGCGCTTCGAGGACGCCGCCTGCAGCACGATGGGCGTATTCGCGCCGCTGGTCGGCATCGCCGGTTCGATGCAGGCGGCCGAAGCGCTCAAACTGATCACCGGCGCCGGCGAGCCGCTGGTTGGCCGCCTGTCGATGCTGGACGGCCGCCGCATGGAGTGGACAACCATCGCCGTCGCCCGCGACCCCAACTGCCCGACATGCAAAGACCGGGGACTGTCCCCCCGGGACTGTCCCCCGCCTTTTGAACACCACAACTACAACACGGAGACCCGATGAAACCCACCATCCTCGCCCTGCTGCTGGCAGCAGGCTTCAGTACCGCGCACGCCTCGAGCACCATCCGTTACGACATCTACGTCGACAACGGCAAGCGCGCCGGCGAACAGGTGGTGCAGCGGGGCGACGACGGGGTCACGCAGGTCAAGTACATCTTCAAGGACAACGGCCGCGGGCCGGAGCTGACCGAGCGCATCCGCTACGCGCCGGACGGCACGCTGGCCGAATACTCGGTCAAGGGCAATTCCACCTACGGCGCGGTGGTGGACGAGCACTTCGAAGTGAAGGACGGCGTCGCCAGCTGGCATTCGACCACGGAGCGCGGCAGCCGCAAGATCGAGGGCGGCGCGATGTACGTGCCGCTCAACGCCTCGATGGAGCCGATGTCGGCCTCGATCGGGGCGATCGCCGCGCGCGGCGGCGCGCTGCCGCTACTGCCGACCGGGACACTGACGCAGCGCACGATCGAAGAACTCGAAGTCACCGCCGCCGACGGCCGCAAGCAGAAGGTGCAGCTGATCGCGCAGACCGGCATCGGCCTGCGCCCGCAGTTCGTGTGGGCCACCACCGGCAGCGCGCCTCGCATGTTCGCGACCATCTACCCGGGCTACGCCGAACTGGTGGAGGAGGGCTGGCACGACGCAGTCAAGCCGATGACCGAGCGCCAGAAGGCGGCCGAAGCCGGCATGCTGCTGCAGATGGCGGAAAAGCTGATGCATCCGCTGCCGGGCCTGACCATCGTGCGCAACGCGCGCATCTTCGACAGCGACAAGGCGGTGCTGACCAGGCAGTCCGACGTGTACGTGCTGCGCGGCCGGATCACGGCGGTGCTGCCGGCCGGTTCGAAGTCGAAAGGCCCGTACACCGAGATCGACGCCGCCGGCCGCATCCTGCTGCCCGGCCTGTTCGACATGCACGGCCACGTGGGACGCTGGGAAGGTGGACTGAACCTGGCCGCCGGCGTGACCACCGTGCGCGACATGGGCAACGACAACGAGCAGCTGCAGTCGATCATGGACGACACCGCCAATGGCCGGCTGTTCGGGCCACACGTAGTGCCGGCCGGCTTCCTGGAAGGCGCAAGCCCGTATTCGGCCAACAACGGCTTCGTGATCAAGACGCTGGCCGAAGCCAAGGACGCGATCGACTGGTACGCGCGCCACGGCTACCCGCAGATCAAGGTGTACAACTCCTTCCCGCCGACGCTGCTCAAGGACACCGTGGCGTACGCGCACTCGCGCGGGCTGCGTGTGTCCGGCCATATCCCGGCCGGGCTGCGCGCGTTCGAGGCGCTGGACGCGGGCTTCGACGAGATCAACCACATCAACCAGGTGATGCTCAACTTCCTGGCCACGCCGCAGACCGAGACTCGCACGCTGGAGCGCTTCGTGCTGCCGTCCGAGAAAACAGCGGGACTGGACTTCGATTCGCCGATGATCAAAAATTTCATTTCGAGGCTGAAAATGAAACAAACTGTCATCGACCCGACCCTGGCCACCTTCGCCTTCCTGAAGCAGAAGGACGGCGACATGAACGAGCCGTTCGCGGCGGTGGCCGACCACATGCCGCCGGACGTGGCGCGCGGCTTCCGGGTCGGCACCATGAAAATCCCCGACGACAAAACGCTGGCGCGCTACGAAAAGTCGTACGCCAAGATGGTCGAATTCGTCGGCCGCCTGTACAAGGCGGGCGTTCCGATCGTGGCCGGCACCGACGAAATGGCCGGCTTCACGCTGCAGGCCGAGCTTGAAATGCTGGTCAAGGCCGGCCTGACCCCGGCCCAGGCGCTGCAGGTCGCGACCAAAAACGGCGCAAAATACACCATGACCTCGCACGAGCGCGGCTCGGTCGCGCCGGGCAAGCTGGCCGACCTGGTGCTGGTGGATGGCGACCCGACCCGCAGCATCGGCGACATCCGCAAGGTCGCGGCGGTGATCACGCGCGGCCACCTGGTGATTCCGTCCGAAGTGCACAAGGAACTCGGGATCGCCCCGTTCGTCGAAAAATCTCCCGCCATGCGTGCGGTAGCCCAGCCGTGAAAATGGTTATACTCTTCCACCTTTTGTAAAAGACGAGAACTATGCACACTGTCAGAACCCGCCTCCAGCGCGGCTTTACGCTCGTTGAAATCATGGTCGTGGTCGTGATCATCGGCATCCTCGGCGCGCTGGTGGTCCCCAAGCTGCTGGGCCGTACCGGCGAGGCGCGGGTGACCGCCGCCCGCACCGACATCACCAAGCTCAAGACCGCGCTCCAGCTCTACAAGCTGGACAACCAGCGCTATCCGACCACCGAACAGGGCCTGCAGGCACTGGTCGTCAAGCCGACCACCGGCCCGGCCGCCAACGGCTGGAAGGGCGGCGGCTACATCGAGAAGCTGCCGAACGACCCGTGGGGCAACCCGTACCAGTACCTGTCGCCGGGTATCCACAGCGAGGCCGACATCTTCTCGTGGGGTGCGGACGGCCAGCGTGGAGGCACCGGGGACGACGCCGACGTCGGCTCCTGGGAATAAGATGAATGCCCGGAAGGCGGCGCGCGGCTTCACCCTGGTGGAGCTGATGGTCGTCATGGTGATCATCGGGATCGCCCTGGGCATGGTATCGCTGAACATCGTGCCGGCTCCGCGCGAGGAGCTGGAAAAGGAAGCGCAACGCATCGCGCTGCTGCTCCAGCTGGCGCGCGACGAAGCCATCGTGCGCAACCGCCAGGTGGTGTTCGAGGCGGCGCCGGACCGCTACCGCTTCCTGGTGCGGAACGAGAACCGCTGGGAGCCGATGCCGGGCGACGACATGCTTC
>DASTVB010000079.1:0-22661 GCA_035759315.1 Telluria sp. | reverse complement strand
CCGATTGGGAATCGTCGGAAAAGATGACCAACGCTAAAGAGAAGCAGGCCAAGCAGGCAGAACTGATCGAGTCCGGCACCGCAAACCTGACCCGCATGGTCGAAGGCGGCAAGCTGGAAGCCGAAATGAAGGCACTGGACGCCGCCAAGAAAAAGATGGTCGGCACCGCACTGACCAACTTCGCGATCGGCGGCCTGCAGGCAGTTGGCCTGACCAAAACCGGTCAGTCGATCATCCAGAAAGCTGGCAGCAACCCAATGAACCTGACCAAGATCGGTCCGGTCAAGGATGCACTGCCAATCCTGGCCAAAGTGATGAAAGACTCCGGCGGCCTGATGGCTGGCCTGGTGAAGGTGGCGAAGGGCGCGAACATCGAGATCGCTGCTGTGAAAGAAGACTCGAAGCCAACCTCGTTCACTTTCTGACCGTCGTGTAGCACATGGGGGGCGGCGCCAGCCGGCGCGGTCCCCGTCAACGCGCCGCATCCAGCATGCAGGGAATCAGCCGGTTCCACACGGATGACTGCACCGCGCGCGCCTGTTCGAGGTTGGCGACCGATCCCGACCTCGGCCACTCCCACTGAACCAGCACCTGGCGCCGCTGATCCACCAGCAGCGATATGCCCAGGAACTTCCCTCCCGGTTTGCGCCGATTGATCGTCAGTAGCCGCGCATCGCCGGCGAGCACCTGATATTCGACCACCGCGTCAACACGTTCCGCCACGTCCCGCAACCAGCGTTGGCGCCACTCGGCCTGCTGCGCGAATGACAGCGCGGGTGGACGATCCACTTTGACGATCGCCAGGGTATTTCCGGCCCGGTCGGTTAGCGCAAAGTTTGCCCGTTCCTCCACCATGACCTCAAACCGTTGGCCGCGCACCTCGATCCTGTAGCTCGCCATGCCGCCGTCCATATCTGGTGGGGTGGCTAACAGGGCAGGGCGAACACATTCCTGATGGAGCTGGGCGATGGCGAGCGGCGATCCGGGCGTCGGCGCAGCGGTGGGGCCGGGTAGGGCAAGGGCGACGCTGAACATGACCGGGAGCGCGGCGGAGGGCATGGGTGCTTCCAGCTAGGAGGACGATCCATCATAGTGAATGGCGCTGCCGTGGGCTTGTTTGTTGTCAAGAACGACAGGCTCAGCAGGGATGCCAGAGCGGAAGGAATCGGTTAAACTGTACGTTTGCCATTTCGGCATGGCGCAACCCGCAGCAACAACACCACGCTATTAATATGATCGACATCCAACTTCTCCGCAAAGACATCGACACCGTCGCAGAACGCTTGGCCAGCCGCAAATTCACGCTCGACGTGGACGCGTTCAACGCCCTCGAAGGCGAGCGCAAGGCGATTCAGACGCGCACCGAAGAACTGCAAGGCAAGCGCAACTCGCTGTCCAAGCAGATCGGCATGTTGAAGGGCAAAGGCGAAGACACCAGTGCAGTCATGGCGGAAGTAGCAGGCCTTGGCGACGAACTGAAGAACAACGAAGCGGCCCTCACGGTCGTGCAAGCCCGACTGGCGGAATTCATGGAAGCGGTGCCGAACATCCCGCACGCTTCCGTCCCGGTCGGCAAAGACGAATCCGGCAACGTCGAAGTGCGCAAGGTCGGCACCCCGCGCACCTTCGACTTCGAAGTCAAAGACCACGTGGACGTCGGCGCCGCACTCGGCCTCGACTTCGACGTCGCGGCCAAGATCACCGGTTCGCGTTTCTCGGTCATGAAGGGCGGCATCGCCCGCCTGCACCGCGCGCTGGCGCAGTACATGCTCAACACGCACACCGAACAGCACGGCTACACCGAGTGCTTTACCCCGTACATCGTCAACGCAGACTCGCTGCGCGGCACCGGCCAGCTGCCGAAGTTCGAACAGGACCTGTTCGCGGTCAAGAAGGGCGGCCAGGAAGGTGAGGGCGAGGCCCTGTACCTGATCCCGACCTCCGAAGTCCCGCTGACCAACCTGGTGCGCGACGAAATCGTGGCCGCCGACGAACTGCCGATCCGCATCACCGCGCACACCCCGTGCTTCCGCTCCGAGGCAGGCAGCTACGGCCGCGACACCCGCGGCATGATTCGGCAGCACCAGTTCGACAAGGTCGAACTGGTGCAGGTCGTGCATCCGGAGAAATCGTACGAAGCGCTGGAAGAAATGGTCGGCCAGGCCGAAACCATCCTCAAGAACCTAGGCCTGCCGTACCGCGTGATGTCGCTGTGCACCGGCGACATGGGCTTCGGCGCCGCCAAGACCTACGACCTGGAAGTTTGGCTGCCCGCGCAGAACACCTACCGCGAGATCTCGTCGCTGTCGAACACCGAATCGTTCCAGGCCCGCCGCATGCAGGCGCGCTTCCGCAATGCCGCCGGCAAGCCGGAACTGGTGCACACCCTGAACGGCTCCGGCCTGGCAGTCGGCCGCACCCTGGTCGCCGTGCTGGAAAACTACCAGCAGGCGGACGGCTCGGTCATCATTCCCGAGGTCCTGTGTCCATACATGGGCGGCCTCGAGCGTCTTGTTCCCGCAAAGTAAATAATTGCTGAGATTGCTCTTCCATTTTCCGGAAGGCCTGCTATAATCTTGGACTTCCAACGGCGACCACCGTTGCTGCAGTAACCTGGAGAGGTGGCAGAGTGGTCGAATGTACCTGACTCGAAATCAGGCGTAGGGTGTCCCCCTACCGTGGGTTCGAATCCCACCCTCTCCGCCAGAACAAACGAAAAAGCCACCTTCGGGTGGCTTTTTTGTTTCTGAGTTTGGTTTCAGCGGGTCGCTGAGGTTTGGCGCAAGTTCCTCCATGCCCCGCAATTCGTGCCAATGCTGTGTCAGGTTAATCGGAGTGGGCGATGCGCAAGCCACCCTTATTGTCGGGCAGCCAGACTTCTGCAAGGTCGGAACTGACGTCGAAAAACCCAAGCCCGTGCTTCGCGGCGAGCCTGAAAACGGTCTCGTGGGCGCGGTCAATGCTGTCCCAGTCATGGAACGATAGGTAGATCAGCGCGGGCCCAATGGTGTATTCAGTTCCAACTGCTTCATCCGAGTCGTCGGGCGCAGCGGGAAACTCGCTTGACAGGTCGGTGAAGAAAGCCTGCAGCGCCGGTGTGGAAATGGCTGGATTATTGTAGGCCAGGTCGTGTGCCCAATCCGTCTGTTGGTCGTACCAGTCAAGAAAGGCGGCTCGCTTCGACGGTGCCGACTCGGGGGCGAATACCATTAGGTCGAAAGTCATTTGTTCTCCGTTTCGTTCGCAGCGGCGTAATGGCTCATGAAAGATGGTGCCTTTACGCCCACTCAATATGGATCCCAGCCTGCGCTGGGATGACGGTTCCACATTTTGCGGTGAAAGAGTTAGATTGTGGCGATAACCGAGTCGCGTTGCGCATTGAGCGCGGACACGAGGGCGGGGAGGGTGCCTGGTCGTCCGAACAGGTAACCCTGCATCTGTGGCCTGCCGTTCGCTTCGAGGAAGCGCGCCTGCTCCCGGGTCTCGACGCCTTCCGCGACCACGCGCAGGCCGAGGTGGCCCGCCATCGCCAGGATCGACTGCACAATCGCCACGCCGTTCGCGTCGCCCGGAATGTCGTTGATGAAGCTGCGGTCGATCTTCAGTTCGTACAGCGGCATGCGCTTCAGGTAGCCGAGGTTGGAGTAGCCGGTGCCGAAGTCGTCGATCGAGAAGCGGATCCCCATCGCCGCCAGTTCGTGCATGCGCGCGATGGTCTTGTCGAGGTTGTCGATCAGCAGGCCTTCGGTCACCTCGAAGATCAGCTGGTCCGCCGGCGCGCCCGTCTCCTCGAGGATGAAACGTACCTGGTCCACGAAGTCCGGCTGGCGGAACTGCTGCGGGCTCACGTTGACCGACAGCGGCATCGCATGGCCCGCTGCCTCCAGCTCCAGCCAGGCAAAGCAGGCCTGACGCAGTGCCCAGTGGCCGATCTGGACGATCAGGCCGGTGGCCTCCGCGACCGGGATGAACACGTCCGGCGGGGTCATCGAGCCGTCGGCGCGCTTCCACCGCATCAGCAGCTCGGCGCCGGTCGGAACCGCATCGCTATCGACCTGTAATTGCAGGTGCATGGCCAGCTCACCGTTTTCCATCGCGGCGCCGAGCTCACGTTCCAGCATCAACCGGTGCTCGGTGTCGGCCTGCATCTGGGCTTCGAAGAAGACGATGGTGTTGCGACCCTCGGCCTTGGCGCGGTACATCGCCGTATCCGCTTCGCGCAGCAGGTCCTCGACGGTCTGGCCCGGCCGCGGTAGTAGAGAGACGCCAATGCTGGCCGACGAGGTGTAGACCTGGCCGTCGATCTCGAAGCCCTGCGTGAGCGCACTGCGGATTTTTTCTGCGACCATCAGCGCGGCCCGCGTCGCGGTTCCCGTTTCGTAGCCGATGTCCGCCAGCAGTACGACGAACTCGTCGCCGCCCAGGCGTGCCACCGTATCCTCGCTTCGCATCAGCCGTTCCAGGCGTTCGGCGGCCCCGCGCAGGAAGGCGTCGCCGGTGGCGTGGCCGCGCGCATCGTTGATGAATTTGAAGTGATCGAGGTCGATGAACATCACGGCGCCGTATCCTGCGCCGGCTTGCGCGCGGGCGAGCAGCTGTTCAAGGCGGTGCATCAGCATGCGGCGGTTCGGCAGCCCGGTCAGCACGTCGTAGAACGCCAGGCGATGGATCTCCTTGGCCGACTTCTTGCGCTCGGTGATATCGCGCCCCACGGCCACCCAGTGGGTATTGATGCCGCCTTCATTCGCAAAGGGCACCATCTCCATCTCGATCCAGAACGGATCGCCGGCCTTGGTGTAGATGATCAGCTGCGCGGTCACGCGCTGGACCCGTTCCATGGCATCCATGATGCGCTGGACTTCATCCAGGTCGGTTTCCGCGCCGTGCAGCAGCAGCATGCCTTTGCCGATGATCTCGTCGACCGTAAAACCGGTGTGCCGCACGAAGGCATCGTTGGCGAAGATGATCGGATGACCGGTGCCCGGACCGTCGGCGACCTTGGCGATCACCACCAGGTCGTTCATGCGCGCCAGCGCCGCGGAATTCAGGCGCAGCGTCGAATTGAGCTGGCGCAGGTCGCCCTGACCCTGTTCGAGCGAGTCGGCAAACCTCTGCAGGTTCTCGTTCGATTTGGCGAGCCGGCGCAGCAGGGCGTCGCACGAGAAGGTAATCATCATCGCCACGCACAGGTAGTTCAGGGTGACGACCAGCGACGGCGCCAGCGCATAGTCCGGCAGGCCGGTGACATAAAGCTTGGCGTGCCCCGTCAGGCTCAAAACGAGGATGGTCAGTGCGCTGATGCTCAGGGTCGCAAGGGCCGGGCGGGTCCCGAGCAGCACTGTGGCCATCACCGGGGGCGCAAGGAGGAAAATCTGGCTGACCGGCCCGACGGTGAGCATCAGGCCAACGCCGATCAGGAAGAGGACAGCGAGGAAGTTAACGACACGTAGCTTGTACGGCAGGCGCCTGAGGCGCCACAGCCCGATGATCCAGCCGAGCGCCAGCGTATCCATGACGATCAGGATGTACAGCCCCTGGCTGTACGCCAGCGCCATGCTCGGGATCGCGGCGATGGTGCCCAGCACGGCCACGATCGACAGCATTCGGGAGAAAATCTGGGTCCGCCAATGGGCGATGTCTTTATACGCTGGCACGAGGTCTCAAAAGGGCGGCCCCGCGCGTTATCGACGCGGAATCAAGGTTTGCTTGTTCGAAACACTATATAGGTGTTCAAATAAGCTGTCAGCAAACCTTAACCGATTGTGTCGGTATTAACACGACTGTTGTCGCAAACGCAATCTCATGCATATCGTTTTGGCCTTGGCTCATCCATGGTTTTCAATTAGCATCCGCCATTCGGTTTAGCGCCGAGCCAAACATAACAAGGTAGAGAGAAAAGAGATGAAGCGTTCCCTGTGCAGCACCCTGATCGCCGGCCTGATTGCCGGCAGCGCCTACGCCAACCCGCATCAGGCCCCGGCGACGGCAGCAGCCACCGCTGCGCCAACCCAGCTCGCGTCGGGCGTGGACACCGCCGCCATCGACAAGGGCATGCGCGCGCAGGATGACTTTTTCCGCTATTCGCAAGGCGCCTGGCTGCGCGACACCGAGATTCCGGCCGACCGCTCGAGCTGGAGCGCGTTCAGCATCGCGCAGGACAAGGTCGAGCAGCAGGTACGCGACATCATCGAGGCCGCCGACCAGGACAAGACCCGCAAGGCCGGCTCCGACGCGCAGAAGATGGGTGACTTCTATGCCAGCTACATGGACGAGAAGCGCCGCGACGAGCTTGGCCTGGCTCCGTTGAAGGGCGAGCTGGCGCGCATCGCCGCGCTCTCTGACAAGAAGTCGATCGCCGCGCTCAGCGCGCACTTCGCCCGTATCGGCGCCGGTGCGCCGCTCGACATGTACGTCCACCAGGACAACAAGGCGTCGACCCGCTACGTGGTCGATATCAGCCAGTCCGGCCTCGGGATGCCGAACCGCGACTACTACCTCAGCGCCGACGACGCCAAGCTGGCCGACATCCGCGCCAAATACCAGACCCACGTTGAAAACATGCTGACGCTGGCCGGCCACAAGGATGTCGCGGCCGAAGCGGCGCGCATCCTGGCGCTGGAAACCGACATCGCCACCGCGCAGTGGAGCGCGGTCGAAAACCGGGACCCGGTCAAGGGCTACAACAAGCTCGACATGGCGCAACTGGCCGCCCTGATGCCGCACTTCGACTGGCAGGGCTACCTGAAGGGCATCGGCGCCGCCGGCAAGGTCAACACGGTCATCGTCAGCCAGCCAACCTACCTCGCCAAGCTCGATGGCATCATCGAAGCAACCCCGCTGCCGGTGTGGAAGTCGTACTTCGAGTTCCGCCTGATCAGCGCCTACGCCCCGTTCCTGTCGCAGTCCTTCGTGGACGAGAGCTTCGCCTTCCGCGGCACCGTGCTCTCGGGCGCCAAGGTCAATCGGCCGCTGCAAAAGCGTGCCATCGCCGAAGTCAATCGCTCGCTGGGCGAAGTGGTCGGCAAGGCCTACGTCGCCAAGCACTTCCCGGCCGAGCGCAAGCAGCAGGTCGAGACCATGGTGAAGAACTTCCTGGCCGCCTTCAAGGAAGGCATCGACACGCTCGAGTGGATGTCGCCGGAAACCAAGCAGCAAGCACACATCAAGCTGTCGAAGATCAGCGTCAAGGTCGGCTACCCGGACCAGTGGCGCGACTACAGCAAGCTCACGGTGGCGCGCGGCGATCTGGTGGGCAACGTGCTGCGCGCGCGCGAGTTCGCGCACCAGCGTGCGGTGGGCAAGCTGGGCAAGCCGGTCGACCGCAAGGAGTGGGCGATGACGCCGCAGACGGTCAATGCGTACTACAACCCGGAACTGAACGAAGTGGTGTTCCCGGCCGCGCGCCTGCAGTATCCGCTGTATGACGCCAACGCCGAACCGGCCGTCAACTACGGCGCCGTCGGCATTTCGATCGGCCACGAGATCAGCCACGCCTTCGACGACCAGGGCTCGCAGTTCGACGGTGACGGCAACCTGCGCAACTGGTGGACCGACGCCGACCGCGAGAAGTTCGCGGCGCGCGGCAAGGTGCTGGTGGCCCAGTACGGCGCCTACAGCCCGCTGCCGGGCTACACCATCAACGGCGAACTGACGCTGGGCGAGAACATCGCCGACAACGCCGGCGCGATCATGGCCAGCCGCGCCTACCGGATTTCGCTGGGCGGCAAGCCGGCCCCGGTGATCGACGGCTTCACCGGCGAGCAGCGCCTGTTCATGGGACTGGCGCAGGCGCGCCGCGGCAAGGCCCGCGATCCTAGCCTGATCGCGCAGGTCAAATCGGACCCGCATTCGCCGGCCGAATTCCGCGTCAACGGCAGCCTGCGCAACCACCCTGGCTATTACGAAGCCTTCGAAGTCAAGGAAGGCGACAAGATGTACCTGCCGCCCGAGCAGCGCGTCATCTTCTGGTAAAACGAAAGCCACCTTCACGGTGGCTTTTTTCTTGGCCACCAGCTCTAGGACCGTCACCCCAGCGAAGGCTGGGGTCCATGCCCGGCGTCCGGAGTCGGCGCTGTCACCCAGGCAGGCCCTCAATGGATCCAGCCTGCGCTGCGGTGACTTCCTGCCTCGCGCGGCCCGTCCCGTTTCGTGTCTACAATTACCTGCAAAAACGCGGGAGGGCGCATGTCGACGTTACCAATTTGGCTGCAGGCTGGATTGTGGGGACTGCTGGCCGGTTCCGCCCTCGTGATCGGCGCGCTGATCGGCTTCTTCACCAATATCAGGCACAAGGCGATTGCCGCGATCATGGCCTTCGGCAGCGGCGTGCTGATCTCCGCGCTGTCGTTCGACCTGGTCGAGGAGGCGCACAAGCGCGGCGGTTTCGTCGCGGCCGCGGTGGGTTTCCTCGCCGGCGCCATGATCTTCACCGCGGCGAACTGGTACCTCAGCTACCGGGGCGCCGCCGCCCGCAAGCTGTCCGGACAGCAGCAGCCATCGGAAGAGGAGGAACACGGCAGCGGCATGGCGATTGCGCTGGGTGCCCTGATCGACGGCATCCCTGAAGCGATCGTGATCGGGGTGAGCATGATCGCCAGTAAAACCGTCAGCCTGGTCGCCGTGGCCGCGATCTTCATGTCGAACATCCCGGAGGGCCTGTCCAGCGCGGCCGGGATGAAGAAGGCCGGCCGGTCAGCCTTCTACGTGTTCGGGGTGTGGGGCGGCATCGCTATCCTGAACGGCGTCGCGGCGGGACTCGGCAACCTGCTGTTCATCGGCTTTTCCGAACAGGTCGTCGCGGCGACTATGGCGCTCGCCGCCGGCGCCATCCTCGCGATGCTGGTCGACACCATGATCCCCGAAGCTTTCCAGGTCGCGCAGAATTACGCCGGCATGATCGCCGTCGTCGGCTTCCTCGCCGCCTACTACCTTTCCAAAATCAGCGGATGACCAGCGGTCCCGCATCAAATGCGGGCCTCTTATACAATCGTCCGCACTACGCCGATGGAGGCGCAATCACACACAGGAGGAAGCATGTCCGGCTATAGCATCAATATCGAGGAGAAGACGCTTGCGGGGAATAATTTCCGAGAGGTCCTGTACACCACAAAGCGCAGCCAGCTGGTCATCATGACGCTCCAGCCCGGCGAAGAAATCGGGATGGAGCACCATGAGGGCCATGACCAGTTCATCCGGATCGAAGCGGGGCAGGGCGTCGCCATCCTCGGCGGCGAAAAGCATGCGCTGGAAGACGGCGTCGCGGTGGTGATCCCGGCCGGCACCGAGCATAACGTGATCAATACGTCCGACAGCGAACCGATGCGCCTGTACACGCTCTACACGCCTCCGGAGCATCCGGATGGTATCGTCCACGCCAACAAGGCCGAAGCCGAAGAATACGAAAAGCAGCACGGGCATTAAACCCGTCATCCGGTACTGTCATCCCAGCGAAGGCTGGGATCCATACCGAGCGTCCATTGTGGCGCGATCGTCCTGAGTCGACGTATGGTGAAAAACAAAAAAGCCACCCGAAGGTGGCTTTTCTGTTTGCAGTCCGTCCCGGTCAGAATGCGTGGCGCACGCCAATCGCCACGGCGCGCGGGTCGGCGCCGAAGGCAGTCGCCGGCGGGGTCACCTGGCTTCCGGTGGATGCCAGCGCGAAGGTCGACTGGCTGTCGTTCTTCAGGTAGCCGACCGATGCGTACACAAAGGTGCGCTTCGACAGGTTGTACTGATAGGCGGCAGCCACGCCACGGCCCTTGCCGCCGAGGTCGAATTCGTTCTGCTGCACGCCCAGGAACAGGGTGCCCGGTCCCATGCCGAAACCGACGCCCGCGTTGATCTGGGTGAAGGTGTTGTTGTCGCTGGCGCGGTTGTGGCGCATGTAGTTTGCCTTAAGCTCGGCGATGCCGATCTTGTAGGCCGCGCCGACGATGTATTCCTTGTCGTCGCCGGCAGCGCGCTCGGTCTGGCCGTAGCCAGCGCCGACGAACAGCGGACCGTTCTTGTAGTCGGCGCCGATGCCGTAGTAGTTGTTCGACGGGCCCGACACCGGGTTCTCTCCCAGGCCGACCGCGGCGCTCAGGCGGAAGCCCGAGGTGGCGACGGTTTTGTAGTTGATCGAGTTGCTGATGCGGCGGGTCATGCCGCCCTGGGTGAATGCGTTCAGGTTACTGCCGTAGTAGCCCTGGCCCATGGTGGTGGTCGCGCCGCTGACGTTGTCGAGCGGGGTGTATTCGCGGCCCAGGGTCAGTTCGCCGAACCCGCCTTGCAGGCCGACAACGGCGCGGCGGCCGAACAGCGCCGAGTCACCGATACCGGTGCTGGCGTCGAAACCGCCTTCCAGGTTGAACATGGCGGTCAGGCCATTGCCCAGGTCTTCGGTGCCACGGAAACCGAAGCGGTTCGCCTCGCGGCCAGCATGCATTTTGGTGGTGCTTTCGACGCCTGGGGCATCCGCGTCTTCGCGGGCCAGCGCCATGTCGACGATACCGTACAGCTGGACCGCGGTATCGGCTGCGGATGCAAAGAGGGGGATTGCGGCGGCGATGGCGGCCACGATATATTTAATTTGCATACTTTCTCCAGTTATTAGTGCTTGTTTTTGCAGGACACCGATGGGAAAACGGACGATCATGTTGTCGGTTTTCCTACATGAATGAGTATATGGGTGGGCCGGAAAAATAGTCAAACCCAAGGGCCCGGTCGTGGCCATTTTCCCGGCGATCTGTTGTATTTATATATGCAACAACCTTGATCAAAAACAAGTGTTAACGGGACAGGGCTGGTCAGGGCTTATCGGATATATTGATGCAGGAGTCGACGCCCGCTGGCGCGGCCCCGCTGATATTGACCCGCGCTAAGAGTAAGTCCTTGCCCGGCCTTCCCCCCGGAACCAGCATCAGCCCGCCAGCGACCTTGTAGTCGATTGGAGGACTTGTGCGTTATCGGCTGTTGGGAATCCTGTTTAGCTGCGCCCTTGCCGCCGCCTTGCTGTCGGGTGCGGTCAAGGGCAACTCGACGCTGATGGTGGGCGTATATTCGAATGCGCCCAAGGTGTTCGTCGACGCATCCGGCCGGGCCAGCGGCATCTTCGTCGACCTGCTGGGCGAAATCGCCAAGCGCGAGAAATGGTCGGTGCGCTACGTCGAATGTGCCTGGGAATCCTGCATGCAGATGCTGCGCGACGGGCAGCTCGACCTGGTCCCCGACATGGCGCGTTCGCCCGAGCGCGAGCGCGAATTCTCCTTTCACCAGCGGCCGGCGCTGTTCAACTGGTCGCTGGTGTATCGCCGCAAGGACGAATCGATCACCTCGCTGCTCGACCTCCAGGGCAAGCGCATTGGCGTGCTGGCCGGCTCCATCCAGGAAGATATCCTTACCCGCCTGCTGCCCCAGTATGGGGTGAACGCCGAGCTGGTGCCTGCTGCCACCAACGACATCGCGTTCGAGTGGGCCGCCTCCGGCGAGGTGCATGCGGTCACGGCCAGTAAATACTATGGTGACATGCACGCCGAAAAATACAAGCTGGCGCAGACCCCGATCACCTTCGAACCCACCCAGCTGTACTTCGCCTCCAGGAAGGGCTACCAACAGAAAACGCTGGCCACCATCGACCGCTATCTCAGCGACTGGCAGCATGACCCCGACTCGGTCTACTTCGACATTCTCAACCGCTGGCATACCAGGACCCTGCGCTCGCAGGTGCCGGTCCTGTACTGGTGGGCGCTGGCCGCGGCCGGCGGCATGCTGGGCTCGGCGATCCTGGCCACGCTTGTGCTGCGCAAGCGGATCAGGGAGAAGACCAGCGCGCTGACCGAAAGCGAGGGCAAGCTGAGCGCGATCCTCGACGGCACCGACAGCATCGTCTATATCAAGGACCGCGATCTCCGGCTGCAGTACGTGAACCGGGCGGCATGCGAGCTGGCCGGGAAATCGGCCGACCAGATGATCGGGCACACTACCCAGGAGCTTTTCGGCCCCACTTTCGCGGAGCAGAGCGCCGAGACCGACATCCGCGTTATCGAGCAGGGCGAGCACGTGGTGTCCGAGGAGCTGGACATCAGCGACGGCGAGCGCACGGTTACGCTGCTGTCGACCAAGGCGCCGCTGCGGCGCGCCGACGGCAGCATCTATGCCCTCTGTGGCATAGCAACCGACATCACGGCGCGCAAGGAAACCGAGCGCGCGCAGCGGATCGCGGCGATCGTGTTCCAGTCGCAGGAAGGCATGTTCGTCACCGACGCCGAGCGCCGGGTGCTCAACGCCAACGAGGCGTTTGCCCGCATGACCGGTTACCAGGCCTTCGAACTTGCCGGCAATGAGCTGCCCGATGTGTTCGTGCACGACGACGGCGGCGCGGCGCTGCAGGCCACCTGGTCTGCGGTCGAGCGCGAGGGCAAGTGGCAGGGCGAGGTGCGCGTCGCGCGCCGCGGCGGCGACGAGCTGCATGCATGGCTGACGGTGAACGCCGTCGAGGACGCGCGCGGCGCCATCACCCACTACGTCGGCACGCTGGCCGACATCACCGAGCAGAAGATGGCGCAGGGGGAGATCGCGCGGCTGGCCAATTACGACCCGCTGACCAACCTGCCGAACCGCCGCCTGCTGATGGAACGGCTGCAGCACTGGCTGGCGGGGCAGCGGCGCGGCAAGGGCACGGCGGCGCTGCTGTTCCTCGACCTGGATAACTTCAAGGACCTGAACGACACCAGCGGCCACGCCGCCGGCGACCAGCTGCTGCGCCAGGTGGCCGACCGCATCCTGTCGTGCGTGCGCGAAGGCGACACCGTGGCGCGCCTCGGCGGCGACGAGTTCGTGATCCTGCTCGAAGGGATCGAAGGCAGCGAGGAGGACGCCGCCACGCACGTCGCGGCGATCGGCTGGAAGATCCACGCCGCGGTCAACCGGCCCTATTCGATCGCCGGCGCCGCCCATCACGCCACTTGCAGCATCGGCGTCGCGCTGTGCGTGGACAGCTGCGCCAAGATCGACGAGCTGATGAAGCGGGGCGACCTGGCGATGTACGAAGCCAAGCGCGCGGGCCGCAATACCTTGCGGTTCTTCCGCGCTGACATGGAATCTGCAGTGCGCCAGCGCATCGCGCTGGAATCGCAGATGCGCGAGGCGGTGCGGCTGAAGCAGTTCGTGCTGTATTACCAGCCGCAGGTGGACCGGGCCGGAATAACCACCGGCGCCGAGGCACTGCTGCGCTGGCAGCATCCGGAGCGTGGCCTGATCGGGCCCATCAACTTCATCCACGTGGCGGAAGCGTCGGGCCTGATCGTGCCGCTGGGACGCTGGGTGATGCAGACCGCGTGCGCGCAGCTGGCCAGCTGGGCGCGCTCGCCCGGGACCGCGCAACTGACGATGGCGGTGAACGTCAGCGCGCACCAGTTCCGCCATCCCGACTTCGTCCAGGAGACCCTGGAAATCCTGCAGCAGACCGGGGTCAGGCCGGAGCAGATCAAGCTGGAGCTGACCGAAAGCCTGCTGATCGAAAACGTGGAGGAAACCATCGCCAAGATGCGGGAGCTGAAGTCGCACGGCGTGTGCTTCGCGCTCGATGACTTCGGCACCGGTTATTCCTCGCTTTCCTATCTCAAGCGGCTGCCGCTGGACCAGCTGAAGATCGACCGCACCTTCGTCAACGACGTGCTGGGGAACGCGAACGACGCCTCGATCGCGCGCAGCATCGTGGCGCTGGCGAAGGCGCTCGGCCTGGACATTATCGCGGAAGGTGTGGAGACGGAACGCCAGCGCGAATTCCTGGCGGAGATCGACTGCGACGCGTACCAGGGCTACCTGTTCGGCCGCCCGATATCGGCGGAGCGCTTCGCGATGACCAATGCGCACGGGGCTGCGCGCGCCGGGATTGCGGCAGATATCCACACCGGCCAGTCGTAGAGCCGGGCGTCATCGCTAAGCAGGCAGCCGGAGCCGTCATCCCTGCGCAGGCAGGGATCCATACCCGGCTAGCGTGGCCGCGGCACCTGCCGTCACCAGTCATGCGACGCATGGGTCCCAGCCTTCGCTGGGACGACGCGGGGCGCCGCACCTGCCGTCCCCAGTCATGCGACGCATGGGTCCCAGCCTTCGCTGGGACGACGGGGGCTATGGGCCGATGTAGGTTTCGGCGAGGGCGGGCCAGTACTGCGCGTTGCCGGCATATTCCGCCTGCACCAGCTGGCGTCCCGGCGGCGCCGCATACGAAAAGCGGTAGCTGCCGTCGGCCGCGGTCTTGCCCGAAGCGAGCACCGTCGTCCCCGGCCGGAACGGCAGCGACTTGCGCGAGTGCTCCGTGTTCTTCAGGAAGATCAGCGCGAACGCGCCGCTGCCCACCGATCCGGGCGACACGCGGGCACGGATCGTCAGCGTGAATTTGCTGCCCGGCGTGACGGCGAACGGCGCCGAGTTGATATAGGTGCGCTGCGTGCGCGTCGCCTTGGTGTGCAGCCCCATGCCGTGCGCGTCCATCGCGAGGATGGTGCTGGCGCTGCCGTTCGGATCCAGGCCCCAGCGGCTCCAGCCATCGACGAAGCCGAGCGACCCGGCCCGCCCCCCGGTGTCGAAATAGCCGAACGAATACAGGCTCATGTCGTTGTTCCCGGTTTCCCCGCACTGGTTGATGCAAACCTGGACCAGCGCGCTGGACGTCTCGGCCGGCACGGTGCCGCTGATGGTCTGGCTGCCGACCGTGCCGCGTCCGTCGGCCGGCTGCGCCGTCAGCGTCACCGCCTGCCCCCCGAGCGGCTTGCCCGATACATCCTCCAGCACGCCGTGCGCGCGGCCGGCGCCCGCCGCCAGCGACATCGCGCTGCGCGTGCGGAAGTAGCTGTTGATGAAGCTGGTGAAGCTGGACGCATCCGATTCCGGCAGCACGCGTTTGGGGAAGTGGTCCCACGACTGGAATACCGCCTGTTCCGGCGTCTCGCCATCGCGTTCGGCCGAGGCGTAGTTGCGCATGCCGGTGGCGACCCACTCGGCGTCCGAGCGGTCCGTGTACCAGCCGTTGTAGATGACGCCGAACGGAATCCCGCGCTCGCGCGCCAGCCGCCGCGCGTGTCCGATCGCCGCGCGATAGTCGATGCCCCAGTTGACGTCGGCGTGGAAGAAGGCCAGCGGCGCGCCGGTTTCTGCCTTCCACGCATCCATCCATTGTCCGTACTGGCTGATCCAGTCCGGCATCGCTGCGCTGCCTGGCACCACTTCGATGTCGCCCACCATCACGTTCGGGAACACCTTGCGGATCTCGGCGATGCTGGAGGCGGCGTTGCGGGCGATCTCGCGCGCGGTCCAGCCGCACACGTCGCGTGCGTGCTGGAAGGGTTCGTCCATCGCCAGGTATTTGAGCTCGCCGCCCAGGTCCCTGATCTTTTCCGCCAGCCGCAGCGAGGCCGAGCCGCCGAAACCCTCGACCCCGGTCCCGCAATGCGGCGCTACCGGGTCTTCGTACAGTGGGCCGTGTTCCACCGCGAGCGCGATGTTGCGGCGCTTGAGGTCCGCGAGCACCACGCGGATCTGGTCGTCGGTGAGCGATCCGGGCAGGTGCTGCAGCAGGAATACGTTCGAGTACATCTTGAATATCTTCACGCGCGCGGCGGCCTGGGTCCAGGGCGCCAGCGGCGAGAACAGCTGCATGTAGTCGGCCGAACCGTTGCGGTTGTCGGCCCAGGTGCGCACCGCGGTGTCGGCCGGCGCGAACCAGATCGTCTGCGGCTTGCCGACGGAGGAAGAAATCGCCGTCGACATCGCGTCCGCCATCGCCTGAGCGGCCACCCCGGCGTCGGTCGCCGCGCCCACCATGGCCAGCCCGCGGCGCACCACGGTGTTGGTGAACACGCCGCGGTACAGCGCCCGCTGGCGCTCGTTGTCGATGCGGGCCGAGAAGCCGCTGGCCGCGGCCAGCTTGTTGCCGACCGTGCGCGGGTCGGCCGCCATGGCTTCCGCGATGATCGCCAGTGCGACTTGCGGGCGTGTCAGTTCGCCGGAGGCGATCCGGCGTGCCCAGTCCGTGCGCGCGGTGGCCGTGGCCCCGCGGTTCAGCAGATTGGTGTAGGCCGCCTCGACGAACAGCTCGTCCGCCGGGTTGTTGGCGAGCCGCGCTTCCTGGCTGTCGGCGATCCCGTCCACGATCATCCGCACCATCGGGCTGGCGCGGTAGGCGGCTTCGATGCCGGCCGGGTCCGCGGGCACGCCGGCGGCAGCCAGCGTGGATGCCCAGAAGGCGAGGCCGCCCGGGTCCGCCGGCCTGCCCAGCGTGGCGATGTACAGCAGCTGGACCGCGTCGCGGTGCTGGGACTGGACCTGCGCCGTGGCGGTGGTGGACAGGTATGCCGGTAGCTTCGGCGCCGGATCGCCGCTGCCGCATCCCGCTATCAGTGCGGCCAGCAAAACCACAGTCAACGTTCTCATCATGCCTCCTTGCGATGACTCAGGAATACCAAAGCCGCGGTTTTGCAGGCGCACGTTTATTATTCATGTGACAACACAATGACACTAATACCATTGACAATAGGACAAGATGCGCATGTGCCACCGCAAGCCATGAAGGAAAATGAAGGGGACTGCGGCCGCACGGGGCGTCCCACGATCTCCCGTGCGCCGGACCAGGGGCAAACACCCCTCCGCTGCGCCGTGGAAACTGATCGATCGGTATATTTAAGGGATAACGAAAGGGAGAGAAAAACGATGCGCGAAGCATGGGACGCAGGGCAGCTGCTGAAGCTGGGTGAGGCGCTGCGCGCGGCACACTACGAGTTCGTCACCCCGACCAACGCGACGCTGCGGCGCGTGAATGCGCGGGCCTCCGATGTGCGGGCCCGCGACGCGCTCGACATTTTCGGCTGGGGCCGGCCGGTGAGCGAGGATGGCGAGGCCGCGCCGTGGCTGGCGCGCCTGCGCGAGGCGGGCATCGCCAGCGAGGACGGCAAGCAGTGGCGCACCGAACTGCGCGCCGCGACGCTGGACGGCCAACTGCTGTTCCACACCAGCGGTCCTGCCGCGGCGCAGGACGCGGTGTTCTTCGGCCCGGACAGCTACCGTTTCGCGCGCGCGATCCGCTGCGAGCTGGCCGCGCATCCCCAGCCCTGCATGCGCGCGCTCGACCTTGGCTGCGGGGCCGGCGCCGGCGTGCTGACGCTGGCCGCGCTGTACCTGGGCGCTTCCGTCCTGGGAACCGACATCAATCCGAAGGCGCTGCGCCTGACCGAACTGAATGCGGAACTGGCCGGTGCCCCACGGGTGCAAACCCGGCTCAGCGACCTGTATGAGGAAACCGGCGCCGGCTTCGACCTGATCGTCGCCAACCCGCCGTTCATCGCCGATCCCAACGGGCGCATCTACCGCGATGGCGGTGGCGGCGACGGCCTGGGGCTCAGCCGCCGCATCGTCGACGGCGCCATCGAGAGGCTGGCGCCCGGCGGCACGCTGATGCTGTACACCGGGGTTGCGGTCAGCGGCGGCAGGGATGCGCTGCGCGAGCACCTGGAGGGCCTGGCCCTGCCGCCCGGCGTGAGCTGGAGCTATTCCGAAATCGACCCGGACATTTTCGGCGAGATGCTGTCGACGGATGCCTACCGCCACGCCGACCGCATCGCCGCAGTCTGGCTGGTGCTACGCAAGCCATCAATGTGAGACAGCGAACGGTGAGCGTGTCGCGGACGCGCTTTACTTTGGTATTCAATCTCAGGAGGCGACATGGATAGCACGGGCTCGATCTGGAAAGCAACAGCGGAGATGGGTGACTACCCGCCGCTGGAAGGCGGAGCGCGCGCCGACGTGTGCGTGGTGGGCGCCGGGATCGCCGGCCTGACCACCGCCTACCTGCTGCAGAAAGAGGGCAAGTCGGTAATCCTGCTCGAAGCGATGGGCGTGGGCTCGGGCGAAACCGGCCGCACCACCGCGCACTTCTTCCCGCCGGACGAGCGCTACCACATCCTCGAACGCAAGTTCGGCATGGCGCGCGCGGCGATGATCGCCGACAGCTACCGCATGGCCACCGGCCTGGTCGAATCGATCGTGCAGGAGGAGGGCATCGACTGCAATTTCATGCGCGTGGACGGCTACCTGGTGCCGCAGGTCCACAATCAGATCCAGTCGATCGAGCGCGAATACGTGGTCACGCAGCGGCTCGGCGTCGAGGTCGAGATGCTGGAGCGCGTGCCCGGCCTGGTGTTCGACACCGGGCGCTGCCTGCGCTTCGCCAACAATGCCCAGTTCCACCCGCTGCGCTACCTGGACGGCCTGGCTCGCGCTTTCGTCGCACGGGGCGGCGTCATCCACTGTAACAGCCGTGCGGTGGGCATCGACAAGCTAAGCAAGGAAGAGCGCACCGTGCGCACGCTGAACGGCCACGTGCACGCCGCCAACGTGGTGCTGGCCACGCACACGCCGTTCAACGACACCGTCGTCATGCACACCAAGCAGGCTGCCTACAGCACCTATGTGCTCGGCATGCGGGTGCCGAAGGATGCGATCCCGCCGATGCTGATGTGGGACGATGGCGACCCTTACTATTACGTGCGCCTGGCGGCGATCGACGAGGGCCCGGACGACATCCTGATCGTCGGTGGCCAGGACCACAAGACCGGCCAGGACGAAGTGCCGCAGCACCGCTGGCACGAGATCGAGATGTGGACCCGCAACCGCTTCCCGCAGGCGGGCGAGGTGGTGTACCGCTGGTCCGGCGAAGTAATGGAGCCGGCCGACGGCGTCGCCTTCCTCGGGAATAACCCGATGGACGGCGACAACGTCTACATCATTACCGGCGACTCCGGTAACGGCATGACCCACTGTACCGCCGGCGCGATGCTGGTGCGCGACAAGATCCTCGGCCGGGTCAACGAGTGGGAAGAAATCTATGCGCCGTCGCGCAAGCCCATCCACGGCGTGGGCGACTTCGCCGCCGAACAGATCAACGTAGTGGAGCAGTACGCGGACTGGGTGCGCGGCGGGGAGGTGGAAACGCCAGCCCATATCGCACCGGGCGAAGGCGCCCTGATCCGCCACGGCGTCACGCTGTACGCTGTGCACCGCCCGGTGGAAGGCGCGCTGCAGGTGCTGTCCGCGAAATGCACGCACCTCGGCTGCGCGGTGCACTGGAACTCGGCGGAAAAATCGTGGGACTGCCCGTGCCACGGCTCGCGCTTCTCGACCACCGGCGAAGCACTGCACGGCCCGGCCGTGAAGCCGCTGCAGATCCTGTCGCTGCCGCGCGACTAGCCAGCCAGCGCCGGCTGGCGGCTGTGTTCCAGCAGGGCCTCGAGCGAATCGAGGCCGAACGGCTTGGTGATATGGGTATCGAAGCCTGAGGCGGCGGCCCGGCCCTTGTCGTCGTCATGGCCCCAGCCGGTGGCCGCGACCAGCAGCATGTTCTCTCCCCACGGCTCCCTGCGGATCGCCTGCGCCAGCTGGTAGCCGTTCATGCCCGGCATGCCGATATCGAGGATCGCCACGTCCGGTTGCACGGTGCGGGCGAGCGCCAGCGCTTCGAGTCCGTCGCGCGCCTTCACCACCGAATGGCCCTGCAGTTCGAGGAATTGCGACAGCATGTCGACCAGGTCGCGGTTGTCGTCCGCCAGCAGGATGCTGCGGCGGCGCACGCGGATCTCGCGCACCGGGTCCTGCGGCTTGAGCGCAAAACTGGCGCGGCGCGCCGCCGGCAGCCGCACCGTGAACTCGCAGCCGCCGCCAACGCCGGCGCTTTCCGCTTCCACCGTGCCGCCGTGCAGGTCAACCAGACCCTTGACCAGCGCAAGGCCGATCCCGAGCCCGCCTTCCGAGCGCTCCAGCGCCGACTGCTCCTGCGAGAACATGCGGAACACGTCGCGCAGCGCCTCGCGCCGCAGGCCGATGCCGTTGTCGCGCACCTTGATCACGCAGGTGTCGCCGTCGAGGCGCGTTTCCACCGTTACCATGCCGCCCGGGTCGGTGTACTTGGCCGCGTTCGAGAGCAGGTTCGACACCACCTGCACGATCCGCACCGGATCGGCATCGAGTTCGATCGCGCCGTCGTGGTGCACCACGCGCAGCGAGTGCTTGCGCGATTCGATCAGCGGCCCGGTGGTCTCGAGCGCGAGCGACACCAGTTCGTCCGCGTTGACCGCGGCCTTCTGCAAGCGCACCTGGTTCTTGGTGATGCGCGCCACGTCCAGCAGGTCGTCCAGCAGGTGTGCCATCTGTTCCACCTGGCGCGTGATCACGCCGGTGGTGTGCGAGACCTGCTCGCGTTTCAGGTTGCCGCTTTCGAGCAGGCGCGCGGCGGCGCGGATTGGCGCCAGCGGATTGCGCAGCTCGTGGGCGAGGGTGGCGATGAACTGGTCCTTGTGGTGGTCGGCCGCCAGCAGCGCCTGGCGCGCACGGTACTGGCCCGTGACCTCGTGGCCCTGCACGAAGATGCCGACCGCTTCGCCCAGCGCATTGACGATCGGCTGGTAGACGAAGTCCAGGTAGGCTTCGTCCTCGGCGCCGCCGGGTTGGCGCAGCACGAAGCGTTCGCAGCGCCCGACGTAGGGATCGGCGGTGCGCAGCACGCGGTCGAGCAGCTCGATCACCCCCTGCTCGGCCAGCTCCGGCATCACATCCACCAGCCGGCGTCCGAGCGCCTCGCGGCCGCCGAGCAGCTGGCGGTAGGCTGCGTTCTCCATTTCGATCACGTGCTCCGGGCCGCGCAGCACCGCCATGAAGCCGGGCGCCTGCTCGAACATCTGCCGCATCATCTCGGCCTGGCCGCGCTGGTCGCGCTCGGAGGCCACGGTGGCGGTGGTCTCATTGCAGACCCCGAACACGCCCTCGACCTCGCCGCCATCGCCGCGCACCGGCGAATAGGAGAAGGTGAAGTAGGCGGTTTCTGGATAGCCGTTGCGCAGCAGGTGCACTTCCATGTTCTCGAAATGGCTGGTGCGGCCTTCGCGCGCAGCGGCCATCAGCGGGCCGATATCGTCCCAGATCTCGCTCCACAGGACCGAGAAGGGAAGGCCGAGCGCAGCCGGGTGGCGGCTGCCGAGGATCGGCACGTAGGCGTCGTTGTAGATGATGCTGTGCGCCGAACCCCAGGCGACGAACATCGGGAAGCTGGAATCGAGGATCAGGTCGACCGTGGCGCGCAGCGACACCGGCCAGGTGTTCATGGGGCCCAATGGGGTTCTCTCCCATGCAAAGCGACGGACGCGATCCGCCATATCCCCAGGATGAACAGTCATAACCGATCCCCTATTTTTGGTTTTGTTTCTTTGCCCCGGCTGAGTTTAATCCGATTGAATAATTACAACAGTCATTATTTCAATCGTGCGCGGGGTATGGCTAGCTTGCGTCGCCGGCCGGCGATTATTGGTAGCATCCCCATGTCAAAGCGAGCGGGGGTGTCATGAGCGGTCCATCGATTTCAAAGAGTCCATTCGGCCGCGCACCGGACGGCGCGGAAGTGTCCCTGTACACGCTGCGCAACAGCCGCGGGCTGGTGGTCAAGGTCACCAACTACGGCGGCATCGTCACCGCGATCGAGGCGCCCGGGCCCGGCGGCGAAGTGGCCAACGTCACGCTCGGCTTCGACAGCATCGACCCCTACCTGGAAGGCACGCCGTACTTTGGTGCGTTGATCGGGCGCTGCGCCAACCGTATCGCGCACGGCAAGTTCACGCTGGACGGGGTCGAGTACCGCCTGCCGCTCAATGACGGCCACCACCACCTGCACGGCGGCCCGCACGGCTTCGACAAGGTGGTCTGGGAGTCGTCGCCGTACCAGCGCGACGGCGTGGCGGGACTGCGCCTGCACTATGTGTCGAACGACGGCGAGCAGGGCTATCCCGGCTCGCTGGACACGGTCGCCACCTATGAGCTGAACGAGGACAACGAGCTGCGCATCAGCTTCTGCGCCACCGCCGACCGCGCCACGCCGGTCAACCTCACATCGCATATGTATTTCAACCTGGCGGGCGGCGGCTCGATCCTCGATCACAAGCTGGAGCTGTTCGCGGACCGTTTCATGCCGGTCGACGATGAGCTGGTGCCGACCGGCGAGCTGGCGCCGGTGGACGGCACGCCGTTCGACTTCCGCGGCGGCCAGCGGATCGGCGCCCACATGGACGGCTCGCATCCGCAGCTGGCCAACGCCGGCGGCTACGACCACAACTTCGTGCTGGACGACGGCGCCCGGGACGGATCGGCGCCGCAGGCGAGCGCGCCGGGCACGGTGTCGTCGGCGCGGCTGGACGGACTGGCCGGCCCGGCGGACCTGCCGGACGCGCCGGGGACGGTGGCCTCCGCCGACCTCGACGGACTGGACGGGCATCCGCACGCGCATCCGATGCGGCTGGCGGCACGGGCGCGCGATCCGCGCTCGGGCCGCGTGCTGGAACTGTATACACAGGAGCCAGGCGTGCAGTTCTACAGCGGGAACATGCTCGACGGCTCGCTCGGGTTCGGGCACCAGTCCGGCTTCTGCCTGGAGCCGCAGCATTTCCCCGATTCGCCCAACCATCCCGAATACCCGAACGTGATCCTGCGGCCGGGCGAGACCTATCGCACCAGCTCCGTCTTCCGCTTCAGGTAGGGGACTGTCCTCCGGCACTGTCCCCCGCCGTTTGCCTGAATTGCCTTAGGACCCAAAGGCAGGGGAGAGTACTGCCGCCTTGGCGCGTCGGGACAGTCCCCTTAACGCCAGA
>DASTVB010000078.1:0-35556 GCA_035759315.1 Telluria sp. | reverse complement strand
TCGCACTTGTGGCACACGGTGCAGTGGTCGGCCACGTCCTCGAATTCTTCCCAGTGGCGGATCGACACGCCGCGGCGGGTCTGCTCTTCGTACAGGAAGGCTTCGATCAGCGCGGAGGTCGCGAGGATCTTGTCGCGCGGGGAGTACAGCAGGTTCGCGCGCGGGATGTGCGTGTTGCAGACCGGCTTGCACTTGCCGCAGCGCAGGCAGTCCTTGATGCTGTGGGCGATCTCGCCGATGTCGCTCTGTTGCATGATCAGCGATTCGTGGCCCATCAGGCCGAACGACGGCGTGTAGGCGTTACGCAGGTCGGCGAACAGCTCCGGGTGGTTCAGCAGCTTGCCCTTGTTGAAGCGGCCCTCCGGATCGACGCGCTGCTTGTAGTCGCGGAATTCGGAGATCTCGTCTTCGGTCAGGAACTCGAGCTTGGTGATGCCGATGCCGTGCTCGCCCGAGATCACGCCGTCCAGCGAGCGTGCCAGCTTCATGATGCGGGCCACCGCGCGGTGCGCGTCCTGCAGCATGGTGTAGTCGTCCGAGTTCACCGGCAGGTTGGTGTGCACGTTGCCGTCGCCGGCATGCATGTGCAGCGCCACGAACACACGGCCGTGCAGCACCCGCTTGTGGATCTCGGCGATCTCGTCGAGGATCGGCTTGAACGCGGCACCATTGAAGATGTTGCGCAGCGGGGCCCGAAGCTCCTGCTTCCACGACACGCGCACGGAGTGGTCCTGCACGATGTCGAACACGCGCGCATCGGGCTGGCGCAGCACGCGTCCCGAAAAGTCGCTGCCGGGGACATGCTCGGCCAGCGCGGCTTGCGCGTCGGCCAGCGGCGTGTCGAGGTGCTCGAGCAGCCACGCCCAGCGTGCGCGCGCCTGCGCGAGCAGCGATTGCGACTGCTGCACGCGGTCTTCCAGCATCACCGAAGCATCGATCTGGTCGCCGCTGGCGTCTTCGCTCTTGCCGACCGGGAGGTTCCCGGCCGCGAAGAACTCGATCAGGCGGTCGGCCAGTTTCAGCTTGTTGGCGATCGACAGTTCGACGTTGATGCGCTCGATGCCGTCGGTGTACTCGCCCATGCGGTTAAGCGGGATCACCACGTCTTCGTTGATCTTGAAGGCGTTGGTGTGCTTCGCGATGGCGGCGGTGCGGGCGCGGTCGAGCCAGAACTTCTTGCGCGCTTCCGGGCTGACGGCGACGAAGCCTTCGCCCACGCGGGTGTTCGCGATGCGCACTACTTCGGAGGCGGCCAGCGCCACCGCGTTCTCGTCGTCGCCGACGATGTCGCCGAACAGCGCCATCTTGGGCAGCACGCCGCGCTTGGATTTGGTGCTGTAGCCGACTGCGCGCAGGTAGCGCTCGTCCAGGTGTTCAAGACCGGCCAGGCGCAGGGTGGCGAACTGCTCGCCCTTGGCGGGCAGGCCGTCCAGGTAATCCTTGATTTCGACGATCGACGGGATCGCTTCGCGCGCCTGGCCGAAGAACTCAAGGCACACCGTGCGCACGTACTTCGGCATGCGGTGCAGGATCCAGCGCGCGGACGTGATCAGGCCATCGCAGCCTTCTTTCTGGATGCCCGGCAGGCCGGCCAGGAACTTGTCGGTGACGTCCTTGCCCAAGCCCTCCTTGCGGAACTTGCGACCTTCGATCTCGAGGATCTCGGTGCGGAACGGCGCGCCCTTGGCTTCGCCGCGCGCGGTCGGATGGGTCCATTCGAGCTTGAAGCGCGCCAGCGGCGTATCGTGGATCTTCGACAGGTTGTGGTCCACGCGCGTGACGTCGAGCCAGTCGCCGTTCGGGTCCACCATGCGCCACGAGGCCAGGTTGTCGAGCGCGGTGCCCCACAGGACCGCCTTCTTGCCGCCCGCGTTCATGGCGATGTTCCCGCCGATGCAGGACGCGTGCGCCGAGGTCGGATCGACCGCGAACACGAAGCCCGCCTCCTCGGCCGCCTTCGAGACGCTGTGCGTGATGACGCCGGCGCCGGTCCAGATGGTTGCGTATTCGTGTTCCAGGCCGGGCAGCGTCACCATTTCGACGGGACCCATGGCGATCAGCTTTTCGGTGTTGATCACCGCCGACATCGGGGTCAGCGGGATCGCGCCGCCGGTGTAGCCGGTGCCGCCGCCGCGCGGGATGATGGTCAGTCCCAGCTCGATGCAGCCCTTGACCAGGCCGGCCATCTCTTCTTCGCTGTCGGGGGTGAGCACCACGAACGGGTATTCGACGCGCCAGTCGGTGGCGTCGGTCACGTGCGAGACGCGCTTCATGCCGTCGAAGCGGATGTTGTGCTTGTCGGTGTAGCGGCCCAGCACCTTGGTCGCGCGGCGGCGCAGGTCGTACAGCTCGCGGAACTCGTTGCCGAAGTCTTCCACCGCCTTGCGCGCGGCGACCAGCAGCTGCTCCACGTTATCGCTGCGCGCGGACGCGTCGTCGCCGGCGGCGTCGACCGCGATGCGGCGCTTGTCGACTTCGGACAGGCGGTGGTGCAGCGCGTTCACCAGGTTCTGGCGGCGCTTCGGGTTGTCGAGCAGGTCGTCCTGCAGGTAGGGATTGCGCCGCACCACCCAGATATCGCCCAGCACCTCATACAGCATGCGCGCCGACCGGCCGGTCTGGCGCGAGCCGCGCAGCTGGTCGAGCAGGCGCCAGGCCGGCTCGCCCAGCAGGCGGATCACGATTTCGCGGTCCGAGAACGAGGTGTAGTTGTAGGGAATTTCGCGCAGGCGGGGCGGTGCGCCGTCCGGGGCTTCAGCCAGCAATGCATGGAGTTGGGCAGGGGCGTTCATCGAAGTTTGTTGGCAGGCGCTTAAGAAAGTTCATTCTAGCTTATTGCGGTGCACCATGCCGATCATGCAAAGAATGTTCGGTTTTCATTGCAAACATGCAAATATTCTTTGCCTGGTCATCCCCGCGAAAGCGGGGACCCATGCTGAACCATTGCACCCGTTGACGCTGCAGTTACGTCACTATGGGTCCCCGCGTGCGCGGGGATGACACTCAGCCCAGCAGCTGGCCGAGCTGCTTCCAGAAGCTGTCGGGTACATACAGCAGCGCCGTGGTCATGGTCAGGTAACGCATGAATTTGCCGATCGCCATGAAGCCGATGCTCGGCCAGTACGGCATGTGCAGCCATCCCGCCATCGTGCACAGCGGATCGCCGATCCCCGGCACCCAGGACAGCAGCATGGTCTTCGGCCCATGCTTCTCCAGCCAGTGGAACCAGCGCGTCTTGCGCTCCTTGGCGAACGCGCGCTTGGCGGTGTAGCCAAGCCAGTAGTCGACCGCGCCGCCCAGCGTGTTGCCGAGCGTGGCGACCAGGATCGCCGGCCAGAACATCGCATCGTTGGCCTTGATGACGGCGAACACCGCCGGCTCGGACCCCATCGGCACCAGCGTCGCGGACACAAAACTGATCAGGAATACGGATCCCAGGCCAACCGTCGGCACGGCGAGTACTTTGAGCAGCCACAGGACGAACGATTCAATCATCAGGTGCGGGCGGTGGTGGGGACGGAGCCATTATAATGAGAACAAGCTACCTGCTCCGCCCGCTTCGCCCCGCACACCCCGCGGCCGGCGAACCCGCTGCCCTGAACCCGGTCACCGCCGTTAATCACGCTCCAGCGCCGACAACTCGATACCTCTTTTGTTAGCCACGATGACGACCGACTACCTCAAAAAAATCCTGACCGCGCGCGTCTACGACGTCGCCGACGAGACGCCGCTGGAACTGGCGCCCACGCTGTCCGAGCGCATGGGCAACCGCATCTTCTTCAAGCGCGAGGACATGCAGTGCGTGTTCAGCTTCAAGGTGCGCGGCGCGTACAACAAGATGGCCAACCTGTCGTCGGCGCAGCTGCGTCGCGGCGTGGTGTGCGCGTCCGCGGGCAATCACGCGCAGGGCGTGGCGCTGTCGGCCGCGCGGCTGGGCGGGCGCGCGCTGATCGTGATGCCGACCACTACCCCGCCGGTCAAGGTGGACGCGGTCAAGGCGCAGGGCGGCAACAGCGTCGAGATCGTGCAGCATGGCGACTCCTACACCGACGCCTACAACCACGCGCTGACGCTGGGCCGCGAACAGGGCCTCACCTTCGTGCATCCGTTCGACGACCCGGACGTGATCGCCGGCCAGGGCACCATCGGCATGGAGATCCTGCGCCAGCATTCGGGCCCGATCCACGCGATCTTCGTGCCGATCGGCGGCGGCGGCCTCGCTTCCGGCATCGCCGCCTACGTCAAGCAGGTGCGGCCCGACATCCGCGTGATCGGCGTGCAGACGCTCGACTCGGACGCGATGGCGCGCAGCCTCAAGGCAGGCAAGCGCGTGACCCTGCCCGACGTCGGCCTGTTCTCGGACGGCACCGCGGTGCGGCTGGTGGGCGAAGAGACCTTCCGGCTCGCGCAGCAGTACCTCGACGACGTGATCCTGGTCGACAACGACGCGATCTGCGCGGCCATCAAGGACGTGTTCCAGGACACCCGCAGCATCCTCGAACCGGCCGGCGCGCTGGCGATCGCCGGCGCCAAAGCCTACGTCGAACGCTCCGCCAACGCCAAGCTGCCGGTGCGCGGCGAGACGCTGGTGGCGGTGGCCAGCGGCGCCAACATGAACTTCGACCGCCTGCGCTTCGTGGCCGAGCGCGCGGAGCTGGGCGAACACCGCGAGGCCGTGTTTGCCGTCACCATCCCCGAGCAGCGCGGCAGCTTCCGCCGCTTCTGTGAACTGGTGGGACCGCGCAACGTCACCGAGTTCAACTACCGCATCAGCGGCGAGGACGTGGCCCACGTGTTCGTCGGCGTGCAGACCGCGGTTGCGGGAGAATCCGGCCTGCTCGCGCGCACCTTCGAGCAGCACGGCTTCTCCACGCTCGACCTGACCCACGACGAACTGGCCAAGCTGCACATCCGCCACCTCGTGGGCGGCAAGAGCGCGCTGGCGCGCGACGAGCTGCTGTACCGCTTCGAATTCCCGGAGCGGCCCGGCGCGCTGATGCGCTTTCTGAATTCGATGGCGCCGAACTGGAACATCTCCCTGTTCCACTACCGGAACCAGGGCGGCGACGTCGGCCGCATCCTGGTCGGCCTGCAGGTGCCGCCGGCCGAAATGGACGCCTTCCGCCAATTCCTCAACACGCTGGGTTACCGTCATTGGGACGAAACCGAAAACCCGGTGTACAAGCTATTCTTGTGACATGACCAATACCGCAGACCAATCGCCACTCGGCAAAACCTCCGCCTACCAGACGCAGTACGCACCGGACCTGCTGTTCCCGATCGCGCGCCAGCAAAAGCGCGACGAACTGGGGCTGACCGGCACCATGCCCTTCTTCGGCGTCGACATCTGGAACGCCTACGAACTGTCGTGGCTGAACATGCGCGGCAAGCCGCAGGTGGCGATCGCCACCATCACGGCGCCCGCCGACTCGCCCAATATCATCGAATCGAAGTCGTTCAAGCTGTACCTGAACTCCTTCAACCAGACGCGCGTGGCGAACCACGAGGCGCTGCTGACGCTGATGCGCGACGACCTGTCGGCCGGCTTCGGCGCCCCGGTCCACATCGCGCTGACCGCGCCTGAAGACTTCGGCAAGCTGAAGATGGGCGAACTGGAAGGCATGCTGCTGGACCGCCTCGACATCGAAGTGGACAGCTACAGCCCCTCGCCCGAGCTGCTGAAAGCGGCGAAGGACGAGCCGCCGGTACAGGAAACGCTGGTCTCGCACCTGCTGAAATCGAACTGCCTGGTGACCGGCCAGCCCGACTGGGCGAGCGTCCAGATTCAGTACGCCGGCCCGCAGATCGAGCAGGAGGGCCTGCTCAAGTACCTGATCGGCTTCCGCGAGCACAACGAATTCCACGAACAGTGCGTCGAGCGTATCTTCACCGACATCCTGCGCCAGTGCGCCCCGCACAAGCTGGCCGTGTACGCCCGCTACACCCGCCGGGGCGGCCTCGACATCAACCCCTACCGCACCAACTTCTCCGGCCAGCGCCCGCCCAACCTGCGCACCGCCCGCCAGTAAGGCCGGACCCCGAGCTGCATCAATACCCGGGGTCCGTCCCCGGTATCGCGTCCCGCTACCGGGGACGCACCCCGATTTCGCCCCCACTGCCACAGCCACCACGGTGTCAGGCACCGGTGGCGGATTTCGATACTTCTGCGGGGGCGGCCGGGGGTGCGTCACTTAACCGTGCTCGGGCAGGAAACGCGAAATACTTTGCTTTGCAGGCGGTAATAACGGGGCTTCCGGCGGAATAGCGGTTTCGTTGTGGTAGCGCAAGATTGTCCGGCGGTTAATGGAAGCGAAATCGAATTACACGCGTTCAAAACAAGCCTATAATTCTGGCTCGCAAGCCACCCACGTGCTTTGCAGCACCAAAATTAGTTATGACCAACCTGAGCAAAATCCTGTCGCCCGAGAACGTCCTGCTCGACCTGGAAGTATCCAGCAAGAAGCGCGCGTTCGAACAGGCAGGACTGATTTTCGAGAATAACTGCGGCATCGCACGGTCCACCGTGTCCGACAACCTGTTCGCGCGCGAGCGCCTCGGTTCGACGGGCCTGGGCCATGGCGTGGCGGTTCCGCACGGCCGCATCAAGGGTTCGCGCAACCTCAAGTCGCCGATCGGCGCCTTCGTGCGCCTGGCCGAACCGATTCCGTTCGAGTCGCCAGACGGCGTGCCGGTCAACCTGCTGTTCTTCCTGCTGATCCCCGACCATGTGACCCAGCAGCACCTCGAAATCCTGTCCGAGATCGCCGAGATGTTCTCGGACGAATCGGTACGCCAGGCCCTGTCGACCGATCCGGACCCGGCTTCGGTACACGCCCGCATCACCCACTGGCAGCCTAGCCTGCACGCGCTGGGTTAAACAGATGCTCCAGACGCCACTGACGATCCAACGCCTTTACGACGATAACCGCGAGAGCCTGGAGCTCGGGTGGTTTGCTGGCTTTCCCGGTGGCGAACGCCTGATTTCGGGCGATGTGGCGTCCGCGGCCGACCAGGTCGGCCACCTGAACCTGATCCACCCGGGCCGCATCCAGGTGTTCGGGCACCAGGAGCTGGCCTACTACCAGCGCCTGAAGAGCAGCTCGCGCAGCCACGTGATCGGCGAACTGATCGCCGGGGCGCCGCCCGCGCTGATCATCGCGCAGGGCCTGGAGACGCCGGCCGACATCCTGGCCATCTGCGACGAGCAGAATATCCCGCTGTTCTCCACCCCGCTGCCGGCCGCGCAGGTGATCGACTTCCTGCGCGTATACCTGTCCAAGAAGCTGGCGCAGCGCATCATCATGCATGGCGTGTTCATGGACGTCCTGGGCGTAGGCGTGCTGATCACCGGCGACTCGGGCCTCGGCAAGAGCGAGCTTGGACTGGAACTGATTTCGCGTTCGCACGGCCTGGTGGCCGACGACGCCGTCGAATTCGCGCGCATCGCGCCGAACATGGTGGAGGGCCGCTGCCCGCCGCTGCTGCAAAACCTGCTGGAAGTGCGCGGCCTGGGCCTGCTCGACATCAAGGCGATCTTCGGCGAGACCGCGGTGCGCCGCAAGATGCGCCTGAAGCTGATCGTGCACCTGGTGCGCCGCTCGGCGCTGGAAGAGGAAGTCGAGCGCCTGCCGTTCAACTTCCCGACCGAGGACGTGCTGGGCCTGCCGATCCGCAAGGTCGTGATCCCGGTCGCGGCCGGCCGCAACATCGCGGTGCTGCTGGAAGCGGCGGTGCGCAACACCATCCTGCAGCTGCGCGGCATCGACACCCTGTCCGAATTCATGGAGCGCCAGCGCCAGGCCATGTCCGGCGACTAAGTGGACTGTTCCTCCGGAACTGTCCCGAGCGTTCCACCGTCCCCGTCATCCCCGCGCATGCGGGGACCCATGCCGAGCTACCAAGGCCGGTAGTGCCGAAGGTACTTCACCCTCACTATGGGTCCCCGCGTTCGCGGGGATGACGGCGAATACGGTATCATCGTAGCTATGCGCATCGTACTCATCACCGGCATTTCCGGATCGGGCAAATCGGTTGCCCTGAACGTCCTCGAAGACGCAGGCTACTACTGCGTCGACAACCTCCCGCCCGCCCTGCTGCCGCAGCTGGTCGATACCCTGCAGGAGCAGGGCACCGAACGCGCGGCCATCGCCGTCGATGCACGCAGCGCGGAGTCGCTGGCCGAACTGCCGGTCTGCGTGCGCAGCCTGCGCGACCAGGGTCACGACGTGAAGGCGATGTTCCTGACCGCGAACACCCATTCGCTGGTGGCGCGCTTCTCCGAAACCCGACGCAGCCATCCGCTGTCGCACGAAGTGCGCCCGGGCGAAAACCCGGCCGCGCGCCGCACCCTGATCGAATGCATCACCGAAGAGCGCGAGCGCCTCGGCGCGATCGAGAAGCTCGGGCTGGTGATCGACACCTCCGAACTTTCAGCCAGCAAGCTGCGCACCTGGATCAAGGAGCTGGTGGAACTGGAACGCGCTCCGCTGACGCTGTTCTTCGAGTCGTTCGCGTTCAAGCTGGGCGTGCCGCTGGATGCGGACTTCGTGTTCGACGTGCGTGCGATCCCGAATCCGTACTACGACCTGAAGCTGCGCCCGCTGACGGGCATGGACGAACCGGTGATCAAATTCCTCGAGGCGCAGCCGTTCGCCAACGAGCTGCTGGAAGATATCCGCAAGTTCATCGAGAAGTGGCTGCCGGCGTTCAAGACCGATAACCGCAGCTACCTGACGGTGGCGCTCGGGTGCACGGGCGGGCAGCACCGCTCGGTGTACATGGCGGAGCGCCTCGCGGCGCACTTCTCCGCGACCGAACGCGTGCTGCTGCGCCACCGCGAGCAGTCCTGACCTCGTCATCCCCGCGAACGCGGGGACCCATGCTGAGTGCGCGAGAAAGCAGCGGCGTGCTAACTTCGGTTGCTCAGTATGGGTCCCCGCATCCGCGGGGATGACGGGTTAGAGGTGGCGCAGGGGATGCGCCCAGGTCGGCCAGGCCGGCTCGAAGAAGCGCTCCACCATCTCGTCGGTAACCTGCTCCAGCGACGGCGGATTCCACACCGGCTGGTTGTCCTTGTCGATCACCAGCGCGCGCACACCCTCCAGCACTTCGCCATGCTCGAAATTGCGGCGCACCAGGTTGCGCTCCATGCGCAGGCAGTCGGCCACATCCAGTGCAGCGCCGCGCTTCAACAGCTCGAAAGTCACGCGCATCATCAGCGGCGAACGCTGGCGCATCGCGCCCAGCGCCTTCTGCGCGAACGGATTCGCATCACTTTCCAGCGAGGCCATGATCGCCTGCACCGAGTCGAGCGCGAAGTGGCGATCGACGGTGGCACGCTCCGCTTCGAGCTGCGACGCCCCCGCATCGGCGCCGAACGAGGCGATGGTCTCGCGCACGCGGGCGCCGCCGCCCTGCTCCAGTGCCGCACCCAGTTCAGCCATGCGCGCGCCAGGTACGAACACGTCCGCCAGGTCGGGGTACAGCGCGTCGGCAGCGCCCACCGTCAGTCCGGTCAGGCCGAGGTAGTTGCCGAGCGCGCCCGGTGCACGCGACAGGAAATAGCTGCCGCCCACGTCCGGGAACAGGCCGATGTTCACTTCGGGCATGGCCATTTTGGTGCGCTCGGTGACCACGCGCACGCGCGCCTGCGGGCCGGCCTGCGCGATGCCCATGCCGCCGCCCATCACCACGCCGTCCATCAGCGCGACGTAAGGCTTTTCGTAGAAGTGGATCAGGTGGTTGAGCGCGTATTCCTCGGTGAAGAAATCTTCCAGCAGCGCCGAGCCGCCCATCGGGGTGGCCTTGCCGGCCTCGAAGAAAAAGCGGATGTCGCCGCCGGCGCACAGCGCCTTTTCGCTGCTGGTGCCCAGCACCACCGCTTCGACCGAAGGGTCGGCCTGCCACCGCACCAGGACGTCGGTGAGCGCGCGCACCATCTCGAGCGACAGCGAGTTGAGCGCCTTGGGGCGGTCGAGCGTGATGAAGCCGATGCCGTTGGCGACGCGGGTCTGGACGAATTCAGTCATGGCGGTGTGATCGAAAAGGAAAGGCATATTTTAAACCACCGTCATCCCAGAGGAGTTGCGTCATCCCCGCGAAGGCGGGGACCCATAGTGAAATTGACGATAGGTGGTGTGAGCCCTTCGCTATGCTCAGCATGGGTCCCCGCGTGCGCGGGGATGACAGTAGTGCACGGGATGACAGGGGTTCGGCCGGATTGAAAAAGGCACCCGGAGGTGCCTTTGGAACGCTCATGGCGTTCCCTTCGCGGAATTTGTTCTTATCGTGTCAGGCCGCGGACCTTTCGACTTCGGGCATGAATTTAATGGAGTCACGATTGTGATCCTGCACCTTGTCCTTGTACTTCATCACCTGCCTGTCCAGCTTGTCGATCAGGGTGTCGATCGCAGCGTACAGGTCCTGCGCCAGGCTTTCGACGTGCACGGTCTTGCCCGACATGCGCAGGTTGATCTCCGCCTTCTGGCGTTTTTCCTTTTCTGTGAGATTGTCTACGGAGAGGATGACGGTGATGTCGATGACGTGGTCGAAATGGCGGGTGATTCGCTCGAGCTTGCTTTGAACGTAGTCACGGATGGCTGAGGTTACTTCGAGATGATGTCCACTGATGGTGAGATTCATACACACTCCTTGAAAGTTCACTTGCCTCGTTCTTGCGCCCGGTGCGTAGAGGAACGCCCTGCTGGTACTACAGAGACTTACAGTGATTTTCGGAGGCTAACCGGCGGAATCTTGAGCGCTTCGCGGTATTTGGCGACGGTACGCCGTGCGATGACCATGCCCTGTTCCCCCAGCATCTCCGCAATCTTACTGTCGGATAAAGGATTTTTCGGGTCTTCAGCTCCTGTCAGTTGCACGATGAGAGCTCGTATCGCAGTTGAGGAGGCTTCTCCGCCTGCCTCGGTCGCGACATGGCTACCGAAGAAATATTTCAACTCAAACATCCCATGCGGCGTGAGCATGTATTTTTGAGTCGTCACACGGGAAATAGTGCTCTCGTGTAAACCTAGTGTATCAGCTATTTCACGCAACACAAGCGGGCGCATGGCAACCGCACCGTGCGAGAAAAAATTCTTCTGCCGCTCGACGATCGCCTGCGCCACGCGCAGGATGGTGTCGAAGCGCTGGCGCATGTTCTTGATCAGCCAGCGCGCTTCCTGCAGCTGTGTGCCAAGCTGGGCTTCGCCCTTGGCCTGCTTGAGCATGCTGGCGTACACCTGGTTGATGCGCAGGCGCGGCATCACGTCCGGATTGAGCGTGACCGACCAGCCGCCTTTGGCGCGCCGCACGATCACGTCCGGTACGACATAGTCTGACGCATCCGACGCAAACGCGGCGCCCGGATGGGGATTGCACTGGCGAATCACGGACTGCGCCTCGCGCAGGTCTTCGTCGTCGCAGTCGAGCGCTTTTTTCAGCTTGCCAAAGTCGCGCTGCGCGAACCAGGCCAGGTGCTGTTCGACGATGCACAGTGCCATGCGGCGCGTGACCATCGGCACCTTCTGCATGCGGCGGATCTGCAGCGCCAGGCATTCGGAGGCGCTGCGCGCGCCCACGCCGGCCGGGTCGAAACTCTGCAGCATGGCCAGCGCGGTGCGCAGTTCAGCGATGTCGATTTCCGCTTCTTCCGGCAGCCGCGCGTGGATCTCTTCCAGCGCCTCTTCCAGGTAGCCGTTTTCGTCCAGCGCGTCGATCACCAGTTCCACCAGCACCCGGTCGCGCGCTTCGAGCACCGACACCCGCGCCTGTTCCAGCAGGTGCTCGCGCAGCGTGGTGGCGCAGGCTTCGAGCTGGGCGCGGCCGTCGTCGTCCTCCGGCGCCTTCCCGCGCGCGGAATCGCCCCAGTCCTCGCCACCGCCCTCGCCTTCCGGCGCGGCCGCGTAGTCTTCGGGGGGATTGTCGGCCGTGGCGCCTTCGGTTTTTTCGCCGGCCTGCTCGGAGCCGCCTTCGGTGGACGGCGCGGTGCTGCTGGCGAGCGCGCCGTCGGCCAGCAGGCGCACGGAATGGTCGAGCGGATCGTCGAGCCGTTCGAGCAGCGGGTTGTCGGCGAGCGCCTGTTCGAGCTCCTGGTGCAGTTCAAGCGTCGACAACTGCAGCAGGCGTATGGACTGCTGCAGTTGCGGCGTGAGCGCGAGATGCTGCGAAGTGCGCAGCTGCAGGCTTTGTTTCATGTTCCGGCTACATTACATGCGGAAGTGTTCACCAAGATAGACGCGACGCACCGACTCGTTGGCGATGATGTCGTCGGGACGCCCCGAAGCCAGTACCGACCCCTGGTTGATGATATACGCGCGGTCGCAGATGCCAAGCGTTTCACGCACATTGTGGTCGGTGATCAGCACCCCAATGCCGCGCTCTTTGAGGAAGCGCACAATTCGTTGAATTTCGATGACCGCGATCGGGTCGACGCCTGCGAACGGCTCGTCCAGCAGCACGAAGCGCGGGTTGGTGGCCAGCGCGCGCGCGATCTCCACCCGGCGGCGCTCGCCGCCGGACAGCGACAGCGCCGCGTTCTCGCGCAGCTTTTCGATCTGCAGGTCGGCCAGCAGGGTGTCGAGGCGCTCGTCGATCTGGTCGCGGGTGAGCGGCTTGCCGTCCACCTTCTGCAGTTCCAGCACCGCGCGGATATTGTCTTCCACCGTCAGCTTGCGGAACACCGAGGCTTCCTGCGGCAGGTAGGACAATCCGAGCGTGGCGCGGCTGTGGATCGGCATGCTCGAGATATCGACGCCGGCCACCTGGATCGAGCCGGAGTCCGACGGCACCAGGCCGACGATCATGTAGAACGAGGTGGTCTTGCCGGCGCCGTTCGGGCCGAGCAGGCCGACCACTTCGCCGCATTCGACTTCCAGCGACACGTCGTGCACCACCATGCGCTTGCCGTACGTCTTCTGCAGGCCGCGCACGACCAGCGTGCAGCTGCTGTCTTTTTCTGTCATTACTTCTTGTCCTGTGCTGGCGGCGCGGATGGCGCGGCAGTGGTCTTGCGTGGCGCCATGATCAGGGTCACGCGGCCCTTGCCCGGCTTGTTTTCGCCACTGACGTCGTTACGCACCGCGAACACTTCCTTGCGGCTGTCGTAGGAAATGAACTCGCCATCGACTTCGTCGGTGACGCGCTGGCCGTCGAGCTGCTTGATGTTGGCCTTGCTGAACAGCTTGACCACTTCGTTCTTCTGGTCGTACTCGATGCGGTCGGCGCGGCCTTCGACCCACAGGTCCGGGCCGCCGTCGCGTTTCTGACGGAAGGTGGCCGGCTTGCCGTTCGCGCCAAGCAGCGTGGCACTCTGCCAGCCGTCCGGGGTCTCGCGCACGGTAGCTTTGTCCGAGCGCATGATCAGGGAGCCGCGCTGCAGCTCGACGTTCCCGGTCAGCACCTGGACCTGGTTCACGTCGTCGATGTCCATGGTCTCGGCCGAAATCGTGGTCGGCTTGCTGGAGTCGGCCTTTTCGGCGAAAGCGCCGGCGGACAGGAGACCGAGGGCGGCGATGATGAGCAGGTGTCGTTTCATGGTCGGGATTCCCGTTGTGGAGTTCATTGTGCTGGCAGGCTGACGCGCGCCTTACGTATCTGGATCTGGCGGGTGGCGTTATTCGCCATCATGCCGGCGCCGCGGACCACGCTGGCGCCACTGGTCACCGTCACCGGCAGCGCGGTTTGCATCCGGTCCTCGTCGGCGAAGATGGTCAGGGCTTCGGTCTCGATCGTCAATGGCTTGGTGGTGGCCGATCCGGCACGTTGTACGTCGACATTGCCGATCAGGTCCACGGTGTTGTTCACGTGGTCCAGTTGCGCATTTTTCGAGGTGATGACCAGCGGCGGCTTGTTCGGCGCGAAGCTCTGCACCGTTGGCCGTTCGACCAGCGAACTGTCGTTGATCGGAATATGCGACATGCGCGCGCCTGAGACGATGTAACGCGGCGTGCCTTGGGGCGTCATGCGCACCGCGCTGAAGTTCTCGACGATGTAGTCAGGCTCGCCCTTGTGGGCGTCGGACAGCATCTCCATGTCCGCCACGTTCATCAGCTGCACGATGTAGAAGCTGCCCAGCGCCAGCGCCAGGCACGCGCCCAGGACGGCGCCGAAGCGCCACCGGTGAGCTGTTCTTTTCCTGTACTGGCGCGCCATGTCGTTATGCGAAGTACTGGGCCAGCGCGGATTCGTACGTGCCCTGCGCGCGCATCAGCATGTCGCACACCTCGCGCACGGCGCCGCGGCCGCCCGGGTTTTTGGTCACGTAATGAACGCGGTGCTGCACTTCAGGGTGCCCGCTCGGCACCGCCACCGCGAAGCCCACCTGCATCAGCAGTGGCAGGTCGATCACGTCGTCGCCGATGTAGCCGCACTGTTCGCGCGTGGCGCCGGTTTCTTCCAGCAGTTTCGCGAACGCGATGCGCTTGTCGTGGATGCCCTGGTACACGTGCTTGATGCCGAGGTCGTGCGCGCGGCGCACCACGATCGGGGAGTTGCGCGCGCTGATGATGGCGGTCGCGACGCCGGTCTTGTTCAGCAGCTGGATGCCCAGGCCGTCCAGCACGAAGAAGGTCTTGGTGGTTTCGCCGTCGGCGTTGTAGGTCAGGCTGCCGTCGGTGAGCACGCCGTCGACGTCGAAGATCATGACCTTGACGTTGGCGGCGCGGTTGGTGGCGTCGGTCGGGCGCACCATCAGATCACCTTGGCGCGGGTGAGGTCGTGGATGTGCAGCGCGCCCACGAGCTTATCGTCGGCGTCCGTCACCAGCATCTGGTTGATGCGGAATTCTTCCATGATCGCCACCGCGTCAACGGCCAGCTGTTCCGGATGGACGCGGTGCGGGTTCGCGTGCATCACGTCGCGGATCATCACCTTGGTGAAGTCCTGGGTGCGTTCCAGCATGCGGCGCAGGTCGCCGTCGGTGAACACGCCGACCGGGCGGCCTTCGCCGTCCACGATGGCGGTCATGCCCATGCCCTTCTGGGTGATTTCCATCAGCGCGTCCTGCAGGCGCGCGCTTTCCGGCACGCTCGGCACCGCGGCGCCGCTGCGCATCACGTCGTGCACGTGGGTCAGCAGGCGCCGGCCCAGCGCGCCGCCCGGGTGCGAACGGGCGAAGTCTTCTTCGCGGAAGCCGCGCGCGTCCAGCAGCGCCACCGCGAGCGCATCGCCCAGCGCCAGCGTGACGGTGGTGCTGGCGGTCGGCGCCAGGTTCAGCGGGCATGCTTCCTTGGCCACCGAGACGTCCAGGTGCACGTCGGCCAGCTTGCCCAGGCTCGAATCCGGGTTGCCGGTCATCGAGATCAGCGGGGCGCCCATGCGCTTGATGATGCCGACGATGGACAGTAGCTCGGACGCTTCGCCGGAATTGGAGATTGCAATAAAGGCATCGTGCGCGGTGACCATGCCGAGGTCGCCGTGCGCGGCTTCGGCCGGGTGGACGAACATCGCCGGGGTGCCGGTGGAAGCCAGGGTGGCCGCGATCTTGCGGGCGATGTGGCCCGATTTGCCGATCCCGGAAATCACCACGCGGCCGGTGCACTTGAGCAGGAGCTCGACGGCGTGGGCCACCGAGTCGTCGGTTTCGAGGCGCTTGTTCAGCGCCACGATGGCATCAGCCTCGATCGTCAGCGTCTCACGGGCCAGTTCCATAGCGCGCCGCAGTGCGCTGTTATCAAAAGCTTTCTGCATTGTTTTTTCATCGGTTACACTCATGACAGCAGTATAAACGATCTGGCCAAGCAAAAAACTTGCCAGTCCCAACAAACGACAAGCGCTGCAAGGAACCCCGCAATCCATGTTCTCCGGACTCGAACTCACCCTCCTCCTGCTCGGATGCGCCGTTTTAGGGGTGGTTGCTTTCCGGATGATGCATTTGCCGCCGATGCTGGGCTACCTCACGGTTGGCATCCTGCTGGGGCCGCACGCGATGGCGCTGGCCGAGAACAGCGCCATTACCCACACCCTGGGCGAAATGGGCGTGGTGTTCCTGATGTTCTCCATCGGCCTGGAATTCTCGATGCCGCAGCTGGTGGCGATGCGGCGCATCGTATTCGGCCTGGGCCTGGCGCAGGTGATGGTGACGATCGGCGTGACCATGGGCCTGGCGACGTTGATCGCCTATTCGGCCAACGAGGCTTTCAACATCGGCTGGCAGGGCGGATTCGCGCTGGGCGGCGCGATCGCGATGTCATCCACCGCCATCGTCTCCAAGATGCTGACCGAGCGGCTGGAGCTGGAAAGCCAGCACGGCCGACGCATCATCGGCATCCTGCTGTTCCAGGACCTGGCCGTTGTGCCGCTGCTGATCCTGATCCCGGCGCTGGCGCGCGACCCGGAACACATCGCCACCACGCTGGGCTGGGCCGCGCTCAAGGCCTCGGTGGTGCTGCTCCTGCTGTTCTTCATCGGCCACAAGCTGATGCGCCGCTGGTTCACCGTGGTGGTCAAGCGCCGCTCGCAGGAGCTTTTCATGCTGAACATCCTGCTGGTGACGCTGGGCGCGGCCTGGATCACCGAGCAGGCCGGCCTGTCGCTGGCGCTGGGCGCGTTCGTGGCCGGCATGCTGATCTCCGAGACCCCGTTCAAGTACCAGGTGGAAGAGGACATCAAGCCTTTCCGCGACGTGCTGCTCGGCCTGTTCTTCATCACCATCGGCATGCTGCTCGACGTGCGCATGGTGATCGACCACTGGTGGGCGGTGCTGGCGCTGCTGGCGGCCATTGTGCTGATCAAGTTCGCCGTCATCGCCGGCCTGGCCAAGCTGTTCGGCGCGCCGGACGGCACCGCGATCCGAACCGGCCTGGCGCTCGCGCAGGCAGGCGAATTCGGCTTCGTGTTGCTCAACGAGATCACCGGCGCGCGCCTGATCGAGCCGTCCATCCTGCAGCCTGTGCTGGCGGCGATGGTGCTGTCGATGCTGCTCGCCCCGCTCATCATCACCAAGTCCGACGAAATCGTCATGAAGGTGTCGTCCAACGAATGGATGGCGCGCTCGCTGCAGCTGACCCAGATCGCCACGCGCACCATGTCGGTCCAGAAGCACGTGATCCTGGCAGGCTTTGGCCGCACCGGCCAGAGCCTGGCGACGCTGCTGTCGGAAGAAAAAATCGCCTACCAGGCGCTGGACATGGACCCCGAGCGGGTGGCCGAGGCGCAGGCCGCCGGCGCCAACGTCTCGTACGGCGACGCCGCGCGGCGCGAATCGCTGCTGGCCGCGGGCGTGCACCGCGCCTCGGCCATGGTGATCACCTACGCCAGCACGCCGTCCGCGCTGCGCGTGCTGCGGCTGGTGAAGGAACTGGCGCCCAACCTGCCGGTCATCGTGCGCAGCCACGACGACTCCGACCTCGAACGCCTGAAGGCGGAAGGCGCGGCCGAAGTGGTGCCGGAACTGCTGGAGGGCAGCCTGATGCTGGCCTCGCACGCGCTGGTCATGCTGGGCGTGCCGCTGCGCCGCGTGGTGCACCGGGTGCAGGCCGCGCGCGATGAGCGCTATGCCTCGCTGCGCGGCTACTTCGCGGGATCGAGCGATACGCCGGAAGAAGACATGTTCGTGCGCCTGCACTCGGTCACGCTGCCGGAAGGCGCGAGCTCGGTGGGGCTGAAGATCTCGGAACTGGGGCTGGAAGAACTGGCGGCCGAAGTGACCGCCGTGCGGCGCGGGATGGTCCGCATCGACATCACGCCCGAAACGGAACTGGAAGCGGGCGACGTGGTGGTGCTGCGCGGCTCGGCCGATGCGGTGTCGCAGGCCGAGTACCAGCTGCTCCGCTGACCCGTCATCCCCCGCACCGTCATCCCCGCGAACGCGGGGACCCATGCTGAGCTACCGACGTTGGATATTCACTAGGATCCCCGCTTTCGCGGGGATGACGGGTGGTATCAGGCTTCGGTGAAGCGGATCACGCGGTTGCGGCCCGCTTCCTTGGCGCGGTACAGCGCCGCGTCCGCGCGCGCCACGAGATGCTGGGCGCTGGCATCGATCGCCTGGTCGGCGGCGTGCATCTCCAGCGTCGCCACCCCGATCGACACGGTCGACCTGACCTTGAACGCCGAGGCCAGCGTCACCGGCGAAGACTCCACACCGGCGCGGATGCGTTCGGCCACATGCCCGGCCGCTTCCAGGTCCGCATCGATCAGCAGCGCCACGAACTCCTCGCCACCGAAGCGGCCCAGCGCGTCCGACAGGCGCAACTCGTCCTTGATGCGGCCCGCCACCTCGCGCAGCACCTCGTCGCCGCCCTGGTGGCCGACGGTATCGTTGACGTGCTTGAAGTGATCGAGGTCGATGTACAGGCAGGACACCGGATAGCCCTGGCGCCGTGCGCGCGCGATTTCTTCGAGCAGGCGGCGATCCATGTAGCGGCGGTTGTACACGCCGGTCAGCGAATCGGTGAGCCCGATGTACTTGAGCATCTCGTTCGAGATGACGTTTTCGAGGCAGATCGCAATGATCGACGCCATGTGCTCGACCAGCTCGGTGCCCAGCGCCGGCGTGAAGCGCGCCGGGTCGCAGCTGGCCATGTTCAGGCTGCCGATCACGCGCTTGTTGCGCATCAGCGGGACCAGCGCCACGCTGGCGATGCCCTGCGGTGGCGCGGGGAATGCGCGCTGGTGCGCAGCCTGGTCGTAGTGGCCGAGGATCGGTGTAGGAAGGCCGGTGCCGTCATGCGGGAAGAACAGCTCGTCCGCATCCTGGGCGAACAGCAGGTCGGGGAACAGCGCGAAGTCGACACCCAGCTTTTCCATCACCGTGCGGATGTCCGCGTCGACGTCGATCAGCGTCAGCGTGACGGCGTCGAGTTCGGAAATGATGGGCAGTACGCGGAAGATGGTCCCGACCAGGTCGGGGAAGCCGGACGATCCGACGATGGCGAGATCGAACTGCTGGTGGCGGCACATGATCTCGTGATTGCGCTCCGCCTGCTCGAGCAGGTTGGACAGGCGCGCACGAAGGCTCGCATTCTCGGCCTGGAGGACCTCCAGCGTCTCACTTGCGTCGTCCATCATGCCCTTGCAAAATCCTTAACTCTGCTGTTATTTTATGCAAGGCGTAACCTTAGCCCAAGATATCCGGCTTGCCTATCAAAAGTCGCTGACTTGTGGTGCGAATGCCTACAAGTCGAGTTCAGCGGGGATCTCCTGCCCGACCGCGACCGGCACGGCGTCGGCACCTTCCAGCACCGCGTTCATGCCAAAGGCGATCGCGCCCTCGAGCCGGGCGTTGGCGCGATAGGTGGAGAGGATGTCGAGCGGATCAGGCCCCGGGACGCCGGTCTGCTGGTCCACCGCCGGGATCGGGCAGCGCGCGCACGGTTTCACCGGGCGCAGGAGCGCGCCGGCGCCGAGGTCGAACGTGGCGACATAGTCTTCCTCGTAGGCTTCGAGGCCGTCCACCACGACATTCGGGCGGAAGCGGTTCATCGGCAGCGCTTCGCGGCCTGCGGCCAAGAGCTTCTGGTTCAGGTCCGCCAGCGAAGCGGAGCCGATCACCAGCACCGGATAGCCGTCGGCGAACATGGTTGGCGACTGCGCGCCGCCGGTCCACTTGCCGCTGGTGAGGCGCTGTGCCTCCGGGTGGAATCGCACCAGCCGGCACGGGGCGCCGATCACGTTGGAAAACCATGTGGCCGCGAGATCGCCGCAGTCCAGCGCCAGCACGGTATCGTCCCAGATGCGCACCTCGCGCGTGACCGCGTCTTCGGGATGCGGCAGGCCGAGCTCCAGTTCCAGGCGCAGCATGCCGGGGGCGCGCAGTTCGAGCGTGTCGGCCTTCAGGCGCGGGGTCACCAGCGCCAGACGTGGGTACTCGCGCTGCGTGAGGAACTGGCCATCCTCGGTTACCACCATCCACTCGCGGTCGTACACATTGCTGACCGCGAGCCCGTAGCGCGTCAGCGTGGCCGCGCGCACGGATATCCCGCCACACGATTTGACGGGATAGAAAACCAGTTCGGAGATAGTCGGCATGGGTAGTTGGTGTCAGAACCGTCGTCCCAGCGAAGGCTGGGATCCATACTGAGGCGGAAAAACGACGCCGCCTCTTTAGACACGCAGCATGGATCCCAGCCTTCGCTGGGATGACGGTGGTTTACTTGGTGGCGCGTTCTTTGGCGAGGCGCTCTTCGAACCGCTTCATCGACGACGCCGCATATTCGTCACACCCGCCGACGAGGAACGCATTGTTCGCCGGCGTGGTAGCCGCGAGCTTCTTCATCGTATCCGTGAATCCCGGGTGGGTCGACACGATCGCGCCGCACTGCAGCTTGCCGATCCGCTCGATGCTGGCGCGGAAGCTGCCTGACACGTCCGGCTTTCCTGCGCCACCCGTGAAACGGAAGCCGTCCGTCGACACGGGCGTGAGGCTGTCGGCGTACACCACGTGGTGGCACGCGTTCCCGTCGCACGCCTTCCACGTCCACGAGGTGCTGCCAGGCGTATGGCCCGGCGTCATCAGGGCGGTGATCGCCACGTCGCCAAGCTTGATCACTTCGTTGTCGGCCACGGCGCGCACGTTGGCCACCTTCGGGAAGTACTCGGGCTGCACGGCGTTGTACTGCGGGTCGTCCTTCTCGACCGTACCGGCGCGCAGCACGCGCGCGCCCCACTCGCTTGCAAGCACGGTCGCGCCGCTAGCCCTCTGCAGCGCCGCGATGCCGCCGGCGTGGTCCCAGTGCGCATGCGAGTTGAGGATGTACTTGACGTCCCGGATCTTGAATCCGAGCGCCTTGATGTTCGCTTCGATCTGCGCCGCGGACTGCGGTAGCGCGCCGTCGAGAAGGATGTGACCCTTTGGTGTGGTCACCAGCAGCGCCGACAATTCCCTGGTGCCGACGTAATACGTGTTGCCCACCAACTTGAACGGCGCCTGCGGAACGTTCCAGGCTTCGCAGGAACCGCAATGGATGTGGTCCGTTTCGTACGCGGCCGCGCCGAACGATACGCACAGCGCGCCGATGAGTGCAGTCAGTTTCTTCATTTTTATTTTCGCTTTCACGTAAAAAAAGCGCCCTTGCGGGCGCTTCGTCTGGAGCCTGTTAAACGTTGAACAGGAAGTTCAGCACGTCGCCATCCTTGACCACGTATTCCTTGCCCTCGGCGCGCATCTTGCCCGCTTCCTTCGCGCCAGCTTCGCCCTTGTAGGTGATGAAGTCGTCGAAAGCGATGGTCTGCGCGCGGATGAAGCCACGCTCGAAGTCCGTGTGGATCACGCCGGCGGCCTGCGGTGCGGTGTCGCCGATGTGGATGGTCCATGCGCGCACTTCCTTCACGCCTGCGGTGAAGTAGGTCTGCAGGCCGAGCAGCTTGAAGGCCGCGCGGATCAGGCGGTCGAGGCCCGGCTCGTCCATGCCCATGTCGGACAGGAAGGCGCCCTTGTCTTCATCTTCCAGGTCGGCGATTTCCGCTTCGATGGCGGCGCAGATCGCGACGATCGGCGCGTTCTGCTCTTTCGCGTAGGCGGTCAGCTGGTCCAGCAGCGGGTTGTTCTTGAAACCGGTGTCGGACACGTTCGCCACGTACATCGCCGGCTTGGCGGTGATCAGGCACAGCGGCTTGATGGTTTCCATCTCGTCTTCGGTCAGGCCCAGTGCGCGCACGGGCTTGGCGTCGTTCAGCGCAGGCATCACGCGCTCGAGCAGCGCGACCAGCTTGGCCGCATCCTTGTCGCCGGAGCGTGCCTTCTTCTGTTCGCGGTGGATCGCCTTCTCGACGGTGCCCATGTCGGCCAGCGCCAGTTCGGTCTGGATCACGGCGATGTCGTCCAGCGGGCTGACTTTGCCGGAGACGTGAACGACGTTGTCGTCCTCGAAGCAGCGCACCACGTTGACGATCGCGTCGGTCTCGCGGATGTGCGCGAGGAACTGGTTGCCCAGGCCTTCGCCTTGCGACGCGCCGGCCACCAGGCCCGCGATGTCGACGAATTCAACGATGGCGTTGACGACGCGCTCGGGCTTGACGATTTCCGCGAGCTGCTTGAGGCGCGGATCCGGCACTTCGACTACGCCGACGTTTGGCTCGATCGTGCAGAACGGGTAGTTCTCGGCCGGGATGCCAGCTTTGGTCAGGGCGTTGAACAGGGTGGACTTGCCGACGTTAGGCAGGCCGACGATGCCGCATTTGAGACTCATGGGGGAAACCTTCGAAAAATTGCGCTTAAACCCTGCATTTTACCTTACATGGGGACTGTCCCTGCGGGACTGTCCCCGGCCTTGCGGTTTGCGGCCTTAAAGGCAGGGGACAGTCCCAAAGGGACAGTCCCCTCGCAAATCATATTGGCGTGACGCGCGACAGGTCGGGGTTGGCGACGAAGGCGGCGAATTCGTCGCGCAGCTGTTGTCCTTGCGACATCGCCTTCTGCCACTGGCGGGTGCGCTCGTCCTGGTCCAGTCCATAGAACTTGAAGTCTTTCCGGTCCGGCAGCTTGCCGCGCGGGAGCGAGCGCAGGAACTGCGGCGAGGGTGCGGCGATGATCACGTTGTCGAGCCAGTGGCGGTTCGGGCCCTTGTGCGCGCGGCGCCATGGCAGCGACTTGTCGAGCCAGCCCGGCACGATGTGCGGCGTGAAGTGCGGGTACAGCACCAGCTCACCCTCCCCCAGCCGCGAATACGGCAGCGCGAGGTGGTAGTCGAGGATGCCGCCGTCCCAGTACATGCCTTCCGGCGCTTCTTCGATGCCGCGCATCGCCGGCATGATGAGCGGCAGCGTGCCCGAGGCCAGCAGCGCCGCGGCCAGGTTCGACGGAGTGAGCCTGGCGAAATGCGTGGTGAAGACGTCGAAGCGTTCGCGCATCCACGGCGCGGTGTCGCGCACGTCGCCCATCACTACGCGTTCCAGCATCGGCGCGAGCAGGTCGCGCGAAGCGAGGTTGCGCAGCGCGGCGGCGGCAAATCCCCTGATCTCGTGCGAACGGCCCGCGGGCGCGGTCAGCGCGCCGCGTCCGCGCGTGGTCAGAAGGTGCAGGCGGTAATGGGGATGGGCGAGGATGTCTTCCTCATGGCCGGTGACGAAGTCGGACAGGATCTTGCGGCAGACGGCGTCGACTTCGGCAATGTCGGGCTTGGCGGAATAGCGCTGGCCGGCGTACAGGTCGCCGAGGCGTTTGAAGGCAGCATGCGGATCGCGCTGGCAGGCCGCGGCCATGCGCCAGGCGCCGATGGACGAGCCGATCAGGGTGCGCTCGCGCGGCTCGGACGGCAGCCATTCGCCGAACATCCACTGGTCCAGCGCCTGGAACACCATTCCTTTGGGACCGCCGGCAGCGGCAGGTATCACCGCAACGTCGCGGGCGCGCAGGCCGTGCGCCCGCAAGTGCCCCAGGGCGCGGGGGCCGGCGTAGAAGTTAAGGGCGGTCATTGCGAGATTATGGCGGAATCTGCAATTGAGTGCTGCCGGTGGCCGCTCTCCAACACCGGGGGGCGGTCCCCGTTCGGGGACAGTCCCCTGGCCGCTTACGCGGTGTGGAGCTGCATGGTGGCGATGTCCATCTTGCCCTCGACGGCCAGCGGGATGATGCGCAGGCCCTTGTCGATGGTCTCTTCGATCAGCGTCTGTTCGTCCTTGCGTGGACGGTGCAGGACGAAGTCCGCCACCGGCTGCGCGAGGCCAAGCTCGCGCGGGTGGCCGATGCCAATGCGCATGCGCCAGTAGTCCTGCGTGCCGAGCGCGGAGGTGATGTCCTTCAGGCCGTTGTGGCCGCCGGAGGAGCCGCCCTTCTTCATCTTGACCACGCCGGGGGCGAGATCGAGTTCGTCGTGCACGACCAGGATTTCGTCGGGGTTGATCTTGAAGAAGCGCGCCAGGCCGCCGACCGACTGGCCGGAGCGGTTCATATAGGTTTGCGGTTCGAGCAGCCAGACCTCGCGGCCGCTGATGTTCGCCTTCGCGGCCAGCGCGTTGAAACGCGATTCGCGCTGCAGGCGGCAGCCAGGAAGGGAATTGGCGAGGTTGTCGACCAGCCAGAAGCCGGCGTTGTGGCGGGTTTGTTCGTACTCGGGGCCAGGGTTGCCAAGGCCGACGATCAGGCGAATTGCCATGGGGGTGCTCGAAACGGAAAAGCGACATTATAGCGACCGCATTGTCTTTCCAGCGAAAGCGGGAACCTAAGGGGAGCTACGGGTGATGCTGGCGCAGGCGGGTTCGGATCCGTCGCATAGGTCCCCGCGTGCGCGGGGATGACGGGTGGGGGCCGTTTAAATAAGGCGTGGGACGGTCCCACGGGGACAGTCCCATGGCGGATTTGAACATGATTGTGCAGGATCGGACAAAACCGCGGGCGTAAAAAAACCGGGCACTGCGGCCCGGTTTTCTTTGCGAGGGAAGGCTTAGAACGCCATGCGAAGGCCAACCGACAGGTTGTCCACCTTCAGGTCGCCGCCGTCGCCTTTGGCTACCTTGCCGAAGGTTTCATATTCAGCGATCAGCTTGACGTTGTCGGTCAGTGCGTAGGCCGCGCCGATGCCGATCACCGGGCTGGTCTCTTTCTCGCTGGCCGACTCGGTCACGCCAGCCATGGTCGCGCCGATGGTGGTCTTGGTGCGTGCCACGCCGAACTTGCCCAGCACAGAGAATTGTGGAGCGACTGGCAGTTCGCCAACCACTGCTGCGTACAGCGCTTTCGGCTTGGCCCACACGGTGGCGCCGCCGCCGGAGACTTGCGTTTCGCCGAAGTTCGCGTAACCCAGCTCCACGCCAACGCCTGGCATGAAGTTGTGGCCGACTGCGGCTTTGAAGGAGGTGTCCTTTTCCGACAGCTTGAAGCCGTCCGAGTCCAGCTTGTGCTTGGCGCTGCCGACGGAAGCGGAGACGTAGTTGTCCGCTGCGAATGCTGCCGGCGCGGCGAATGCGGTTGCGATCAGTGCGATGAGTACTTTTTTCATATTTCCACCTTTTACGATTACTGGAATGCAAATAGTAAGCAGTCCAATAACAAACCGGCGGGTCATTTACACGAAGTTACCTCTGTAACATAAGTCACAAGCTTGGCAACAAGTGTTGCTCGCAGGCGGATCATTCGCAAGCACAAAGAAAAAGCCCCCTGGCGCGAGCTCAGGGGGCTTTTTTCGTCAGGGGCGCTCGGCCCCGGGACGATTACTTCTTCTCGTCGGAAGCAGCTGCTTCAGCCGATACCTGGCCTGCCGGTACCGATGCGGTAGCAACGGTCTGGTCTTGGCCGTGAGCAACAGCGGTGACGCCCTTTGGCAGGGTCAGCTGGGACACGTGGATCGACTGGCCGGCGTCCAGTTGTGCCAGGTCAACATTGATGAACTCTGGCAGGTCTTTTGGCAGGCAGGACACGTCCAGCTCGTTCAGCACGTGCGACACGGTTGCAGCGTGCAGCTTGACCGCTGGCGATACGTCAGCGTTGATGAAGTGCAGTGCCACTTTCTTGTGCACTGGCTTCGAGGCGTCGACGCGCTGGAAGTCAGCGTGCAGGACCAGCTGCTTGTATGCGTGCATCTGGAAGTCGCGCAGCAGTACTTGCTGTACTTTGCCATCGATTTCCATGTCGAGGATCGACGAGTGGAACGCTTCTTTTTTCAGCGCGTGGTACATGGCGTTGCCGTCCAGGGCGATCAGCACCGGGGCTTCTGCGCCGCCGTAGATGATGCCAGGGGTCTGGCCAGCATTGCGCAGGCGGCGGCTCGCTCCGGTCCCCTGCTCTTTGCGGTTGTATGCGACTACTTTCATTTGATACTCCAGTTTAAATGCGGGCTGGTCGGCCCGCGATGATGAAGCCCCCGCGACCAGGGGCTTCAGAAAAGAGCGCTTGCGCGCTCAAAATCCTAAAAAGCGTCATTCCCGCGGAGGCAAAGACGCCGTCATCCCAGCGTAGGCTGGGATCCATGCTGAATCACCAACTTCGGTAGCTCAGTATGGATCCCAGCCTTCGCTGGGATGACGGCCTGCCCGCCTGCGCGGGAATGACAATATAGCTTTGTGACGCTGAACGATTACTCGTTGAACATCGAGATGACCGAGTCACCCTTGGTAATACGCTTGAACGTTTCTGCCAGCAGCGGTGCGCAGGTCAGCTGGCGGATCTTGCCGCAAGCTGCCGCGGCTTCCGACAGCGGGATCGTGTCGGTCACCACCAGCTCGTCCAGCGGCGACGACGCGATGCGGTCGATGGCCGGGCCGGACAGCACCGGGTGCGTACAGTAAGCAACCACTTTCTTGGCGCCGCGCTCTTTCAGTACTTCCGCGGCCTTGGTCAGCGTGCCCGCGGTGTCGACCATGTCGTCCATGATCACGCAGTTGCGGCCTTCCACTTCGCCGATGATGTTCATGACTTCCGACACGTTCGCCTTCGGGCGGCGCTTGTCGATGATCGCCAGGTCGCAGCCGAGCCGTTTGGCCAGGGCACGGGCGCGCACCACGCCGCCGACGTCCGGCGAAACCACCAGCAGGTCGTCGTAGTTGCGCTTCTGCAGGTCACCCAGCAGGATCGGCGATGCGTAGATGTTATCGACCGGGATATCGAAGAAGCCCTGGATCTGGTCCGCGTGCAGGTCCATGATCAGGACGCGCTCGACGCCGGCTTCTTCCAGCATGTTGGCCACCACCTTGGCCGAGATCGCGACGCGCGCCGAACGCGGGCGGCGGTCCTGGCGAGCGTAGCCGAAATAAGGGATGGCGGCGGTGATGCGGCCGGCGGAAGCGCGCTTGAGCGCGTCGACCATCAGCATGATTTCCATCAGGTTGTCGTTGGTCGGTGCGCAGGTCGACTGCAGCACGAACACGTCCTTGCCGCGCACGTTCTCGTTGATTTCCACCATGACTTCGCCGTCCGAGAACTTCGAGACAACTGCCTTGCCGAGGGGAATGCCGAGATTTTTTGCAACTCCTTCTGCCAGCGCCGGGTTTGCGTTACCGGTAAAAACCATCAGGTTTTCGTAAGCCATGGGAGTCCCAAAGAAGATGTGATTTGAAAGTCTGAACAGCGTTGGCGCGCTTGCGGCGCCTGCTTGCCGGGCCGGACACGTCGTATCGACGGCCCCGGGAAACGAATGGCAGGGGAACAAGGATTCGAACCTTGGTATGCCGGAATCAAAATCCGGTGCCTTAACCAGCTTGGCGATTCCCCTACGCAACCTACTACTTGCTGCTGAGCCTGCTATTTTAACGTCAAACGCAGCAACAAGCCAAATTTTATTCTACAACCTGTTCCCGCTGCAAGAGCGCCAGCATCGGATGTCGTGCCAGCGATTCTGCTTTCCAGGCGGTCCAGACGCCGGCTGCTTTTTCAAGCACCGCATCGGCTTCGCTTTCGCTGGAAAGCGCGCAGAACACGCACGCTCCTGAGCCAGTCATCCTTGCGTCGCCAAACCTGGCCAGCCATTCAACCGCTTGTGCTACCTGCGGGAACAACCTGGTGGCGACGGGCTGCAAGTCGTTTCTTCCGAACTGCTCGAGGTCCTTGCGTTGCCCGATGTGTCTGGAAAAGTCCGCTATTGTGACGGCTTTGCTGTCCCTTGTCAAATCCCCGGCCGAAAAAACCGGCCCCGTCGGCACCTGTACGCCCGGCTCGATCACCACGTACCAGCATGGCGGAACGTCCACTTCGCGCATCGCCTCGCCGACCCCTTCCACGAAGGCGGTGCGGCCGAACAGGAAGAACGGAATGTCGGCCCCCAGCGGCAGGCCGATCGCGGCCAGTTCCTCGTTGCTGAAGCCCGCCTGCCACAGGTGGTTGGCAGCCATCAGCGCGGTGGCCGCGTCGGACGAACCGCCGCCAAGCCCGCCGCCCATCGGCAGGCGCTTGTCGACCGTGACCGAGATGCCCCGCGGCGCGCCGCCGTGGCGGCGCAGCGTTTCGGCCTGCAGCGCCTGCAGGGCGCGCACCACCAGGTCGTGCTGTTCCGGCACGCCGGGAACGTCGTTCAGGCGGCGGATCTCGCCGTCCTCGCGCAGGTCGAAGTGCAGCAGGTCGGCGCGGCCGATCAGCTGGAACACCGACTGCAGCAGGTGGTAGCCGTCCGCGCGGCGGCCGGTCACGTGCAGGAACAGGTTGAGCTTTGCCGGCGCCGGGCAGTTGTGCAGCGAACGCCTTGTCATGCCGGATCGATGACGATGCGGATCTCGAGCGCTTCCGATTGCGCGCCGGCCGGCCGCGAGACGTCGATGCGCTTGGGCTGCACCGTGCCGGCGGCCTGGTCCTGCCAGCTCACGTAGCGCAGGCGCCAGCCGTCGCGGGTCACCACTTCGCTGTTGGCGGGCGAGGCGACGAAGCGCGAGCCGTCCTGCGCGGTGGCGTAACCCTGCAGCCAGTCGCGCAGCCCCGCCACCGGCAGCCGCCAGCCCAGCGTCTCGGCGGTCAGGGTGTCGATGTCGGGCGCAGTGCGCGCCATGTCGGACTGCACCAGCGTCGCTTCGCGCGGCGTCACGGTGATCTTGGCGATGGTCTGGCCCAGCGGCGAGGCCAGGCTGACGTCGACCCGCTCGCCGGCCTGCACCCAGTTGAATTTGCCGGACAGGGTTTCCGGCGCGCCGTCGCGGGTGTAGTTCACGGACAGGCGGCCATTGAGTTCGATCGCCTCACGGTAGGCGGCGACCGGCACTTCCGGCACCCGGGCCGGGGCGGCGCACGCGGACAGCAGCGCCGCGCACACCAGGGGGAGTAGTGGATGGATTTTCATGCCCGCATTATCGCTTAAACATTACAGGGCGACTTTCAGGCGGGCCAGCGCACGGCGCAGCGCGGCGTTCTTCGGGTCGCGCGTACGCACCTCGCGCAGGATCTTGCGCGCTTCCTGCTTTTTGCCGGCGGCCCACAGCACCTCGGCCAGGTGCACGCCGATCTCGGAATCCTTGCGCTTGTCCCAGGCTGCGCGCAGCAGGCGCTCTGCTTCGGCGGTCTTGCCGAGGCGGTATTCGACCCAGCCCATGCTGTCCGTGATGAACGGGTCTTCCGGCGCCATTGCCAGCGCCTTGGCGATCAGCTCACGCGCTTCGCGCAGGCGCACGCCGCGCTCGGCGAGCGAGTAGCCCAGCGCGTTGTAGGCGTGGTGGCTGTCGGGCGCCTTCGCGATCACGCTGCGCAAGGTCTTTTCCATCAGGCCGAACTGGCCGACCCGCTCCGCCGACAGCGCATAGTCGTACAGGACGTCGACTTCGTCCGGGTAGCGTTCGGAGGCCTTGCGCAGCAGCTCGTAGGCGGCGCCGGCCTGGCCGGCGTCGCGCAGGATCTGGCCTTCGGTCAGCAGCACCTGCACCTGGCCTTCCACGCCGAGCGGCTTGAGGCCGGCCAGCATGGCGCGCGCGCCCTTGACGTCGCCCTTGCGGCCGAGCAGCTGGGCGCGCCGCAGCTGCGCCTGCAGCACCGCTTCGGGGTCGCCGGCGCCGATCTTGTCCAGCCACGACGCGGCCTTGTCGAAGTCGCCGCGCTCCTCGGCCGCCTGCGCCAGCATCAGGTACACGCGCGACAGGTCGCGCCCTTCCTGCGGCTGCATCGCCATCACTTCGGCGAAGCGCCCGAGGTGCTGTTCGGCGGCCTCGAACTGGTTCAGGTGCATTTCGAGCATGCCCAGCGCGTACAGCACGGTGGTGTCGGTCGGCTGCGCTTCGAGCAGCTTGAGGAATTCGGCGCGCGCCGGCTCGTACTGCTTGCGCTCGACCAGCACGCGGGCGTAGGCCAGGCGCACCTCGCGCGAATCCGGATGGTCCTTCAGGAAGCGCTCCAGCACTGCGACCGCCGCGGCGTCGCCGCCCGCGGCCTGGGCCAGCGCCAGCGCCGCCAGTTCCGATTCGGGCTTGAGCGCCATCGCCGCGCGCGCCTGCGCCAGCGCGCCGGGCTGGTCGCCCTGCACGTGCGCCGCCTGCGACAGCACGATGCGTCCTTCGAAAGTCTGCTCGTAGGGAGCGGCCAGGCGCTCCAGTACCTTGGCGGCGGCCTTCTTGTCGCGGGTGCGGGCCAGCATCTGCTGCGCCTCGTACAGCGCGCGGCCGCGCACGTCGGGTGACGCCTTCTCGATGCGCTCGCGGAAAATCTGTTCGGCTTCGGCCAGGTCGTTGCCCTGCAGGGCCAGCGCCAGGTGGTACTGCGCGGCTTCTTCCGAAGCCGGATCGAGCTCGCGCCACAGGCGCACCGCGGCCATGGTGTCGTCCCGGCGGCGCACCGCCAGCGCCATTTCGGCGGCGCGCTTGGCCAGCCGCGGGTCGCGCGACTGCTGCGCGGCGGCGAACATGGTCAGGTAGGGACCTTCCCAGTTCCCGGCCTGGAATTCCAGTTCCGCCTTGGTCACGCGGTACATCAGCTCACTGGTGGCATCGCCCTGTCCGGCCCCGTCCTTGGCGGCCGGCGCGGTTGCGGCCGGAGTGTCGGGCCGCGCGGCGGCGGTCCCTGGCTGCTGTGGCGCGACGGCGCAGGCGGACACCAGCGCGGAGAGGGTTACAATGGCGAGGGCTGTTTTCAAGGCGCTTGTTATTTGATTAAAAACCCGATTCTACGCCCAAGCAACCGGCTGCGCCGTGCGCCCGCACACATGCCGCCATCCATTCGAATCCCATGCCAGAACTCCCAGAAGTCGAAGTCACCCGGCGCGGCGTCGCGCCCCATATCGAAGGCCGCATGATCGAGCGCGTCGAGATGCGGCGCGCCGGCCTGCGCTGGCCCTTCCCCGAGGGGCTCGATGCGCTGCTGGCCGGACGCACCGTGCTGAATACGGCGCGGCGCGGCAAATACCTGCTGATCGTGTTCGCGCACGGCACCCTGATCGTCCACCTCGGGATGAGCGGGCACCTGCGCGTGCTCCCGGACGGCACGCCGGCCAGGCTGCACGACCACTTCGACCTGGTGGTGCGCGGGCCGGAAGGCGTACAGGTGCTGCGCCTGACCGACCCGCGCCGCTTCGGCGCGGTCCTGTGGCATCCGGCCGCCGAGGGGCCGGTCGACCAGCACCTGCTGCTGCGCGGGCTGGGGGTGGAACCGCTGGACGACGGCTTTTCAGGCGAACTTTTATACAAACAGTCGCGCCGGCGCAACGCTCCGGTCAAACAGATGCTGCTGGCCGGGGATGTGGTGGTCGGGGTCGGGAACATCTATGCCTGCGAGAGCCTGTTCAGGGCCGGAATCAACCCGAAAACCCCGGCAGGCCGCATAGGACGGGCGCGCTACGACCGGCTGGCGGGGGCAATCCGGGACGTCCTGGCCCTCGCAATCGAGCGTGGCGGAAGCACTTTGCGCGACTTTATTAACGTAAATGGGCAATCTGGATATTTCCAGCAGGAATATTTCGTCTATGATCGTGCTGGAGAGCAATGTCGCGTTTGCGGCAGTGAGGTGCGGCAGATCAAGCAAGGGCAGCGCTCCACTTTTTATTGCGTAAATTGCCAAAAATAGAAGAGCGAAGGGGCAACCGTGAGCAGAATGGTCCAGGATTTTCAACAGTACGGCGCTTGGCGCGAAAACGTCTCCCAGGCGCTCGCCCGCTACCGGTCGTGGGTACTCGAAGCCGAACTGGCCGACGGCGCGTCGCAGCAGCGCATCGACCATGCGCTGGCGCGGCTGGCCGACGACAAGCTGTCGGTGGCCTTCGTGGCCGAATTCTCGCGCGGTAAGTCGGAGCTGATCAACGCGATCTTCTTCGCCGACTACGGCCAGCGCATCCTGCCATCGGCCGCCGGCCGCACCACCATGTGCCCGACGGAGCTGATGTACGACCCGCGCTTCCCGCCCTGCATCCGGCTGCTGCCGATCGAAACCCGCGCAGACAACCTGTCCACCAGCGACTACCGCGACACGCCGGAAGCCTGGACCATGTTCGGCCTCGACCTGAACGCCGGCGACGCCATGCACGAGACCTTCAAGCAGGTGTCGGCCACGCGCCGCGTGACGGCCGAAGAAGCGCGCAGCTACGGCCTGCTCAACGACGACGACCAGCTCGAGGACTCCGACGACGGCCTGGTCGAGATTTCGCTGTGGCGGCACGCGATCATCAATTTCCCGCATCCGCTGCTCAAGCAGGGCCTTGTCATCCTCGACACGCCGGGCCTGAACGCGATCGGCACCGAGCCTGAACTGACGCTCAACCTGATCCCGAACGCGCACGCGGTGCTGTTCATCCTGGCCGCCGAAACCGGCGTCACCAAGAGCGACATCGACGTCTGGCGCACCCACATCGGCGCCGGCCCGGGCCGCGTGGTGGTGCTGAACAAGATCGACGCGATGTGGGACGAACTGAAGTCCGAAAGCGAGAACGACGCCGAGATCGAACGCCAGCGCAACAGCGTGGCCGGCCTGCTCGGGCTGGAACGCCAGCAGGTGTACCCGGTGTCGGCACAGAAGGCGCTGGTCGGCAAGATCAACGGCGACATGCCGCTGCTGGAAAAGAGCCGCATCGGCGAACTGGAAGCGGCCCTGTACAACGAGCTGATTCCGGCGCGCCGCGACATCATCCGGGTGCAGCTGGCGGCCGAAATGGCGCAGCTGGTGGCGGCGCAGAACGCGGCGCTGACCGCGCGCGTGCGCGACGTGGTCGAGCAGCTACAGGAACTCAAGGGCCTGCGCGGCAAGAACCAGAACGTGATCGCGCACATGATGAAGCGGGTCGACGCCGAGAAGAAGGAATTCGACGGCAGCCTGTTCAAGCTGCAGGGCACGCGCGCGGTGTTCACGCGCCTGTCCACCGAGCTGTACACCACGCTGGGCATGGACCTGGCCAAGCAGGAAATCGCCGCGGTGCGCGAGCAGATGGAATCGAACCGCTTCCTGTTCGCCTCCGGCATGCGCGACGCGGTGCGGGGCTTCTTCGACCAGATCAAGGCCAACCTGGACGCGTCCAACGCCAAGACGGTCGAGATCTCGACCATGATGGAATCGATGTACCGCAAGTTCAGCAGCGAACATGGCCTGCAGCTGGCGGTGCCGATGGCGTTCTCGCTGGACCGCTACCGCAAGGAGATCGACCGCATCGAAGCGGCGTACCACAAGCAGTTCGGCACCACCACCATGCTGATTACCAGCCGCGGCGTGCTGATGGAGCGCTTCTTCGACTCGATCGCCTCGAGCGTGCGCAAGGTGTTCCGCAACGCCAACGGCGACGTCGACGCATGGCTGAAAGTGATCATGGCGCCGCTGGAAGCGCAGATCCGCCAGCACAAGGAGCAGCTCAAGCACCGCCTGGCCTCGATCCAGCGCATCCACGACGCGTCCGACAGCCTGGAGCAGAAGATCTCCTCGTTCGAAGCGAGCCAGGATGAAGTGGAAAAGCTGCGCGCGACGCTGGCCGCCCTGGCCGGCGACGTGAATGCGGCAATGGATTCGCACATGCGTGAACTGGAAGCGGCTGCGTGAAAAAACCGGTAGCACCGCCCGGCCTGGACGGCGGGCTGGCCGATCCTTCGTTTTCGGCCGCAGTCATCGAATGGCAGCAACAGCACGGCCGCCACGCGCTGCCGTGGCAGAACACCCGCGACGCCTACCGCGTCTGGCTCTCCGAGATTATGCTGCAGCAGACCCAGGTCGCCGCGGTGCTCGGCTACTACGCGCGCTTCCTGGAACGCTTCCCCACCGTATTCGACCTCGCCGCCGCGCCGGCGGAAGACGTCATGGCGCAATGGAGCGGCCTTGGCTACTACACCAGGGCGCGCAACCTGCACGCCTGCGCAAAGCGCGTGGTGGATGAATACGGCGGCGTGTTCCCTTCCGATCCCGGCCTGCTGGCCGGGCTGCCCGGCATCGGGCGCTCGACGGCGGCGGCGATCGCCGCATTCTCCGGCGGCGTGCGCGCCGCGATCCTGGACGGGAACGTGAAACGCGTGTTCGCGCGCGTGTTCGCGATCGACGCCTTCCCGGGCGAGAAAAAGGTCGAGGATGCGTTGTGGCGCAGGGCCGAGGCACTGCTGCCGGAAGCGGGAATCGAATCGTATACGCAGGGCCTGATGGACCTCGGCGCAACGCTGTGCACGCGCAGCAGCCCGCAGTGCCCACGCTGCCCGCTCAGGGAACGCTGCGGCGCGCTGGCGCAGGGCCGCACCGCCGAACTGCCGGTGCGCAAACCGAAGAAGGCGAGCCCGGAGAAGCAGGCCGCCATGATGATCGTGATCGACCGCGGCGAAGTACTGCTGGAGCAGCGTGCGCAGACCGGGATCTGGGGCGGGCTGCTGTCGTTGCCGGAACTGGACGGGCACGGTGCGCTGGCCGACGCCGCCGATGCCGACGCGGTCGCCGGAGGCGCGCGGCGCTTCGGCGAGGTCGAGGAAGTCGAGGCGCTGCTGCCGCTGGTGCATGTGTTCACGCACTACAAGCTGCACATAGCGCCGTACCGTGTGGCGCTGTCGGCGCGCGCCGAGACGCCGGAGTCGCATGTGTGGTGGAAGCTGGCCGATACCGGCCGCGCGCCGCTGCCGGCGCCGGTAAAGAAGCTGCTCGCGGAATTCGCCGAAGCCCGGCTGTTCTGACCCGGAAGGGGACTGTCCCCGCAGGGGACCGTCCCCCGGTGTTTCATGATTTCCCGGTACCGCCCGAACACCGGGGGACAGTCCCCGTTGGGGACGGTCCCCTTCCCTTTCCTACAGTTCGTCGAGGGAGTAGATGCGGCGGTGCTCGCGGATCGCGAAGCGGTCCGTCATGCCGGCGATATAGTCGGCGATCTTGCGCGCCTGCTTCGTTTCGTCGTCGCCGCCCAGCACGTAGTCCGGCGGCAGCAGCGCGTGGTCTTCCATGAACGCCGAATACAGCTCGCGCACGATGCGGCTGGCCTTCACGCGCATCCGGTTCACCATGTAGTGGCGGTACAGGTTGGTGCGCAGGAAGCGCTTGAGCTCCGTCGCGTCCTTGCGCATCGGGTCGGAGAAGCGGATCAGCGGCGGCGAAGCGCGCACCGCGTCGACGTCGCGCGGCGCGGCGTCGGCCAGCAGGCCGGCGGAGGTGTGGATCAGGTCGTCCGCCATCGCGGTGATGATGCGGCGCAGGGTCTCATAGATGGCGCGCCGGCCAGACAGGCCCGGATAGGTGCGCTGGGTGTCGCTCCAGTGGCGCGCGAAGAACTCCACCTGCTCCAGCTGCGCGATCGTGATCAGGCCCGAACGCAGGCCGTCGTCGATGTCGTGGCTGTTGTAAGCGATTTCGTCGGCCAGGTTGGTCAGCTGCGCTTCCAGCGTCGGCTGGGTGCGGTCCAGGAAGCGCTGCGCCACCGGCCCCAGCTCGCGCGCATTGGTGAGCGAGCAGTGCTTGAGGATGCCCTCGCGCGTTTCGAACATCAGGTTCAGGCCGTCGAAGGCGCCGTAGTGCTCTTCCAGCGTGTCGACCACGCGCAGGCTCTGCAGGTTGTGCTCGAAGCCGCCATGGTCCTTCATGCATTCGTTCAGCACGTCCTGGCCGACGTGGCCGAACGGGGTGTGGCCCAGGTCGTGCGCCAGCGCGATCGCTTCCACCAGGTCTTCGTTCAGGCGCAGGTTGCGCGCCAGCGAACGGCCGATCTGCGCCACTTCCAGGCTGTGCGTGAGCCGGGTGCGGAACATGTCGCCCTCGTGGTTCAGGAACACCTGGGTCTTGTATTCGAGGCGGCGGAACGCCGAGCTGTGGATGATGCGGTCGCGGTCGCGCTGGAATTCGCTGCGCGA
>DASTVB010000077.1:0-20195 GCA_035759315.1 Telluria sp. | reverse complement strand
CTGGACGATGCGCCAGGCGAGGCCCTCGGCGATGGCGGTCTTGCCCACGCCGGCTTCGCCAACCAGCAGCGGATAGTTCTTGCGGCGGCGGCACAGGATCTGGATCACGCGGTCGACTTCGTCCTCGCGCCCGATCAGCGGGTCGATCTTGCCTTCGGCGGCGGCCTTGTTCAGGTTCTGGGTGAACTGGTCGAGCGGGCTTTCCTTCGGCTGGCCTTCGACCTGCGCCTCTTCCACGCCTTCGGACGTCTTTTGCGCGTCGGCCTGCTGGTCCTTGCGCACGCCGTGCGAAATGAAATTGACGACGTCCAGGCGGGTGACGCCCTGCTGGTGCAGGTAGTAAACAGCGTGCGAATCCTTTTCGCCGAAGATGGCGACCAGCACGTTCGCGCCGGTGACTTCCTTCTTGCCGTTCGAGGCCGACTGCACGTGCATGATCGCGCGCTGGATCACGCGCTGGAAACCGAGCGTGGGCTGGGTGTCGACTTCTCCCGTGCCAGGCACGGTCGGCGTGTTGTCGCCGATGAAGTTGGTCAGCGTTTTGCGCAGGTCGTCGATGTTGACGGCGCAGGCACGCAGCACTTCGGCCGCGGATGGGTTGTCAAGCAGCGCCAGCAGCAGATGTTCGACGGTGATGAATTCATGCCGTGCTTGCCGTGCCTCGACAAACGCCATGTGTAACGATACTTCCAGTTCCTGCGCGATCATACTTCCTCCATCACGCACTGCAGGGGATGGCCTGCCTTGCGCGCATGTGTTAAAACGAATTCGACTTTAGTACAGGCGATGTCTTTCGAGAATACACCGCATACACCTTTCCCGTGCCTGTGCACGGACAACATGATCTGCGTGGCCGTCTCACGATCCTTGTTGAAGTATTCCTGTATGACGGCCACCACAAATTCCATCGGTGTGTAGTCATCATTGAGCAGGGCTACCTGGTAAAGCGGGGGCGGTTTCGTGACCTGCCGCTCCAGGACGGTCTCCGTATCGTGCTTAGTTGCCATACTTTATTCTACTGCTTTCGCTGTTGGTGCCATGCGGGAATAATCAGCCCTTTCGCATTTGTATTCCATATTACGCGTTTTCGGCTCAGGACGCAGATGGCGCCCTGAATCGTGAATTCAAGAGTTGCTTTGACGCAGACTGTGGAGATTTCAGCAACTTGTAACAAAAAGCTCTTGACTTCAAAAATTGTTGGCACAACAATGCAAATATTGACTTGTACTATGTACATGTTGATAAGAAGTGAGAGGGCTGAGGAGGGGGCAAGAAGCATCTTGCTTTTATGGCTCGTGTGATTAGATATAATTTTGAAAGTTCTTTTATGGCAACAGGTACTGTTAAGTGGTTCAATGATTCCAAAGGTTTTGGCTTCATCACTCCAGATGATGGCGGTGAGGATTTGTTCGCGCACTTCTCCGCAATCAATATGAACGGTTTCAAGACCCTCAAAGAAGGTCAAAAAGTTCAATTCGAAGTCACGCAAGGCCCTAAAGGCAAGCAAGCTTCCAACATCCAGACCGCGTAAGACGGCTTAGATGTGAAAAAAACCCGCTCTCGAGCGGGTTTTTTTTCGTCTGTACGTCATCCCCGCTTTCGCGGGGATGACGGGTGTTACATGTTTTCGATCATGACGTCGCCGAAGCCGGAGCACGACACCTGCGTCGCGCCTTCCATCAGGCGCGCGAAGTCGTAGGTCACCTTCTTCGATGCGATCGCCTTCTCCATCGAACTGATGATCAGGTCCGCCGCCTCGGTCCAGCCCATGTGGCGCAGCATCATCTCGGCCGACAGGATCAGCGAACCCGGGTTCACGTAGTCCTTGCCCGCGTACTTCGGCGCTGTGCCGTGGGTTGCTTCGAACATCGCCACCGTGTCGGACATGTTGGCGCCCGGCGCGATGCCGATGCCGCCAACCTGCGCCGCCAGCGCGTCGGAGATATAGTCGCCGTTCAGGTTCAGCGTGGCGATCACGCTGTACTCGGCCGGGCGCAGCAGGATCTGCTGCAGGAAGGCGTCGGCGATCGAATCCTTGACGATGATCTCGCGGCCGGTCCTGGGGTTCTTGAACTTCATCCACGGGCCACCGTCGATCAGCTCGGCGCCGAACTCCTTCTGCGCCAGCGCATAGGCCCAGTCGCGGAAGCCCCCTTCGGTGTACTTCATGATATTGCCCTTGTGGACAATGGTCACCGACGGCTTGTCGTGCTCGACCGCATACTGGTACGCGCGGCGCACCAGGCGCTCGGTGCCTTCGCGCGACACCGGCTTGATGCCGATGCCCGAAGTCTCGGGGAAGCGGATCTTGGTGACGCCCATTTCCTTGACCAGGAAGTCGATCAGCTTCTGCGCCTTGTCGGTGCCGGCCTGGTATTCGATGCCGGCATAGATGTCTTCCGAGTTCTCGCGGAAGATGACCATATTGGTCTTCTGCGGCTCCTTCACCGGCGAAGGCACGCCGGTAAACCAGCGCACCGGGCGCAGGCAGACGTACAGGTCGAGTTCCTGGCGCAGCGCGACGTTCAGGGAGCGGATGCCGCCGCCGACCGGCGTGGTCAGCGGGCCCTTGATCGACACGACGTAGTCGCGCACCGCCTTCAGGGTTTCTTCCGGCAGCCACACGTCGGGTCCGTAGACGCTGGTCGACTTTTCGCCGGCGAAGATTTCCATCCAGCTGATCTTGCGCGTGCCGCCGTAGGCCTTGGCCACTGCCGCATCCACCACCTTGATCATCACAGGGGTGATGTCGACGCCGGTACCGTCGCCTTCGATGAAGGGGATGATCGGGTTGTCGGGTACTGTCAGCGAAAAATCGGGGTGAACGGTAATCTTCTGGCCGTCCGCAGGTACATTGATATGTTGGAACATCGTGGTCTCCGAAATCGAAAGAGCCGCCCTTGTGGGGTTGTCGGGTATGCCGGTCTTATATAATACCTAAGCGTCGCCGCACATTCTAACCCCGCATACCGCATGTCCCTTATCCTGTTCAACAAGCCGTTCCAGGTCCTGTGCCAGTTCTCGCCGCAGGACGGGCGCGAGACGCTCGCGGACTACCTCAATATCCCGAACATCTACCCCGCCGGCCGGCTCGACGCGGACAGCGAAGGGCTCATGCTTCTTACTGACGACGGCAAGCTGCAGCACGCGATCGCGCACCCGGACCACAAGGAAGACAAGACCTACCTGGTGCAGGTCGAGGGCGAAGCGTCGGACGAAGCGCTGGCGCGGCTGCAGGCGCCGATCGACCTGGGCGACTTCGTCACCAAGCCGGCGCGCGCGGTGCGGATCGCCGAGCCGGAGTGGCTGTGGCCGCGCAACCCGCCGATCCGGCAACGTGCCAATGCGCCGACCAGCTGGCTGGCGATCACGATCTCGGAAGGGAAGAACCGGCAGGTGCGGCGCATGACCGCGGCGGCCGGGCTGCCGACGCTGCGCCTGGTGCGGCATGCGATCGGTCCGTTCTCGCTGGGCACCCACCCGCTGCTGCCGGGCGAATGGATGGAAGTCCCCGCCTCCGCCCTGCGCTAAGGGGGAACCGCACTCCGGTGTTTGGAAAATACAACGGCGCGCGCATACCCCTATGGGTATCGACCATCCGAATGCCCGCCAGGGAATACCCCTCGGGGTATCCGGCGCCCGGCGGCACCCCGCGGCATACCCCCGGGGGTATGCACAATTTGACTGATGCCCCCGGGCATGGCTTAATCACCTGATGAAAAAAATACTCGCTACCGCCGCGCTGCTGGCACTTGCCACCGGCGCCCTCGCGCAGAACACTTCGTTCGGACGCACCCGCCTCTCCGTGGGCATCAACCTGATTGCCGCCGAAGTGGCGGCCAACGACGCCCAGCGCCAGCAGGGCCTGATGCACCGCACGAAAATGGCGACCAACGCCGGCATGGTGTTCGTCTTCGACGACGTCAATTCCCAGTGCATGTGGATGAAGAACACGCTGATCCCGCTGTCGGTCGCCTTCATCGACGCCAATGGCAAGATCGTCAACATCGAGGACATGGAGCCGGAGACGCTGGAGAGCCACTGCTCCGCCCGTCCGGTGAAATATGCGCTGGAGATGAACAAGGGCTGGTTCGCCAAGCGGCGCATCAAGCCCGGCACGGTAGTGGACGGCCTGGTCACTCCCGCCGCCCGCTAACCCTGTCATCCCCGCGAACGCGGGGACCCATAGTGCGCGTATCGAAGCGCTGACATTTTCTACTGGGTGGATCCTGATGGGCCCCGCATTCGCGGGGATGCCGCCAGCATCGCATGCAAGCGAAAAAACCCGCGTGACCAATGCCAGGCGGGTTCTTCTGTGCTGCAACAAGCCGCGTGAGCGGCCCGCAAGAAACTTAGGCCGACAGCGCCTTCAGGGCTGCTGCCAGACGGCTCTTGTGGCGAGCTGCCTTGTTCTTGTGGATGATGTTCTTGTCGGCGATACGGTCGATGGTCGACACGGACGACTGGAAGATCGAGGTCGCTGCTGCTTTGTCGCCAGCCTGGATCGCCTTGCGAACAGCCTTGATTGCGGTGCGCAGGGTGGAACGCTGGGACGAGTTGTGTGCGTTCTGCTTAACTGCTTGACGAGCGCGTTTGCGCGCTTGTGCGGTATTTGCCATGGAATTTCCTAAATCAGGGTCAGGTTGCGTCTGCAAACACAGCTAAACACTTAGCGGCTGCATAACTGAATTTCGTAAAGCGTTAGATTATAGCCGATGTTTCGGACTCGGGCAAACCAAATCTTGCCTGATGTGTTGCGTCCGATATAATCCTCGCCCATGAACTTGCTCAGAACCCTCGCAGCCATCTCCAGCATGACCATGCTGTCCCGAATCACCGGATTGCTGCGCGAGAGCCTGCTGGCGCGCGCGGTCGGCGCCTCGGCCTACTCGGACGCCTTCATCGTGGCGTTCCGGCTTCCCAACCTGCTGCGCCGGCTGTTCGCGGAAGGGGCGTTCGCCCAGGCCTTCGTGCCGATTCTGTCGGAGTATAAGACAAAGCACGGCCAGGAGGCCACCAAAACCCTGGTCGACCACGTGGCTACGGCGCTGATATGGGCCACCATGATCACCAGCCTGGTCGGCATCATTGGCGCCCCCTTCCTGGTCTGGGCGATCGCCACCGGCCTCGAAAAGACCCCGGGCGCGTTCGACGCTTCCGTCTTGATGACGCGCGTGATGTTCCCCTACATCGCCTGCATGTCCTTCGTCGCCCTCTCCAGCGGTATCCTGAATACCTGGAGCCAGTTCAAGGTGCCGGCCTTCACGCCGGTGCTGCTGAACCTGTCCTTCATCGCAGGCGCGCTGTTCCTGGCACCGCAGTTCGAGCAGCCGGTCTACGCGATGGCGATCGCGGTGATGGTGGGCGGCGTGCTGCAGGTCGCGTTCCAGGTGCCGGCGCTGCTCAAGCTGCGCATGATGCCGCGCATCGCCCTCAATCCGATGACCGGCATGCGCGATCCCGGCGTGCGGCGCGTGCTCAAGAAAATGGGACCGGCCGTGTTCGCGGTGTCGGCCGCGCAGATCAGCCTGATGATCAACACCGGCATCGCCTCGCGCCTGGAAGCCGGATCGATCTCCGCCCTCGCCTACGCCGACCGCCTGATGGAGTTCCCGACCGCGATGCTGGGCGTGGCGCTCGGCACCATCCTCCTGCCCGGCATGTCGCGCGCCAACGCGGCCGGCGACGCGGCCGAGTATTCCGCACTCCTCAACTGGGGCCTGCGCCTGACCGTGATGCTGGCGCTGCCCGCCGCCCTGGGCATGGCGCTGCTGGCCGGCCCGATGATTTCCGTGCTGTTCAACTATGGCGCCTTCGACCAGCGCGCAGTCAGCGCCGCCACCGCGCCCCTGATCGCCTACAGCGTCAGCCTGATCGGCATCGTGATGGTCAAGATCCTGGCGCCGGCGTTTTACGCGCGCCAGGACATCCGCACCCCGGTGCGCATCGCGGTCGGGGTGCTGGTCGCGACCCAGCTGATGAACATCGTGTTCGTGCCGCTGATCGGTGTCGCCGGCCTGGCGCTGTCGATCGGCCTGGGCGCCTGCGTCAACGCCGCCTTCCTGTATGCGGGCCTGCGCAAGCTGAAGGTGTTCACGCTCCAGCCGGGCTGGCTGAAATTCTTCCTGAAGATCGTGGTCGCGCTCGCGGTGATGGGCGCACTGGCCTGGGCCGGCGCGCATTACGTCGACTGGATCGCCTTGCGCAAGGCGCCGCTGATCCGGGCCGGTGCTTTGCTGGGCACCATCACCCTGTGCGCCGGCGCCTACTTCTCGGTGCTGCTCCTGCTGGGCTTCCGCCTGGGCGACTTCAAGCGCCGCGGCGTCTGATTACGGTCGTTGGGCTCGGGCTTCGCCCACTCCGCGGCTGGCGGGTGCTACGCGCCGCCTTCCTGCTGCATCGGATTTCATTGGCCCCGTGACCTCGCCTGAAAGCAGGTTCATGGGAAATTCCGGGAGGTCCGGTTCCTGCCCCTCCGGGAAATCGATTCCCTCAACCGGAATCGGTACCCACCCGCCAGCATAAAAAATGCCCGGTGCCGGCGGATATGGGCTTTGAAAGGAGAATCCGGAAAGTGTCGCACCTGGCATAACGACGTATTTGCTGGGGATCCCCCGGCCATCGTTCACGTAGCCGGGCGGCGGCACGAAACCGTCTACCCTGCATGCGCACCAGCCCATCATCGTTTGCGCCCTGTTGACAGACGCTTCCCATCCTGCCGGTGAGACAACGTTCAATATTGTTGCGCCTCTCAGGGGAATATGAAACTCATGAACAGACTTGGGCGAATCACCGTAGTTGGTAATCGAGTAGCGGTAGGTGTACAGTCCGGTATTATTGTCAAATGAGGTAGTGCCGTTGACGGTGGCGCGGATGTTGCCCGGTGACTCGACTGCAGCAAATGCGCCGCTGGAAATTACCGATAAGACTAGTGCACAGGTAGCAAAAAATTTCATGGCATTGACCTTCGCAACGGGTTTTATCATTCGCCGGAGTTATATTGCCTGATGTGCCAGTGCGGCGGCGCCTACTTCTCGGTGCTGCTCCTGCTGGGCTTCCGCCTGGGCGACTTCAAGCGCCGCGGCGTCTGATCAGCGCTCGTTGGGCGGGGACGTTGGCCGTTCGGCGTCACCCTCCTGCGGCGGCTGCGTGCCCGGCCCCAGCGGCACATCGGGACGCGGGGCCGGCAGCGGTTCGCGTCCCGGTGGCGGCGGGGCCATCGGCGGCCGCAACTCCGGCTGGCGCGGCGGCAGCGCACCCTGCCCGCTCATGGTGAAACGCCAGTCCGATATCCGTTCCGCTTTTTCGAAGTTCTGGAAGCGCGCGTCGAAATTGGCCACCTTGAGCGGCTTCGAGTCCGACAGGCTATGCACCCCGATCACGCCGATCTCGCCCGACAGGTACATCACCCCCCACTGGTCCTTGCCGGTGATCGGGTCGACATAGATCTTGCGCAGGTGGCGGCGCGGCTGCGGGAAGCGCGGGTCGCGCAGCAGCTCCTTGAGCGTCGGCGGCAACTGCCGCTGTCCGCGCGGCGTCACGGCGGCGTAGCTGCGCAGCGCGCGCGAGAATTCGGCGCCGATCTCCAGCAGTTCTTCCTCGGCTTCGGCGCGGCGCACCAGCGATTCGATCTTCAGGGTGGCGGCGCCGACCAGGCCGACGATTGTCAGGAGGATGATCAGGCCGAGGTAGGTGAAGCCGTCCTGGTTTCGTCGAACACCGGGGGACGGTCCCCTGCGGGGACAGTCCCCTGGCCTGGCGAGCCTTTCCTGCGGGGTCATTACCACTCTCCGTAGGGGATGCCGTTGCGGCCGGTGCCTTGTGCGCCGCTGCGCACGTTGTAGACCAGTCCCTTGCCCTCTTCTTCCGGCGCTTCGATGATCCAGCTGCTCGCGCTCTCGGCGATGGGGTCGTAGGGAAGGCTGCGCAGGTAGCGCTTTTCCACCAGCTCGTCCAGCGAATCGGGATAGCGGCCGGTATCGGCGTGGAACTGGTCGATCACCACCCGCGTGCTGCGCAGGTTGTCGGCCAGGATGGTCTCCTTCGCGCCATCGACGCTCGGGAAGAAGCGCGGCACCGCGAGCGTAAGCAGCAGCGCGACGATGCCGAGCACCACCAGCAGTTCGATCAGCGTGAATCCTTTGCGCTTGCGGGCCATGGTCACCACTTCCGGTAGGGTATGCCGTTCAGGCCAGTGCCGCCCGAAGTGCTGTACACGTCATACACGTCTTCGCCCTCCTTCGGTTCGTCCGGCTCGCTAGCGTAGCTGCGCTTGCCCCAGGTCTGGGCGTCGGTCAGTTCGGGATTTGGATTGAACGGGTCGCGCGGGATACGGCGCAGGAAGTACATCTTCGCGCGCGTCGGGCTGCGCTGGTCGGCCACGCCCTGCACCAGCAGCTCAAGCTCCTTCGGATAGCCGGTCGAACCGGTCACGCGCGGCAGCCTGCCTTCGTCGTAGGCCTTCTTGTAGGCGTCGATGGCGACACGGATCTCGCGCAGGTTGCGGCGCAGGGTCTGCTCCTGCGAGCGCTGCAGCGTCACCTGGGTCACCGGCACCACCAGCGCGCCGAGCAGCGCGAGGATGGCCAGGGTCACCAGCAGTTCGATCAGCGTGAAGCCGCGGCGCGCCTGGATCATGTCACTGTACCGGCGGACGGGGCACTGGCGGCGTCGCGGGAACCGGCGCCGGTGCGGGCGGCGGAGGGTCGACCACCGAGCGCGAAGCCGGCAGCGGCTGCGGAACCGTGATGTTCGGCTGCAGCGGCGCGGTAGGCACGCCTTCCTGCTCGGGCGGATACGCGGGCTCCACAGGCTGCGTCCCTTGCACCTGGGTCGCCGGAACCGGCAGCCGCTGCACGCGCACCGGCTGGCCGGTGGCGCCGATCGCGCCCGATGGGGCGGGCGGCGGGAGGCGCGGGCCGGTGTTGATAGCCGGGTTGATGGCCGGTGAAATCGTGCCGACCTGCCCCGGCTGCACCGGCGCGGCAGCCGGCAGGCGAGCCGACGGGTCGGGACGGCGCCGGAAACTGGTTTCAGTGCCGGCGTTGAACTCGGAGGCTTCGGCCGTCGGGCGCTGCACCGTGCGCACCAGGTGCGGCGTGATCGACAGCACGATCTCGGTTTTCTGGTGGTCGTCCAGCTTGCTGCCGAACAGGCGTCCGATCAGCGGCAGGTCGCCCACACCAGGCAGCTTGCTGCCGCTGCTGCGCTCTTCGTTGTTGATCAGGCCCGCCAGCACCTGGTTCTCGCCGTCCTTGAGCTGCAGGAAGGTGCTGGCCTGGCGCGTGCCGATCTGGTAGGCCACCGTGCCCGAATTGGTGGTCTGCTTGTCTACCAGGTTGCTCACTTCGAGCGCGATGCGGATGCCCACTTCGTTGTTCAGGTAGATGGTCGGTTCGACGTTCAGCGTCAGGCCGACGTCCACGTATTGCACCGACTCGGACGCAAAGCCGCCGGAGCCGGGCGAAATCGTGGTCGTGATGTTCGGGACCTTCTCGCCGATCAGGATCTTGGCTTTTTCCTTGTTGCGCACGCGGATGCGCGGGTTGGCCAGGATGTTGGTGTCGGCGTCGGTCTTGCTGGCGTTGACGGTGGCCGAAATGCCGGACACGCCGATACTGCCGCTGTTCAGGTTGCGCAGCTGGCTCACCGTGAGCGGGCCGCTGTCCGCCGTGACGATCGGCGCGAAGGTCACGGACTCGGGCCATGCGATGCCCAGCTCCATCAGGCGGCTGCGCTTGATCTCGAGGATCTCGACCTCCAGCATCACCTCGGCCTCGGCCACATCCTGCATCGCCACCAGCTTCTCGGCCAGCCGCACCGCGTCCTCGCTGTCGCGCACGATCACCAGGTTGAGTTTTTCGTCGACCGCGATGTCGCGCGTCTTGAGGATCAGGCGCAGCGTGTTGCCGACCACCTTGGCGTCGGCGTTGGCGAGGTAGAAGGTCTTGACCACCATCTGCTGGTATTCCTTCACCTTGGCCGCGATGTTCGGGTAGATCAGGATGGTGTTCTCGTCCATCACCTGCTGTTCCAGCTGGTTGGTCACCAGCAGGTAGTAGATCGCCGCTTCGACGGTGCTGTTCTTCAGGAACACCGAGGTGCGGGTGTCGGTCTTGACGTCCTTATCGAACAGGAAGTTCAGGCCGGAGCGGCGCGACAGCACTTCGAACACCTGGCGCAGCGGCGCGTCGCGGAATTCGATCGTCACCGGCTGCCGGTATGCGGCCGACAGGCCGGATGGCGCCGCCGGCAGCGCCGTCTTCGCACTGATGTCGGCCAGCAGGCGGCGCGCGCCTTCATGGCCCGGCTGCTCGGTAAGGATCGCGTCCAGGCGTGTGCGCGCCACCGCATATTCTTTTTTGTCAGCCAGCGCCGCCGCCTCGGCCAGGATGGAGGCATGGCGGCGCTCCGTCTCGATGTCGCGCAGGCCCTGCCGCGCGCGCTCGTGGCCCGGGTGGATCGCCAGCGCGCGCTCGTAGGCGGCGCGGGCCTGCTCCACCCGCCCCTCGCGCAGTTCGCGCTGCGCCAGGTCGGCGAAGCGGGTCGCATGGCGGTCGCGCACCAGCAGGAAGGCGGAGCGGTACTGCGCATTGCCTGGGTCGCGGTCGGCCGCTTCCTTCAGTTTCGCCAGCCCCGCTTCGACCTGGTCGCGTTCGACCAGCTGGCGGCCGTCGCGGTAGGCCATCTGCGCGGCGCAGCCGGCCAGCGCCAGCGCCAGCAGCGCCACGCCAAGGATGCGCACACGGCGCCAGGTTTCGCTTCGCATCACTCGTTTGCTCCAATATTCATGTGTTGGACCTGGCCCAACGGCAGGTAGGTCATGGTCAGCGTGGGCGGCGCCACCGAGTCGACGCGCCAGGCGCCGTCAATGACGTCTCCGGTGCGCACGGTGTGCACGCGCTCGCCCTGCGCGAGGTAAACCTCCAGCCTGCCCTCGCCCAGCGCCTTGCCGATGTACGCGAACGGCAGCGGCGGCGCGCTTGGCGGCGGTGGCGGCGGCGCCGGTTCGGGCTCGGGCGGCGGCGGGTTCCAGCTCTGGCTGCCAAACGCCCCGTCGTCGTCCCCCGCCGGTCCGATCAGTTCGTCGCGCGGGACAAGCCGCATGACGGCGGTCGCCGCCTGCGGCTGCGCTGCATTGCGCACCGCTTGCGCCTGGGCCGGCCGGGCAGGCAGCGGCCGCTCGACGCTCTCCACCACGGCGTCGACAGGCTCCTTGTCGCCAAACGCGGCCAGCGCGGCGGAAACCACCAGCGCGACGGCAAGGATGGCGTGGCGCGTCTTCATTTCGGCTCCGTTCCTGCGAGGTAAAGCGTCAGGCGCAGGCGCGCTTCCACGCTGGCATCGCCGATCGCATCACGCTTGAACGAAATTTCGTCCAGCGACGCGAACGGGATCGCGGTCAGCGCCGACATCGCAAAACCCCAGACCGCGCGGTACGAGCCGCGCACCGGCAACGTGACCTGATAGGCGTGCACCCTGGCGTTGCGGTCGTAGCTGGTGCGGTATTCGCCCTGGGTCAGAGAAAGGCCGGCCTTCGCCGCCAGTCCGAACAGGGTGCGCAGCTGCTGCTCGGCGTAGCGGCGCTCGCCCAGCGCATCGTAGAAAGCGTCGATGCCGGCGGCCTGCGGCTGGGCCACCACCGCGGGAACAGCCGGCGTGGTCGCCGCCAGCGCCAGCGTGGCGCGGTGCTGCTGCGCGCGCGCGGCCCGCTCCGGCAGGATCCAGCCCAGCGCCGCCGCGCTGCCTGCGATCACAAGCGCCGCCGCGATGCCGACCGGCCCGACCGCGCGCAATGCGAGGCCTATCCGCAGCAACTGAGTGGAAAGGTTCGCCGTCATTCGATGGCCCATGCCGCTTCGAGCTGGAAGCGCAGCGGTTTGTTCGGATCGGCGTCGTTGACCTCGTGCCGCATCAGCACCACGTCCTTGAACATCTCCTGCTGCTTCAGGCGTTCGACGTAGGCCACCATGCCGTCGCTGTCGCGCGCCTCGGCGGTGATCTGCAGGCGGTGGCGGCGCGCATCCGGCTCCACCGCCAGCAGCGCGATGCTCGAAGGCGTGCCGGCGGCCAGCGCGGCGTGCAGCGCGCCCCACGGCAGGTTCAGTTGCGACACCACCGCGTTGACCGCCGCCGCCTGCGCTTCCGGGATGCGCGGCTGCGCGACCGGCACCGGCAGGTTCGCGGCGGACCGGCGCGCGCGGGTTCCTGCTTCGTCCAGCTGCCGCTCGTAGTCCAGCTGTTCGACGTGCAGGGTCCATCCGGCGGCCAGCGCCGCGGCCAGCGCCATGCCGGCGATGGCTGCGGCAACCCACGCGGACGGGTGCGTACGGCGCAGCGTGTGGCGCCAGCCGCGTGGTGCGAAATCGATGTGCAGGCGCCTCATGCCGCGTACTCCCCCAGCGCCAGTTGCGCCGCCGGTGCCGCGGCCTGCACCACCCGCCCCAGCAGCGTGCAGGCCAGCGTGGCGCCGCCCTGCAGCCATGGCTCGGGGACCGCACCGCACAGCGCCAGCGAGGCTGGCGCCGGCAGGTCGAGCAGGAGCGCCTCGCGTTCGATGTGCCGCACCAGCCAGTCGAACCCGGCGCCTGCCGGGACGGCAGCCGTGCGCACCGCCGCCAGCCGTTCGCCGCGCGGCACGCCCAGTGTCAGCACGCCGCCGTGGACAAGCGCGAACCAGGCCTGCGCGCGCAGCGACGAGCGCCACGCGTTCCACGCCACCACGAAATGCGGTTCGATGCCGGTGACGGCCATCCGCTGCTGGTCAGCCGCCTGCGCCAGCGCCGCCACCAGCGCGCGCGGCATCGCCGCCGCCAGGAACGGGTGCACCGCGTCCCAGCTGGCGCTGATCGCCCACTCGGCCGGGGCCTGCCCGTACAGTCCGTGGAAACGCAGCGCCGCGGCCGCCTGCAGGTCCGCCATGCGCGCCGCGCCCTGCGGTGGGCTCACCTGCCACATGCGTACCAGCTCGTCGGCGACGACGAAGGACACCGGCCAGCGCGCATGTTCTGCGCCGAGCAGCGCTTGCAGGGCCGGCCCCAGCGCACCGGGGCTGGACGCATCGAACGCGGCCTCGCCGGCCAGCCGGGCCTCGTCCATCGGGCTGGTGACGGCCAGCGCCAGCGCGCCATCGGCGACGCCCACGCGCAAAGTCTGTCCGAAGCGCTTACGCATGCAAGGTCACCCGCTTGATTTCAGCCAGCGTGGTCGCGCCGCGCCGCACCAGCTCCAGTCCCGCAGAGCGCAGGCTGCGGGTGCCGTTGGCGTAGGCCGCGGCCTTGATCCGGCGGATCGGCTGCTTGTCCACGATCAGTTCACGGATCTCGTCGTTGAGCGTGAGGATTTCCGCGATCGAGCGGCGGCCCTTGTAGCCGGTCCCGCGGCAGTCGCCGCAGCCCTTGCCTTCCATGAAGCGGTAGTCGCGCACCTCTTCGCGCTCCAGGTTCGCCTGCGCCAGCTCGTCGTCCGACGGTGTCACCGGCGCGCTGCAGTGCGGGCAGTTCATGCGGATCAGGCGCTGCGCCCAGATGCCGTTCAGCGCCGAGACGAAGGCATACGGATCGATGCCCATGTGGGTGAAGCGCCCGAACACGTCGAACACATTGTTCGCGTGGACGGTGGTCAGCACCAGGTGGCCGGTTAGCGCAGACTGCACCGCGATCTCCGCGGTTTCGCGGTCGCGGATTTCGCCCACCATGATCTTGTCCGGGTCGTGGCGCAGGATCGAACGCAGTCCCTTGGCAAAGGTCAGGCCCTTCTTCTCGTTCACCGGGATCTGCAGGATGCCGGGCAGCTGGTACTCGACCGGATCCTCGATGGTAATGATCTTTTCGCGTCCGTTGTGGATCTCGGTGAGCGCGGCATACAGCGTGGTGGTCTTGCCGGAGCCGGTCGGGCCGGTCACCAGCAGCATCCCGTATGCCTCCTGCGCTAGAGAGCGCAGGGTCGCCAGCGACGGCGCGTCGAAACCGAGCGCCTCCAGCGTCAGCGCGCCATAGGCTTCGATCATGGCGCGCTTGTCGAGGATACGGATGACCGCGTCCTCGCCGTGGATCGACGGCATGATCGAGACGCGCAGGTCGATCTCGCGCCCGGCCGACTCGACCCGGAAGCTGCCGTCCTGCGGCACGCGGCGTTCGGCGATGTCGAGTTCGGCCAGCACCTTCAGGCGCGAGACGATCTGCTCGGCCGTCTCGACGCCGGACACCGAGGCCGCGTGGTCGAGCACCCCGTCGATGCGGTATTTGACGGACAGGCCGCCCGCGGTGCTTTCGAGGTGGATGTCGGAGGCACCGGCCTTAAGCGCGTCGTACAGGGTCGAATTCACCAGCCGCACCGCCGGACTGGCCGCTTCCGACACCGATGCGAACGACAGCACCGCGGCGGCCTTCTCGCGCCGGGCGTCGCCGCCGGTGGCAACCAGGCCGTCCACCGCGCGCGCCGATTCTTCCTGGCGCGACAGGTAGGCCTGGATGTCGGACTGCAGCGCCAGGCGCATCGCCAGCGGCGCGGCCGGCCGGGCGCGGGCCTGCGCGCTGAGCCAGGTCTGCAGGTCGAGGTCGAAGGGATCGGAGATCACGCCGGTCAGGCGTCCGCCGGCGTCGCGCAGCAGCAGGGCGTGGCGCGCCATCGCCTGCGCCAGCGGCAGCAGGTCGAAGGCGGGCGACTGCCCGAGCATTTCCACCGTCTCCATCACCGACAGCCCGAAGGGCGCGGCCAGCGCCTCGACGATCGCGCGCGGGTCTGCGCCCGACAGTGCTTCCAGTTCGGCCACCAGGCTGCGGCGCGAGTGCGCGCACGAAGCACGGGCTGAGGCCAGCTGGGCGCTGTCGAGGACGAATGGCGCGGCGTCGCTCACGACATGTCCCCCGCCAGGTCGAAGATCGGCATGTACAGCAGCACCACGATCGCGCCCACCACCAGCCCGATCGCGGCCATCAGCAGCGGCTCGAAGGTGCGCGTGAAGCGGTCGATCCAGCGGCTGATTTCGCCGTCGTAGAAGGACGCCGACTGCATCAGCATCTGTCCCATCTCGCCGGTGCGCTCGCCGACCCGCAGCATGCGCAGCGAGATCGGCGTGGTCAGGCCGTTCTGCTCGAACGCCAGCGACATCGGCTGGCCCGATTCGATGCTGGCGCGCGCGGCGTCCAGCGCACCGCGCAGCGCCGGCGACACCATCGGCCGCACCGTGTGGATCGCCTGCACCACCGTGATGCCGCCTTCGGCCAGCATGCCGAGCGTGAGGTAAAGGCGCGACAGCTCGTACACGCGCACGCGCTCGCCGATGCCGGGCAGTCGCGCCACAAGGCGGGCGAAGTCGCCGTTGCGCAGCATGCGGCGCACCAGCAGGCCGAGGAGAACCGCCAGCGCCAGCGCGCCCTGCCCCAGCGCGGCGCCGTGGCTGGCGGCGAACTGGCCCCAGTCGAGCATCAGCTGCGACATCCATGGCAGGTCGCGGCCGGCGCCCTGGTACACCTCGGCGAATTTCGGCACCACGTAGCCGATCAGGAACAGCGACACGCCGGCGCCCACCATCAAAAGGATCACGGGATAAATGGAAGCGCTCACGATCTTCGAGCGCACCAGGTCGATGCGCTGCTGGTAGTCGATGTAGCGTGCAAGCGAACGTGGGAGGTCGCTGGTGCCTTCGGCGGCGCGCACGATGCCGACGTACAGCGGCGGGAACAGCCCGGGTTGCGCCGCCAGCACCGCGGAGAAACGCTTGCCGTCGCGCAGGCCGTCCAGCAGTCGTTCGAGCACGCCGCGGGTGGACGGATTCGATTCCTTCTCGAGCAGCGCGTCCAGCGATTCCACCACCGACAGGCCGGCATTGAGCAGCGCCAGCAGCTCCTGGCTGAACAGGACCAGCGACAGCCGCCCCGCACGCACGCGCCCCAGCGCGCCGGACCGCAGGGGCGCGACCTGGCTCACGAACAGGCCGCGTGCCTCGACCTGGCGGCGCGCCTCGTCCTCGTCAGGCGCGTCGACGACGCAGCTTCCAATCGACATGTCGGGCGCCAGGGTGCGCACTGAATACTGCATGGGAATCCGGGTCAGCCTCGTTAATGTGCGCCGATGTCGGCGTTTTCGCCGGTGCCGCCGGGCTGGCCGTCTTTGCCCAGCGAAACGATTTCATAGTCGCCGGTGGTGCCCGGCGCGCGGTAGGCGTAGGGATTGCCCCACGGGTCCTGCGGGACGCCCTTCTTCAGGTAGGGGCCGTTCCATTTCGCGCCCGCCGTCTGCGGCGCGGTCGTCAGCGCCTGCAGGCCTTCCTCGGTGGTCGGGTAGCGCCCGACGTCGAGGCGGTAGGTATCCAGCGACTTCTCGAACGACTCGATCTGCGCCTTCGCCACGGTGACTTCCGACTTGCCTAGCTGGGCGAAGTACTTGGGGCCGACATAAGCCGCCAGCAGGCCGATGATCACGATGACGACCAGCAGCTCGAGCAGCGTGAAGCCTTGCGCCGATTTCTTGTTCATTGATGAATCCGTTAACATTAAGAAAACATGGCTCCCAATTCTAACCCAGCTTCCTTGGGAGTTATTCGTGCATATGCCAGATTTAAGCGCCAGCTCAGACTGAGGTCGCGCTGCGCGGTTGCAGCCAGGGAAAAAGGGGTACGTCCCCAAATTCGGCGCGGGAATTTAGCGCCGATATGGGGCGGCCAGCGGCTCGCCGATGAACACGCCCTGCGCGGGCCATGCCACGCTCTTCCAGTAGGCCTCGATCGCGGTCGCGCCCATGGCGTAATGGCGCAGCAGGACCATCGGATGGGGGAATTTCTGCCAGTAGTTGCAGGGCTCGGTGACCGTGCCGTAGCTGGCGGTGGCGCCGGCATCCAGCCAGCGCAAGGCGCTCATCTGGCCGTGCCCGTGCAGGTCGCCGCCCAGCGAAGTGAGGTGGTCGGCCAGCGCGCCCGGCAGGAATCTGTTCGTCTCCAGCTTGGCCACCCGGACGCTGCCGGTCTGGTACAGCATGATGTCGGTCGCATTCTCCAGCGCGTCCGAAGACAGGCGCTTGATGGTGAGGTCCTTGCTGCGCAGCCTGCCCGCCGGTGGGAACAGGTGCGCGCGGCTGTTGCGGTTCACCTCGCTCGTGGTGAGGAAGTAGGCGGTGGCCTTGCCCGGCCGCGCGCCGGCGGCGACGCCGCGGTCGATCAGCGCTTTGGCCGAGTCGACGGTCTCGACCGGGAGCAGCATCGACAGCCGCAGGCCGACCGCCGAGGGCCGCGTCGCCATCGAATTAAAGTAGGGATTGACGCGGCCCGAGCCGCATGGCTTGACGCACTGGGCGGCGTCGAAGCCGAGCGTGTAGGCCGAGGTGATCGAATTGCATTCGACCGCGTAGGGGGCGGTCCACACCATCAGCACCGCCTGCACATGCTGGGGCAAGGCGGCGTCGATCTGGTTCTTGAGCTGCTGGAAGCGCGGCGCGTCGATCCGGTCGGGCCGGCCGGGGATCCGCACGTGAACCACGTTTTCGGCGGGAACGCCGCGCACCTTGCGGTAATACTCGCCCGCGGCCACGCTGGCCGGATCGTCGTCGTTGACCACCAGGCCCAGCTGGCCGGGACCCATCGACACCTGCGCGCACGCACTGCCGGCCGCAGCCGCCATCAGCATCACCATCATCCAACGCAACATCGCCATGAGCACCTTTTCGCGGACAATAAAAAAACGGAAGCCCCCAGCTCCCGTTTCGATTATAGCCACACAAGTCGTTGAACTCAGGCACGCTTGGCGCCGGCTTGTGGTATTGCCGCAGCGGCTCAGCTGAACGCCGGTTCCGGCGCTGCGCGGCGCCGTGCGCCGACGGCCACCAGGCCCAGGCCGGCCAGCAGCATGGCGTAGGTGGTCGGCTCCGGCACCGGGGTCACGTTCAGGTTGCCCGCATAGCTGGCCGAGCCGTTCGAGACCACCGAGCCCGTCACCTTCACGTAGTAGTTGCCGGCCGCGATGCCGCCGGTGGCGATGGTCCACAGGTCGACCACGCCGGTGCTCTGCATGGTCCCCGGCGCGACCAGCGTGTCGGTGAAGTCGTACAGGTCGTAGCCGGTCACGGTCAGCCCCACCATCGAGCTGTGCGCAATCGAGCCGACCAGGGTGTCGACAAAGTTCAGGCCGATGGTCGAGAACAGGTACTTGTCGGAGAAGGTGTTGCCGGCGTTACCCGACAGGAACGAGGCGCCGAAGGTGCCGGTGCCGTCGACCAGGATCAGCGGCGCCGGCGCGTGGCTGATGTCGGCCGCCATACTGGCCGGGGCGGCCAGTATGGCGCCCGCGCACGCACACGCGGACAGGAAGGCTTTCACGAGTTTCATTTTCACACTCCATGATGAAGTTCGTGGTCGCACGATTGCGGTCCACGGGACCGGAGTCCTGAAAATGAATGTACTGCCAAAAACGCAAAGTTATAAAATCAATATCAAACATTTGCGCTATTGACGGGGTGTTTGCGCCTTCGCGACAACACGCTTGCCAGCACGAGCATTCCGGCGATCATCATTGCCGCCGAGCTAGGTTCGGGGATGGCGGCGATCGTGAAAATCTCCATTGCGTGCAAGGTCATCATGGCCGGCAACGGTTCGGGAATCGCGCCGTCGATCAGGCTCAGGCCCTGCATCGCCGGATCGCCATACGAGAACAGCCAGGAATAGGCATGCTGGAGGTCTCCGGTGACCCACAGGTCGCCGCCCTCGCCAAAGGCCGGGCCGTGCAGTTCGCTGTTGAAGGTCTGCTTCTCGCCCTGGCTGGGCAGGATGTAGCTCGATGGGATCTGGCGGAACACGGACCCGCTGGTCATGTTGAACACGAAAGCCACGCGGTCCTTGTCGTCCGGTGTTTCGTGCCAGTGGTTGAGCGAATCCCAGCTTTGGGGGTTGTAGCCGCCCACCAGCCACTGGTTGACGCCGTCACCGACCAGCATCAGCGCGAAGGTGCGGCCGACGCCATCGGCGGCGCCGTGGAAGTCGTCGGCGTCGAGTCCCGGCTGCAGGGTGAAGACGTTGTTCAGGTTGAACTGGCCCTGGCCGAGCCAGGTCTCGAGCTGCGCATGGCCGGTCGGCGTCAGCAGGGCCGAGCCGCCGCTGATCGTCCCTGCCTGGGCTGAAGGCAGGAGTCCCGCCGCGAATATTGCGAATGCGCAGAGCGCCTTGGACACGACGGTTTTCATGGTGCACCTTAACTGGATGGGACTGCTTCGATTCTAGTGTAGTTCGATCCGCGCACCGTTAGAATGTTGCAATTTCGATCAAGTTCGGTATGTTTTTTTTATTTTTTTTCGTGCGCGCGTGACGAAGCCGGGGGACTGTCCCGCCGGGACTGTCCCCCGGCCTTTTAGCGGTAAGGGAATGCGAAGGAAGGCGGGGGACAGTCCCAACGGGACAGTCCCCAAAATCACGCGCGTTTGTAGATGTCTTCGAAGCGGACGATGTCATCCTCGCCGAGATAGCTGCCGGACTGCACTTCGATGATGTGCAGCGGCACCTTGCCCGGGTTCTCGAGGCGGTGGTTCATGCCGATCGGGATGTAGGTCGATTCGTTTTCGGCCAGCAGGCTGATTTTTCGCCGCAGGTCACGCGTGCGGTGCCCGATACCACCACCCAGTGCTCGGCGCGATGGTGGTGCATCTGCAGGCTCAGCTTCTCGCCCGGCTTGACGCAGATGCGCTTGACCTGGAAGCGTTCGCCCGCATCGACGCCTTCGTACCAGCCCCACGGACGATGCACGCGGGTGTGGTACAGGTGCTCGGTGCGGTCCTTCAGCTTCAGGTGGTCGACGATCTGCTTGACGCGCTGGACCTGGTCCTTGTGCGCGACCAGCACCGCGTCGCCGGTTTCCACCACCACCAGGTCGTCCACGCCGATCACCGCCACGATGCGGCTCTCGGCGCGCACCAGCGAATTCTTCACGCCGTCGAGGTAGACGTCGCCGCGCGTGACGTTGCCTTCCTTGTCGCCCTGCTGCACTTCCCACAGCGCGGACCAGGAGCCGACGTCGCTCCAGCCGATATCGGCCGGCACCACGACTGCGTGGCTGGTCTTTTCCATCACCGCATAGTCGATCGAATCGGACGGGCAGCTGGAGAACGATTCCTCGTCCAGGCGGCAGAAATCGAGGTCGCGGTAGCCCTTCTGCACCGCGGTCTGCGCGGCTTCCGCGATCGATGGCTGCAGCTGCGCCAGTTCGTCCAGGTAG
>DASTVB010000076.1:0-4407 GCA_035759315.1 Telluria sp. | reverse complement strand
ACCTGCTCCGCGGCCCACAGCGCATCGGTGCTGCGGGCCGCGCGCAGCCACACCAGCTGGGCCGGCTCGAAGCCCATCTCGGCCAGCGCCAGCGCCTGCGGCGCGTGCGGCGGCTGCAGCATCACGATCCGGCGCCTGGCGACCGACAGCAGCGCCGGCTTGAGCAGCCGGACCTCGCCGACCCCGGTCTGCTGCAGCAGCAAGTCGACCAGCGTCCCGGCCGGCCAGCCGCCGCCGGGCAGCTGCCCGGACAGCGCCGGATAGCCGGTATCGACGCACCGGGACGCCGAATGCGCCAGTTGCGAGGCCCGCCACAGCGATGGATGAAGCGCTTCGGGATTACCCCCAAGCATCTGAAAACTGTTCATATGTGCAATAAACTACTGTATAAACATACAGTACTCCTGCGCCCCAAATTTAGCAACCCCCAATGGGGTCAGGCACAGCTCAGCAGCGCCGGGGTCAGGCACCCTCTATGAGAGGCTGACCTGACCCCAGAGTTGAGGCAGCGCAGGCGGCGCGCAAAAAGATGGCTCGAAAAGTGGCGGCACGCGACACCGCGGCAATCGTGCGCGGCCAAAGTAGCGCGCCACGACCCGGGGGTCTGACCCCTGTTGGTTTTGCGGGGGTCAGGTCTCTCCTCTGTGGACCTGACCTGACCCCAGGATTGAGGTAGCGCAAATGATTTGTGGAATAATGGGCAACCTTTTTGCCGTAGAGATTGAATTTAATGACGATTGAACTTGTCGGGGCGATCCTGTTCGCGCTTGCGCTGCTGCACACTTTTTCGGCCAAGTGGTTCGAGGCGCAGTCCGAGCGCTTTCCGCGCCACGCCGGCCTGTTCCACCTGCTCGGCGAGGTGGAGGTGGTGTTCGGCTTCTGGGCCATCGTGCTGCTGGTGGCGATGGCGCTCATCGGCGGCGGCGCTTCCGCGATCGAGTATGCCGAGTCGCGCCAGTACACCGAGCCGCTGTTCGTGTTCGTGGTGATGGTGGTGGCGGCCTCGCGCCCCGTGCTGGAGGTGGTCACTTCGCTGACTTCCGCACTCGCGCGCCTGGCGCCGGTGCGCACCGAACTGGCGCTGGCCTGGCTCGGACTGGCGCTGGTGCCGCTCACCGGCTCGCTGATCACGGAGCCGGCCGCCATGACGATCGCGGCGATGATGCTGGCCCCCCAGGTGTTCCGCAAGGAGATGCCGGAATGGACCAAGTACGCTGCCCTCGGCGCGCTGTTCGTCAATGTGTCGATCGGCGGCACCCTCACCTCCTACGCCGCGCCGCCGGTCCTGATGGTCGCTTCGACCTGGGGCTGGGACTCGGCCTTCATGCTGCAGACCTTCGGCTGGAAGGCGGCGCTGGCGGTCGTCATCAACGCCACCGGCACCGTGCTGCTGCTGCGCCGTCACCTGAAACCGGCCGCCGTGGACGAGGCGCCGCGCACGCGCGTGCACTGGGCGGTGTCGCTGGTGCACCTGGCCGTGCTGGGCGCAGTGGTGCTGCTGGCCCACCACCCGGTGCTGTTCCTCGGCCTGTTCATGCTGTTCCTCGGCTTTACGCAGGCGTACGCGCGCCACCAGGATCCACTGATCCTGAAGGAGGCGCTGCTGGTGGGGTTCTTCCTGGCCGGGCTGGTGGTGCTGGGCGGGATGCAGCAGTGGTGGCTGCAGCCGCTGGTGTCGTCGCTCGGACCGACCGCGCTGTTCTTCGGCGCGCTGGGCCTGACCGCGATCACGGACAATGCGGCGCTGACCTACCTGGGTTCACTGATCGTGGGACTGAGCGAGGAAGCGAAATACATGCTGATGGCCGGCGCAGTCGCCGGCGGCGGCCTGACGGTGATTGCCAACGCGCCCAATCCGGCCGGGGTGGCGCTGCTGCGCAATGGTTTCGACGACGAGTCGATCGGCGCGCTCGGCCTGCTGGCCGGGGCGCTGGCGCCAACGGCGGTTGCCGCGGCCCTGCTGCTTATCTAGATAGGATTACCGGATCGGATCCGCGGATCCCCGCATGCGGGGATCGTGCGCGGCCGCCGCTCACCACTTCAGGCGCAGCAGCGACAGCGGGTTGAGGCGCGCCAGCAGGTTCGAGAACGAGCGGGTCGGGATGGCCTTGCCGAGGGAGCCGGCGTAGTTGCAGCGGGTGTTCAAAGTCATGTTGTTTCTCCTGTTGGGGTAAGACAAGAATATCTAATCAACAATTCCTCATCCGTGCGCTAACTCGCATAAGCACATCCGCGCAACACTTTCTTCTCCATGAACAATTCCCTACCACCGTGGCGCGGTAAATACACATAGGGTGTAAGATTTAAATCACGGGCGTTTCACGTTCAAGAGGAGGTCATCATGGCAAAGTTCACCGATAGCGACCGCTACGGCATGTACAGGACACTGGACCAGGACGGACCGGGGCCGGCGCTGATGGGAGCGCATACATTGCTAGGCAACGATGTCGTCAACGGGCAAGACGAAAGCCTTGGCGACATCAAGGAGATCATGCTCGACATGCGCACCGGCCGGGTCGCTTACGCCGTGCTGGCATTCGGCGGTTTCCTCGGCATTCGCGAGAAACTGTTTGCGGTGCCATGGCAGGCAATGACGCTGGACACCGCCCAGCACCGCTTCGTGCTGGACGTGCCCAAGGATAAACTGGTGCACGCGCCCGGCTTCGACAAGCACCACTGGCCGGACATGTCCGACATCCAGTGGCAAGACAAGATCCACGATTTCTATGGCACCGAGCCGTACCGTGAAACGGTCGGCGGTCCGGGCGTCGGCTCGGGAATGCCGGGCAGCGGGGAATATGCTGCGCGCGGCGAGATGGGCGCCGGAGCGGCGTCGATGGGCGCCGGGCATGCCGGCAGCGGCGTGCCGGGCGACGTGCTGCCGGACACTTCCGACATCGGCCAGCGCACCGGCAGGACCGGAGCGAAGGGGCTGGCATCACATGGGCTGTACAGCCGCCCGCTGGATATCAGCGCCGACGACGGGTCGGGGTCGATTACCCATAGCACCTATCGGGAGAAAGACGAGTAGAGGCAAGGGACTGTCCCCTCGGGACTGTCCCCAGCTTTTGATGGGTACCGCTGAACGACGGAAGGTAGGGAACTGTCCCCTAGGGACGGCCCCCAGCTTTTGATGCGTATCGCTGAACGACGGAAGGCAGGGGACAGTCCCCGACGCTATCGCTGCATCGATTCCCACACTTTTTGCAGGCGCTTGGTCGACACCGGCATCGGCGTGCGCAGCTCCTGCGCAAACAGCGACACCCGCAGCTCTTCCAGCAGCCAGCGGTATTCCACCATCTTCGGGTCGGCCGCGATGTCGCCCTTGCGGTCGCGCACCGCGCGCTGGAAGTGGCCGGCCGCCTGGTTCCACTCGGCCATCAACCTGGCATCGCGCGCCGGATCGGCACGCAGCTTCTCCAGCCGCACATTGATCGCCTTCAGGTAGCGCGGGAAATGCGCAAGCTGCGCAAAGTCGGTCTCCGAAACGAAGCCCTTGTGCACCAGCTGCTGCAGCTGCGACTGCATGTCGGCCGCCGCCTGCGGCTGCGCATTCTGCAGCTTCTTCGGCAGCACGTAATACTCGGCCAGCACCTGCGCGGCCAGGCGCGCGATCTCGTTCACCAGCAGCGTCAGGCGCGACTTGCCCTCCTCCTTACGCTTGTTGAACGAGGCCGCGTCGGTCGGCAGCGGATCCTGCAGGCAGGCGATGTCGATCGCCTTGGCGATGATCTGGTCGCGCAGCTCTTCCTGCGAACCCAGCGTCATGAACTGCATGCCCATCTTCTGCAAGTCGGGAATGTTCTTTTCGACGAAGCGAAGCTGCTCCTTGAACTGCAGCGCGAACAGCCGCCGCAGGCCGAGCCGGTGGGTGCGCGCCGCCACCGCCGGATCGTCGAACACTTCCAGGTCGCAGTGGGTCTTCTTGTCGACCAGCGCCGGGAAGCCGATCAGCGTGATCTTGCCCTGGCTGATCTCCAGCAGCTCCGGCAGTTCGCCGAAGGTCCATGAGGTCAGGCCGGTGTACTGTCCCTGCACCGGCGGCGCGGCCGGCGCGGCTGCGGCCTGGGCCGGCTTTTTGCCGTGCACCTGCTGCGGGACCGGTCCGGCGGGCTTGGCCACCGCCAGCGCCACCGCCGCCGGCACGCTCTGCACCGGCACCGAGCCGACGGTAGCCGTCCCTTCCGCCATTTTCTGGAAGCTCTCGCGCGCCTGCTTGCCGAATTCGGCCTGCAGCGCCGGCAGGTTGCGGCCCATCTCCAGCTGGCGCCCATGCTCGTCGATCACCTTGAAGTTCATGAAGTGGTGCGCCGGCAGCGTCTCCGTCTTGAAGTCGGCGGTCAGCACGTTCACGCCGGTCTGCGCACGGATGTCGGCGATCAGCACGTCGATCAGGTTGCCGCGCCC
>DASTVB010000075.1:0-9583 GCA_035759315.1 Telluria sp. | reverse complement strand
GGTACATCAAGGAAGACGAACCGGCCAAGAAAGAGGAAGCATGAGCCGCATCGAACGCATCCGTAGCCTGCTCGACAAGCTCGAACCCTCGCTGGTCGAGCTGACCGACGATTCGCACCTGCACGTGGGCCATGCCGGCGCGGCGTCCGGCGGCGGCCATTACAGCCTGCGGATCGTCTCCCCCCGCTTCGAAGGCCAGAGACTCGTCATGCGCCATAGGCTGGTGTATGATGCATTACACGAAATGATGAAGTCCGAGATACATGCGCTCACAATCACCGCTTTGGCGCCGTCCGAAGCGTGATGGGGGCATTTTTGACTTTCAGGGTTTCTTAAGAAACTTGTTCGACAATCGAACGATTCTGATAATAACGACGTTGTCCAATCCTAGAACTCCCCCTACAGGAATTTCACATGACTTTTAAGCCAGCCAGCCTGCTGCTCGCACTCCTCGCTATTGCCGCCGCACCCGCCTTCGCGCAGAACGTTGCCGTTGTCAACGGCAAGCCGATTCCGATGTCGCGCCTGGAAGCGGCAGTCAAGAGCGTCGTCTCGCAGGGCCGCGAGCAGGACAGCCCGCAGCTGCGCACCGCGTTCAAGAACGAGCTGATCGCCCGTGAAGTTCTGATGCAGGAAGCCGAAAAGCTGGGCTTCTCCAAGAACGCCGACGTGCGCCAGGCGCTCGACAACGCCCGCCAGAGCATCGTTGTCGACGCAATGGTGCGCGACTACGTGAGCAAGAATCCGGTCAGCGACGCCGACATCAAGGCCGAGTACGACAAGTTCAAGGCGCAGGTTGGCGACAAGGAATACCACGTCCGCCACATCCTGACCGAGAACGAAGCGGACGCCAAGGCGGCGATTGCCAAGATCAAGGGCGGCCAGAAGTTCGAAGAGGTCGCCAAGACCGTTTCCAAAGACACCGGTTCGGCTGCCAATGGCGGCGACCTGGACTGGGCGGCGCCTGCCGCTTTCCCTAAGGAATTCGCCGATGCGGTGGTTTCCCTTCAGAAAGGTGCCGTGACCGAGAACCCGGTGCGCACCCAGGCCGGCTACCACGTGGTCAAGGTTGACGACGTGCGCGCCGCAAAACTGCCGTCGCTGGACGAGGTCAAGCCGCAGGTTGCTGAGTCGCTGATTCAGAAAAAACTGCAGGCGTATCAGGAACAACTGGTAAAAAAGGCAAAAGTCCAGTAAATTCGCGTTTTTTATCCCGGCGCTTTTGATGCGCCGGGTTTTGCCCCACTATTTTTTATAGGATGTGCACATGATGTTGAAGCCAGCTCGCCTGTTAGCCCTGTCCGCCCTCGTGGCCGTTCCAGCGTTCGCCCAGAACATTGCGACCGTCAATGGCAAAGGCATCCCAGCTTCCAAGGTTGACCAGATCGTCAAGCAGGAAGTCGCGCAAGGTAAGGCGGCGGATACGCCCCAGCTGCGCGCCCAGATTAAAAATGCGCTGATCGCGCGCGAAGTCATGGTCCAGGAAGCGGACAAGCAAGGCTACGGCAACAAGCCTGAAGTCAAGGCCGCCATGGACAACGCCCGCCAGAGCATCGTGATCAACGCGCTGCTGGCCGACTGGGTCAAGAAGAACCCGGTCTCGGACGCCGAGATCAAAGCCGAGTACGACAAGTTCAAGGCCACGATGGGCGACAAGGAATACCGCGCGCGCCACATCCTGGTCCCGACCGAAAAAGAAGCCGTCGACCTGATCGCCAAGATCAAGGGCGGCGCCAAGTTCGAAGACCTGGCCAAGGCCCACTCGAAGGATGGTTCGGCTGCCAACGGCGGCGACCTGGACTTCGCGTCCCCGGCCAACTACATGCCTGAGTTCTCGAACGCCATGGTCGCCCTGAAAAAGGGTGAAGTGACTACCGCTCCGGTCAAGACGCAGTACGGCTACCACATCATCAAGCTGGAAGACACCCGTCCTGCCAAGCTGCCGGCACTGGAAGAAGTCAAGCCGCAGGTCGCCCAGTCGATCCAGCAGCGCCGCCTGGCCGAGTACCGCGAAACGCTGGTCAAGAAGGCCACGGTCAAGTAATCGCCGGATCCGGCAAACAAAAAGCGCTCCTTCGGGAGCGCTTTTTGTTTGTTGGGGACTGTCCTGCTGGGACTGTCCCCTGCCTCTTGCCCAGTCAACCCGGTGGAGGCCGCGCTAGCGTTCATGCGACGTTTTCCTGGCCGGATGCCAAGTATGGATCCCAGCCTTCGCTGGGATGACGGCTGTTCCGCAGTTCTCGGTGACTAAGTCGTAGTCGAATCCCCCAAGCCGGAAAAGAGTCAATATCACAACTATTTTTGATTCAAATCAAGTAAATTTTTGAGGAGCGTCAATACCATCATGCTCTTTTAATCTCTAGTTACAACCCATGCGCAACAACTTGCCGGTAACGAACACGGAGTACGTATTAAAAGACCATCAGACGGTGGTGTCGAAAACCGACCTGGCGGGAAACATCATCTACGCCAACAAGGATTTCATCGACATCAGTGGATACACGCCTGAGGAACTCATCGGGGCGCCACAGAACATCCTGCGCCACCCCGACATGCCGCGTGAAGCGTTCGCCGACTTCTGGGCCACGATCAAGGCAGGCAAGGCATGGACCGGCATGGTCAAGAACCGTTGCAAGAACGGCGACTTTTACTGGGTCGAAGCGAATGCCGCACCGATGCTGGAGAACGGCAAGGTCGTCGGATACACCTCGGTGCGCGTCAAACCGGACCGTGCGAAGGTAGCGGCCGCAGAACAGGCATACCGCGCAATCCGCGAAGGCAGCACTGAGCTATTCATCCGTGACGGCGAGGTGGTGCGGCGCGCGCTCTGGGCTCGCCTCTCCTTCCTGATGCAATCCTCATGCCGCACCAGGCTGCGCGCACTGGTAGGCCTGGTCACGGCGTTGTTCCTGACACTGCTGGCGACGGAGCCTGGATCGGCATGGCATTGGAGCGCGGCCCTCGCCGGCGTGGCGACAACGCTGGGCGGTGGCGTCATGCTGTCAAGGTCGATGATCGCGCCGCTGGAACTGGCAAGGAGCCATATCGCCGGTATGAGCGCGGGGGACCTCACGCACAGGATTGACGCACGCGGCGCCAGCGAAATCAGCGCGCTGATGCAGGCGCTGCGGATCCTCCAGACCAACATGAAACTGATGGTCGGCCAGATCAAGGAAGCCACCGATGTGCTCAATGGCGGTGCGTCCGGGGTGGCACAAGGAAATGCGGAGCTGTCGGTGCGCACCGAATCCCAGGCCAGCTCGCTGGAGGAAACGGCCGCCTCGATGGAGGAGCTCACCAGCACCGTGCGCCAGAATGCGGACAACGCCGGCATGGCGAATACGCTTGCCCTCAACGCCTCCTCGACCGCGCAAGCGGGCGGTCATGCGGTACGGAACATGATGGACCTGATGGGTGCGATCCGGGACAGTTCCGCCCGGATCGCAGATATCACCGGCGTGATCGATTCGATCGCGTTCCAGACCAATATCCTCGCGCTCAACGCGGCTGTGGAGGCGGCGCGCGCGGGCGAACAGGGGCGCGGCTTCGCAGTGGTTGCCTCCGAAGTGCGCAGCCTGGCGCAGCGCTCGGCCACTGCGGCGCACGAAATCAACGAGCTGATCGCCGATTCCGTGGACCGGGTCGCCAAGGGGCGCGCCGCTGTCGACGATGCGGGGGCAAAGATCATGGAGGTGATCGCATCGGTCGGCCAGCTCGCGAGCTTCATGCAGGACATTACGAATGCGAGCCGCGAACAGAGTGCCGGTATCGAGCAGGTGAACCAGGCGATCGTGCACATGGACCAGGCGACCCAGCAGAATGGCCAGATGATTGAATCGACTGCGCTGGCGGCAGCGGCAATGGCAGCGCAGGCGGAGAACCTGGCGCGGCTGGTGGATGAGTTCAGGCTAGTCGCCGCGCCCGGCGCAAGGAGCGGCCAACGGATGGGACTGTCCGAGCGGGACCGTCCCCTGACGCTGGCGGGCACGACGTAAGAGGCTGGGGACAGTCCCGAAGGGACAGTCCCCACCCGCTTAGCCGACGAACTTGCGGGCGTTGCGGTACATCCGCATCCACGGTGATTCCTCGCCCCAGCCGTCCGGCGCCCACGACTGCTGCACCGAACGGAACACGCGCTCGGCGTGCGGCATCATCACGCTGAAGCGGCCGTCCTCGGTGGTCACCGCCGTCAGGCCCTGCGGCGAGCCGTTCGGGTTGAACGGGTAGGTTTCGGTGGCCTGGCCGCGGTTGTCGACGTAGCGCATCGCCTTGACCACGCTGCCGATGTCGCCGGTCTGCGTGAAGTCCGCATAGCCTTCGCCGTGCGCGATCGCGATCGGCGTAATCGTGCCGGCCATGCCGCCGAAGAAGATCGACGGCGAGTCCAGCACTTCGACCATGCCGAAGCGCGCTTCGAACTGCTCCGACTTGTTGCGGGTGAACTTCGGCCATGCATGGGCGCCCGGGATGATCGATTTCAGGTTGCTCATCATCTGGCAGCCGTTGCAGACGCCTAGGCCGAAGGTGTCCTTGCGCGCGAAGAAGCTCGCGAACTGGTCCGACAGCGCGGCGTTGAACAGGATGGTCTTGGCCCAGCCTTCGCCCGCGCCCAGCACGTCGCCGTAGGAGAAGCCGCCCACCGCGATCACGCCCTGGAAGTCGGACAGCTTCGCGCGGCCTGCGATCAGGTCGCTCATGTGCACGTCGACGGCCGTGAAGCCCGCCTGGTGCATCACATACGCTGTCTCGATGTGCGAATTGACGCCCTGCTCGCGCAGGATCGCCACGCGCGGACGCACGCCGGTCGCCAGGAACGGCGCTGCCACGTTCTCGCTCGGGTCGAAGGTGACCTTCGGCGAGATGCCGGGATCGGTTTCGTCCAGCAGGCGGTCGTATTCCATGTCGGCGCAAGCCGGGTTGTCGCGCAGTCGCGCGATGCGCCAGCTGGTCTCGCTCCACAGGCGGTGCAGCGCGCTGCGCTGTTCGCTGTAGATCACCTTGGCGTCGCGCGTGAATTCGATCACGCCGCGGTCGTTGGTCTTGCCGATGATGTGGCTGCAGGCGCCCAGGTTGTGGGTGCGCAGCACGTCCATCACGGCTTTCTTGTCCGCTTCGCGCACCTGGATCACGGCGCCCAGCTCTTCGCTGAACAGCGCGCGCAGGGTCAGTTCGTTGCGGCGCTCGGCCACCTGCCCTGCCCAGTTCTTGGCGTCGCCCCAGTCGGCGTTGTCGCCTTCGTGCGCGAGGATGTCGACGTTGACGGTCAGGCCGGCGCGGCCGGCGAAGGCCATCTCCGCCAGCGTGGTGAACAGGCCGCCGTCCGACCGGTCATGGTAGGCCAGCAGCTTGCCGTCCACGTTCAGCTGCTGGATCGCGGCGAAGAAGGCTTTCAGGTCCTGCGGATCGTCGACGTCCGGCACCGAGTCGCCCAGCTGCTGCGTGACCTGCGCCAGCGCGGAGGCGCCCATGCGGTTCTTGCCGCGGCCAAGGTCGATCACGATCAGGGCGGTGTCGCCCAGGTCGGTGCGCAGCTGCGGGGTCAGCGCGAGGCGAATGTCATGCACCGGCGCGAACGAGGACACGATCAGCGACACCGGCGACAGCACGGCCTTGGCTTCGCCATCGTCGTTCCAGGTGGTGCGCATCGACAGCGAATCCTTGCCGACCGGGATGCTGATGCCCAGCGCCGGGCACAGCTCCATGCCGACGGCCTTGACGGTGTCGAACAGGGCCGCGTCCTGGCCAGGCTGGCCGCAGGCGGCCATCCAGTTGGCGGACAGCTTGATGTCGGAAATGTCGCGGATCGGCGCGGCGGCGATGTTCGTCACCGCTTCACCCACCGCCATGCGGCCGGAGGCGGCGGCGTCGATCACTGCCAGCGGGGTGCGCTCGCCCATCGCCATCGCTTCGCCGAGGTAGCCTTCATAGCTCATCGCGGTGACGGCGCAGTCGGCCACCGGCACCTGCCATGGGCCGACCATCTGGTCGCGCACGGACATGCCGCCCACGGTGCGGTCGCCAATGGTGATCAGGAAGGACTTGTCGGCCACGGTCGGCAGCAGCAGCACTTTTTTCGCCACGTCGGCCAGGTCCAGGCCGGTCAGGTCGACCGGCGGGAACACGTTCTTCACATGTTCGACGTCGCGCGTCATCTTTGGCGGTTTGCCAAGCAGGACGTCCATCGGCATGTCGACCGGCGCATCGCCGGTTTCCGGATCGATCACCTTGAGCTGGCGCTCTTCGGTGGCGACGCCGACGGCGGCGAACGGGGCGCGCTCGCGCTCGCACAGGGCGGCGAATGTCGCGAGGTTCTCCGGCGCGATCGCCAGCACATAGCGCTCTTGCGATTCGTTGGACCAGATCTCTTTCGGCGACATCCCCGATTCTTCCAGCGGCACCTTGCGCAGGTCGAAGATCGCGCCGCGGCCGGCATCGTTGGTGATTTCAGGGAAAGCGTTGGACAGGCCGCCCGCGCCCACGTCGTGGATCGAGATGATCGGGTTGTCGGCGCCCATCGCCCAGCAGGCGTTGATGACTTCCTGGGCCCGGCGCTCCATCTCCGGGTTGCCGCGCTGGACCGAGTCGAAGTCCAGGTCGGCGGTGTTGGTGCCGGTCGCCATCGACGAGGCGGCGCTACCGCCCATGCCGATGCGCATGCCGGGGCCGCCCAGCTGGATCAGCAGACTGCCGACCGGGATGTCGTTCTTGTGGGTGTGCTGGCCGGAGATATTGCCGATGCCGCCGGCGATCATGATCGGCTTGTGGTAGCCGTACACGCCGGTGGCGCCGGTGTTCTGTTCGTAGCTGCGGAAGTAGCCGCCCAGGACCGGGCGGCCGAACTCGTTGGAGAAGGCGGCGCCGCCGATCGGGCCGTCGATCATGATCTGCAGCGGCGAGGCGATGCGCTCGGGCTTGCCGTAGGCAGGCGCCGCGTCGCGGGCGCCGGCCTGGGTCACGCTAGCCGCGTTTTCCCATGGGCGCACGGCGTCCGGCAGCATCAGGTTCGACACGGTGAAGCCGCACAGGCCCGCCTTCGGCTTGGCGCCGCGGCCGGTCGCGCCCTCGTCGCGGATTTCACCGCCGGCGCCGGTGGAGGCGCCCGGGAACGGCGAAATCGCGGTCGGGTGGTTGTGGGTCTCGACCTTCATCAGCGTGTGGGTCAGCTCCTCGGTGCCAGCGTACTCGCTGCCGGCGCGCGGGTAGAAGCGCGTAACGGTCGCGCCTTCCATGATCGAGGAGTTGTCCGAATAGGCGACGATGGTGCCCTTCGGCTGCAGCTGGTGGGTGTTCTTGATCATCTGGAACAGCGACTTGTCCTGGCGGACGCCGTCGATGATCCAGTCGGCGTTGAAGATCTTGTGGCGGCAATGCTCGCTGTTCGCCTGCGCGAACATCATCAGCTCGACGTCGGTCGGGTTGCGGCCGGCCTTGGTAAAGGCGTCCAGCAGGTAGACGATTTCGTCTTCCGACATCGCCAGGCCCAGCTCGGTGTTGGCGCGGTCCAGCGCGGCGCGGCCGGAACCGATCACGTCGATGCGTTCGAGCGGGCGTCCCTGCAGTTCCGAGAACAGGTTCGAGGCTTCGTCGGCGCTGCGCAGCACCGACTCGGTCATGCGGTCGTGCAGCAGCGCCGCGACGGCCTGCGCCTGCGTTTCGTCCAGCTTTTTGGTGCCGCCGATGCCGAGGATGCCCGACTTCAGCTCGACCCGGTAGGCCACGCCGCGCTCGATGCGGTGGACATGCGCCATGCCGCAGTTGTGCGCGATGTCGGTGGCCTTGGAGGCCCATGGCGAGATCGTGCCAAGGCGCGGAACCACGAAGAATTCCTCGACCGCGCCGCCCTCGCCCGCCGCCTGGGCGGGTTCGCCGTAGGTCAGCATCGCGCCGAGGCGTTGCGTGTCGTCGGCGGAAAGCGCGCCGGTCGCATCGATGAAATGGTAGTAACGGGCAGTGACCGAAGCGACAGCAGGTGCGGCAGCTTGCAGTTGGGTCAGGAGGCGTTGCTGGCGGAAGGCAGACAGGGCATTGGAGCCCGGCAGGATCAACATGGCGTGGGGGTCGGAGTTGATGATGTGAGCTTGCTATTATACCGCGTTGCACCATCGAATGAAGCATCCGGCCCCCTGCGGCCGGGTAAAAACCGCCGAAAACCCCTCCTTGCTGCCTGTTGTTGCCCGCGGCGGGCACATCACGTATCTTAGTGAACTCAAGCACGGTGGAAATACGCCGTTACCAGAATAAGCATTCCCCCGGAAGAGACAATGCAAGAGAACAGCAAGCTGTCGGTTTTGGTGATCGACCCCAGCCCAGGCATGCGCGGCAGCCTGCAGAACATGCTGAACGTGCTGAATATTTCGAAGATCGAGTATGCGGTCAGCGCCGGCACGGCCATTCGCGCCCTGGGCAAGAAGTCCTACGACATCATCCTGTGCGAGTACGACCTGGGCAACGGCCAGGACGACGGCCAGGACGGCCAGCAGCTGCTGGAGGACCTGCGCCACCACCGCCTGATCGGCATGCTGACCATTTTCATCATGATCACCTCCGAGGGCGTCTACAGCAAGGTGGTGTCGGCGGCCGAGCTGACCCCGACCGACTACATCCTCAAGCCTTTTACGGTCGACATGCTCAACGGCCGCATCGCGCGGGCGCTGGAACGCCGCGCGGCCTTTGTACCTACCTATGTGCTGATCGGCCAGGGCGACCTGCGCGCCGCGATCCGCAGCTGCGCCGCCGGCGAAGTGGCGACGCCGCGCTACGCGGCCGATTTCATGCGACTTCGCGCCGAGCTGCACATGAACCTGGGCGAGCTGCAGCAGGCCGAGGAGCAGTACCATGCCATCCTGGCCACCAAGCCGGTCGGCTGGGCCCAGCTGGGCCTGGCGCGTTCGCTGGTCGGCCAGGAACGCTTCGAGGAGGCCGCCCAGATGCTGACCGCCCTGATCGCGTCCAACCCCCGCTTCATGGCGGCCTATGACCTGCTTGCGCAATGCCACGAGAATGCGGGCCGTAACGGCGACGCCAAGCGCGTGCTGGAGGAAGCGGTGGCGGTGTCGCCGAACATGGTGCGCCGCCTGCGCCACCTCGGCCACGTGGCGATGGACGCCGGCGACGTGCAGGCGGCCGAAAAATCGTACAAGCAGGTGCTGGCGCGCTCGCGCTATTCCGAATTCCGCGATCCCGAGGACCACGTCAACCTGACCCGTTCCCTGCTGCGCAAGGGCGACAAGGCGGCCGCCAACGCGGTGGTGCGCGACCTCGAGAAGTCGCTGCGCGGCACCCCGAAGGCGGACGCCTGCCTGGCGGTGTCGAACGCGATGATGTTCGACGCCGCGGGCGAGCAGGAAGCGGCGGTGGCGGCGCTAAATACGGCGGTCGAGACCCTGAAGGGAGCGAGCGGGCTGTCGGCGCAGCTCAAGCTTTCGCTGGCGCGCAGTTGCCTGGCGCACAACCTCGACAACCAGGCCACGCAGGTGATGATCGATGCGCTGGCCGATTCGGGCAGCGGCGTGAGCGTGGCCCAGGCCACCGGACTGTTCGTCAATGCCGGCAGGCCGGACCTGGCCGAAACCATGAGCAGCAA
>DASTVB010000074.1:0-69741 GCA_035759315.1 Telluria sp. | reverse complement strand
TCGTTCGAATAGAGGCGCAGCATATTCCCGCGCACCTCGTACCGCGTCGTGGACGGCAGCAAGTCGAGGAAAGCATTTTCAGCCCGCTGCATGTCGGGGTCGGTGCAAGCCCGCCTGGTGCCGGCGATTGGCGCGAACGTCAACCTGGCGCGGTCCGCCTCGAAAGCTCCCGTGAACCGGTTGCAGCCGCTGGAACCCGAGACGCGATCCCGATCGAATTCGATATAGAGTGCTTCGGAGTTAAACCTTCGTCCCTGCATCTCGGCCAGGACCCATCGTTTGCCAGCTAGTCCAGGAGTGCCCGCGTCGGGTTCGCCCGGATCACGCCGCACTGGGCGTACGGAGCGGACACGGTTCCCCAGTCCGTAGGCATTCAGGTCGGGAGCGCTTCGTTCGAGCGTGACGCAGCGGCCGGAAAAGTTACTGCCTTCGCAAAGCTGCCAGTCGCCGCCTTCGATGTCGGCGCTCTGTGCGCGGCTGTCATTTTCCGAGAGGTTTGCAACCGCGCCCCCGATCGTCGTGGCAGCGCCGCGATAGTCGGGCAGCTTGAAGAGGATCAGCGCCACGCCCGAGGGAGCCGGAGGAACGGGCCGCGCGCGGGGAACCGGTCGCAGGGATACGACGCGTCCGCGTAGATTGAGGACGCGGACATCGGGCACGCTGTTGTCCACGGTTTTGCAGCGTCCCTTGTAGTTGGCCCGATCGCAGAATTCCCACGTTCCTCGCCCGATGGTCACGCTTCGCACTCGCCGGGTAGTATTCGGAACCGCCCGCCTTACATTCACCGCACGGCCGCGGTAATTTGGCTGGTCGTACAGGATGACGGACCATCCGCGCTGCGAACCTGCCCCGGGAACGGGCGGTGGCACATACGGAGCAGCAGTTCCTTCGCCGGGTGGCACGGCCTGCCCGTCAACCCGGCGTAGCGACGAGATCCTATCATTCCAGGAGACTCTCAGCAGGTCCCGCTCGTCGCCGGCGATGACAGCGCACCGTCCCCGGTAATACGCGTCCTCGCACACTTCCCATCGCTCGCCGGGGCCGACCCTCAGGCTGGAGATCATGTCGTTGAGACCGATCCGTTCGAGGTCGGGCTCATCGTGCCGGAAGGTCGTAATGGCGCCGCGGAATTCGGCGTCGGTATACACCGTCAGGCCCATGCCGCTCATTTCACGGTCCTGTGCATGGCCCGGCACCGTTACGCTGATGGCGACGAGTGCGATCAGCGAATAGACAATTGAACTGATGGTTCTCATCTTTGTTCTCCTTAAAAAAGGGTTTTTTTCTCAGTGTCTATTCAGGTGCTTTCAACCCCATTTTTTTCATCGCGGCGGTGATACTCTTGGCGCTCTTCGCGTAGTCCGCCCATGGGTCGTTCCCCTTGTCGAGGCGGGTGTGCGCGTTCTTGATGTTCCACTGGTCGCCCGCCTTCACCGAAGGCAGCTCCTCCCAGCTGATCGGCACCGATATCCCCAGGCCAGGCCGCACCCGTGCCGACCACGCGCAGGCGGTCGTGGCGCCGCGCCCGTTGCGCAGATAGTCGATGAAGATCTTGCCGACCCGGTTCTTCGGACCGCTCTTGAACGCGAAGCGGTCCGGCAGCGTGCTCGCAAGATGCTGCACCACCGCCTGCGAAAAATCCTTCACCGTATCCCAGTCGTACTGCGGCTTGATCGGCACCACCACGTGCAGGCCCTTACCGCCGCTGGTCTTGACGAAGGACGCCAGCCCGAGCTGGTCGAGGAAGGCGTGCACCAGCTGCGTACCCTCCTGGATGGCCTTCCATTCCACGCCCTCGCCCGGATCGAGGTCGAACACGATTCGGTTCGGACGCTCGTAGTCCTTGCACAGCGCATTCTGGGTGTGGAACTCGACCACGTTCCACTGCGCGGACGACAGCAGTCCCGCCGCGGTCGTGATGTGCAGCATTGGCGGATGGTCCGGGTCCAGCTCCACCGGCATCTGCTTCACGCCGGGCAGCTTGGTGACGTCGGCGTGCTTCTGGAAGAACAGCTCGCCGCCGACGCCAGCCGGCGCGCGCACCAGCGACAGCGGGCGGCCCTTGAGGTGCTCCATCATTAGCGGGCCGACCAGCGCGTAGTAGCGGATCAGGTCAATTTTGGTCGAGCCGGACTGCTTGTCGATCAGGCGTTCGGGATTGGTGACCTTGAGGCTCGCGGGCAGGTTGGTGTGCGGCGTGCCGGGCGGGTCCACCGCTTCGGCCACCTCCTCCATGTGCTTGGGCAGCTCGCGGCCGATGGTCTTGGGCTGCTTGTCCTCGCGCAGGCCCTGGAACACCGCATGGCGCACCGAGCCGGCCTTGGTCCACTCCGCAAAGCTCACCTCCGCCACCAGCTTGGGCTTGACCCAGTGGTGCTTGCGGCCGGGGACGGCCTTGGGCGGGAACGGGCTCTCGTCGGTGTCGAGGGCGGTCAGCTTCTTGTAGATGTCGCGCAGCGTCTTCTCGTTGAAACCGGTGCCGACGTTGCCGGCATACTGGAGCTGGCCTTCCTTGTCGTATACGCCGAGCAGCAGCGAGCCGATGCCGGTGCGCGAGCCTTGCGGATCGGTGTAGCCGGCGATGACGAATTCCTGGCGCAGCTGGCATTTCAGCTTGATCCATTCGGGAGAGCGGCGCTCCACGTACAGCGAATCGCGCTTCTTGCCGATGATGCCTTCCAGGCCCATTCTGCAGGCGGCCTCCATGATCTGCGCCGGGTTGTCGCCGAACTCCTCGGAGAAGCGCAGGCGCTCCGTCCCGGCCTTCTCCAGCACGCCGCGCAGCACCTCGCGGCGCTGGTCGAGCGGGACGCCGCGCAGGTCGTGGCCGTCCAGGTAGGGAGCGTCGAAGATGAAGAAGACGATGTTGGCGGTGTTCGATCCGTCGAAGGCCATCTGCAGGCGGCCGAAATCCGGGCGGCCGTTGTCGTCGTGGACAACGATCTCGCCGTCGTACCAGCCGTCCGGGAGCTTCGCTGCGACAACGGAGTCGTGCAGCTGCATCATCTTGCGGGTCCAGTCATTGCCGTTACGGGTGAACAGCCTGACCTCTTTGCCTTCCACGCGCGCCAGCAGGCGATAGCCGTCGAACTTGATCTCGAAGATCCAGTCGGCGGGCGATGCGGGCGGCTTGTCGACCAGCGTCGCAAGTTCGGGCTTGAGGGTGTCGGGCAGTTCCGCCTTGAGGGCACTTGCAGGCATTGCGGCTTTTTTCGCGCGCGTGGACTTCGCCGGTGCCGCATCAGCGGCAGCGGTTTTGGCTGCGGGCTTTTTGGCTGCAGGTTTCTTCGATGCGGTTCCGTTCGGGCCTGCGTCCTTCGCGGCGGTTTTGGTTGCCGCTGCCTTGCCTGCGGTTTTCGTGGCAGCCTTTTTCGCTGGCTTCGCGGCCGGCTCCGCCGGCGCGGCCGCGGCCTGCGCCGTACGCCTGGCTGCCGGTTTCGCAGCGGCGCGCGGCTTCTTCGCCTTCATCTCGCCGGGCATGGGCAGCTCGGCCACGCTGTCCGGCATTTCGTCCACGACCGAGAACTCCTCCGCTGGGCGCGTGTACTCGTCCTTCTCCTTGATCAGCAGCCAGGGCTCCTGCTTCTCGCCCCGGCCCTTCATACGCACCAGCACCCAGCGGCCGTGCATCTTGTGGCCGCGGATCTCGAATTTCAGATTGCCCTTGGCGTAGCCTTCGTGCGGATCGCCAACCGGATGCCAGGTGCCCTTGTCCCAGACGATCACCTTGCCCGCGCCGTACTGCTTTTCAGGGATCGTGCCTTCGAAGCTCGAGTACGAGATCGGGTGGTCCTCGACGTGCACCGCCATGCGCTTGTCGTGCGTGTCGTAGCTTGGCCCCTTTGGCACGGCCCAGCTTTTCATGGTGCCGTCCAGCTCGAGCCGGAAATCGTAGTGCAGGCGCGATGCCCAGTGCTTCTGGATCACGAAGGTCAGCTCGTCCGGGTGCTCGATGCCGCCTTCCTCGGGTTCGGACGTGATCGAGAAATTGCGCTTGGACTTATACAGCTTGAGGGCGTCGTGTGAAGTAGGCATGGTGGCGTCACCGTTGGGAGCAGATGAGAAACTGTAGGGCGCGAAGGGCTAACCGGACTGTGCGCCAGCTAACGTGCGTCGCCATTGGCCATATCCGGCGGGCCGCGCGCGGGGTATGATCGCCGCGTCAACGCCGGAGTTATTTCACATGCACAAGATCGTATTCCTTGACCGGGCCAGCCTGGTTGCCGACATCCGCACGCCCTCGTTCCCGCATGTGTGGACCGACTACCCGTCCACCGCGCCTGCGGACGTGGTCGGACGGCTGCGCGGGGCCAGCATCTGCGTCACCAACAAAGTCCCGGTGCGCGCGGCGGACCTCGCGCAGCTGCCGGACCTGAAGCTGGTCGCCGTGGCCGCGACCGGAACCGACAACGTCGACGTTGCCGCCGCCCGCGAGCGCGGCATCGAGGTCGTCAACATCCGGGACTATGCGGTGGAGACCGTGCCCGAGCACTGCTTCATGCTGATGCTCGCCCTGCGGCGCAACCTGCTGGCCTACCGCGCCGTCGTCGAAGCCGGCGAGTGGCAGCGTTCCGAGCGTTTCTGTTTGCTTGGGCATCCGATCCGCGACCTGGCGGGCAGCACCCTGGGCATCGTCGGCTACGGCGCGCTGGGGCAGGCGGTCGCGCGCATCGGCCGCGCCTTCGGCATGGAGATCGCCGTGACCTCGCGCTCGCCAGTTGCCGACCCCGGCGTCCGCCAGCTTGCGCTGGACGCCCTGCTGCGCGAATCCGACGTCGTCACCCTGCACGCCCCGCTGACCGACGCCACCCGCAACATGATCGGCGCCGCCGAGCTGGCCCAGATGAAGCCGTCCGCCATCCTCCTCAACACCGCGCGCGGCGGCCTGGTCGACGAAGGCGCCCTCGCCGACGCGCTGCGCCGCAACGTCATTGCCGGCGCCGCCTTCGACGTGCTGAGCGTCGAGCCCCCGCCGCCCGACAACCCCCTGCTCGCGTTGCGCCAGCCCAACTTCATCCTTACTCCGCATTGCGCCTGGGGCAGCGCGCAGGCGATGCAGCGGCTCGCCGACATACTCGTCGACAACATCGAAGCCTTCGCCGCTTGATATTTCTCAACCTCGGTGTCAGGTCTGGTCCGCAGAGCGTCGACCTGTCCCCGCCGCTTACCACACGGTGCCTGACACCGGGGGCATCTCGCGCTACTTGGCGCTCGCACGATTCAACCGGGATTGCGCGGCTCTACTCCAGCGGCGATCTAGATGCGCGCCCCCTGCGCTGGATCAACCTCGGTGTCAGGCACCGACTTCCCTTGGTGCCTGACACCGTGGGTGGTGGGGCGTGCCTGACACCGTGGGAGTTTGCCGGGCGGGGTCGGAGTTGGATGACGCTGGACAAAATGGCGGCGCGCCCCTACAATGCTGCTTCTTCGGGGACAAGCCCTTCGGGCCCGGAGTTTTGCGGTGTGTTTTGCTCTTCCGAAAACATGTCGACGATGCTATAATGCTTGTCTTTGCGGCTGTAGCTCAGCTGGATAGAGTACTTGGCTACGAACCAAGGGGTCGTGGGTTCGATTCCTGCCAGCCGCACCAGTTTCAAGAAGATGCCCCGTCGAGTAATCGACGGGGCATTTTTCTTTTCCGCGCCCTCTTCCGCATCCCGCCAACAAAAACGGGAGCACGCGGCTCCCGTTTCGTTTTCAGATTTGCATCGCGTTACGTGCGCACCTTCTTGATCAGCGCGCGGTTGCTGAGGATTTCTTCGATCTGCTCGAACCGCACCGGCTTGACCATGTGGTGGTCGAAGCCGGCTTCGAACGCGAGCTGGCGGTCCTTCTCCTGCCCCCAGCCGGTCACGGCGATCAGCAGCGTGGTGGCGCCGCACGACAGGCGCCGGATGCCGCGCGCCAGGTCGTAGCCCGACATGCCCGGCAGCCCGATGTCGAGGAAGGCGTAGTCCGGGCAGAAGCGCGCCGCTGCGGTCAGCGCATCGGGTCCGGTATGGGTGATCACGACGCTGTGACCCATCGCCGAGAGCAGCGCACCAATACTGTTGACAAAGTCAACATTATCGTCCGCCAGCAGGATGCGATAGGTTTCGGAGCTAATAAAGGCAGCCGGCGTGGAAACGGTCGGCGGCTCCGGTTCCACCACGATCGGCAGGCGAACGATGAATTCGCTGCCCTTGCCGGTGCCGCCACTGTGCGCTTCGATCGTCCCGCCGTGCAGTTCTACCAGGCGTCGCGCCAGCGACAGTCCGACGCCCAGGCCGGCGTTGGTGCGCTCCAGCGTGGAATCCACCTGCACGAACATTTCGAAGACCTGCGCCAGCATGTTCGGCTCGATGCCGATGCCGTTGTCGATCACGCGGATGGTCAGCACGTTCTCGTCGACCTTGCCCGACAGGCGCACGCGCCCGCCGCGGTTGGTGTACTTGGCGGCGTTGTTCAGCAGGTTCGACAGGATCTGCGCCAGGCGCGTGGCGTCGCCATTCAGGAACACCGGGCGGTCCGGCAGGTCGATTTCGAGTTCGTGCCCGTGCAGTTCGATGTACGGGCGCACTACTTCCAGCGCGTCGTTGACCACCGCCTTGAGTTCGACGCGCCCGGTCTTGATCGCGAATTTGCCGGTGTTGATGCGCGAGACGTCCAGCAGGTCATCGACCAGGCGCACCATCTGGCGCAGCTGGCGTTCCATGATGTCGGTGGCGCGCCGGGTGGCGTCGGCGTCGCCGCTGCGGATGCGCAGGATGTCGAGGCCAGTGCGGATCGGCGCCAGCGGGTTGCGCAGTTCGTGCGCCAGCGTGGCCAGGAATTCGTCCTTGCGCCGGTCGGCCAGCAGCAGCGCGTCCTCGGCGCGCTGGCGCACCTGCATTTCGTGTTCGAGCGTGAGGTTTGCTTCCTGCAGCGCGTGCGAGCGCCGCCCGATCTCGGCCAGCATGTCGTTGAAGGCCGCCACCAGCACGCCGATTTCGCCGGTGTTATTGCCCGGCACCCGCAAAGTGAAGTCGCGCCGCTGCATCACTTGGCGCGCGACGTTGGTCACCGCTTCCAGCGGCCGCGTGATCCCGCTCTGCAGCTTGCGCGCGACCAGCGCGGCGACGATCAGGGCGCCCATCAGCACCAGCGCCAGGATCTTGGCGTAATTGGTGAAGCGCTCGCCCAGGCCGTAGCGCGCGCGCAGGTAGACGGTGCCGACCTTTTCGCCGTGGTCGATCACGTTGTGGAACACCTCCAGCTCGTTGCCGGTGATCCGGTAGCCCGGCTTGCCCGGCTTGGCCGGGAACGGCTCGGCCACTTCCGGACGGTGGGTGTAGGTGGCGAAGCGTTCGCCGCTGGCGGTGTAGATGGCGCCGGCCAGGATCTGCGGACGCACCCGCAGCACGGCCAGGCTTTGCTGGGCGGTGGTGGAGTCGTTGAAGGTCAGCGCCGGGGCAGTCACGCTGGCCACCACGTCGGCCTGGGTGATCACGTCGGCCACCAGGTAGTCGCGGAACGAGCGCAGGTCGTAGGCCATCATGGCGGCGAACGAGGCCAGCAAGGCGAAGAAGGTGGTGGCGACCGCCATGACGATCAGCTTGGAGCGTACGGTTCCCGGTTCGCGCCAGAACATCAATTAACTCCCTTGTGGACCTGGTGCGCTACTGTCAGCAGGCGTGAACTGAGTTTCACGTTATGTTTGTCGGCCGCTTCCAGCGATACGTCGAACCGGACCCGCTGGTCGATGATGCGGAAGTTGATCACGCTGCCCTGCGCGATGCCACTGTCCGATTCGGTCACCAGCAGCAGCGGCTGCTGGCCCTTCGACATGCGCGCGGCGCTCGCGGTCGCGGTGGAGGACAGGAACAGCAGGTGCACGCCAGCCGCCGACTCGCCCTCTTTCATCGAGCGTACGACGATCGGGCGGGTGCCGACTGTGCGCCCGGCCACGATGCGCGACAATTCGGACGCCATATCGTCGGCGTCGACCACGCCGATCACGATCGGGGCGGACGGGTCGCTGAAGGCGGCGGACGGGAATTCGGTATAGCCGAGGAATTTGTACAGGAAGGCGGCCTTGACGCTGCGCTCGAGGTTGCGGGCCGCGCCCGATCCGGCCTGCGCCTGGACCGTGGGCGAAACCGCCATCAGCGCGGCCAGGCAGGCAAGCGCGACCATCGCCACGCCGAGGTAGCGGCGTGCCTGCAAGTATGGCAAAGCAGTGCGGTCTGTGCGCATAAACCCGTTCAGTGGCGCCACGACAAATTGAACAAGACCGAACGGCCCACCAGCTGCCGAGTCGCGGCCGGCCCGAATTCGGGATGCTCGCTATGCAGCAGGTTGCGCCCGGTTATGGACGCCTCCAATCCGGGAGCGGCATTCCACGCGAGGCGCACGTCGAGCTCATGATACGACGGCACAGCCGGTTGAGGCAAACGCGCGACGCGCCGCAGTTCCAGGTCGAGTTCGATTCCGTGTCCCAGCTCGTGCGCCGAATGCAGGCGCCAGTAGCTGCGCGGGTCGTTCGCGGCCAGGCCGTTCGCCAGCGACGCCAGGCTGCCCGGCTTGCGCCAGAACTCGGCGTGCTGGACAATGCCGCCGCCGTTCAGCGCCCAGTGCGGCGTCACCTGCCAGCGGCCGCGCACTTCGAGGCCATAGGTGCGGCCCTCGCCCATGTTGGCGAACACGGCCCCGCGGCCGGCGCGCGGCTCGAGCGTGCGCAGGTCGTCGTACCAGGCGTGATAGCCGACCACGACATAGGTGAAACGCGGCCCGCGCGCGCTGCGGTAGCCAAGCTCCAGCACGCGCGCCAGTTCGGACCGGAAGTCGGTGTTGGCCTCGATCGTGTAGCGCGGGACGCCGTCCGGCTGCGCGTTGCGTACCGACAGGTCGCGGTCGATGCGCGACGGCGCGCGCACGGTGCGGGTCGCGGCCAGCCACAGCAGGTCGTCGCCGCCGGCGTGGTAGGCCAGGCGCGCCATCGGCAGCCATTCGACCCCGGTATAGGTGGTTTTTTCGAAACGGGTGCCCAGGGTCAGCTGCAGGTCCGGCGTGAGCAGCATCTGGTCCTGCGCGAACAGGTTGGCCCAGTGCAGCGAGGCGCGGGCCGGCGCGAATTCGAGCGTGCCGGCATTGCGCACGCGGTCGCGCGCATGCCGGTAGCCGCCGCCCCAGGAGATGTTGTGGCGGCCGGCCAGTTTGAGGTCGTGCTGGACTTCAAGGTCGGCGGTGTCGAGTTTTTCGCTGGCACTGGTCGGCTCGCCCCGCTCGACGTGGTCGAACCAGGCCTGCAGGCGCAGGCCGGAGCCGTCCGCCAGGGTGCGCTGCAGGCGCGCGCCGAGATTGCTGCCGGACAGGTTGAGGTCCGGGTCGAGGCGGTTGCCGCGCCGCCCGGTATAGGCGTCGCCCGATACCGTGGCCTGGAAATCGCCGGCGTTGAAGTCGGTCCGGAAACCGGCCTGGGTGCGGTGCCAGCGGCCGCGCACCGCCTCGCCGGCTTCGTTCTCGAGGTCGTCGTGCTCGCCGTACTTGGCGTAGATGCGGTAGCTGCCGCCGTCGCCCAGCGCTGCGCCGTAGCGCGCCGCGCCCATGCGCTCGCTGCTGCCGGCGGCCACGCTGGCATACGCGCCCTGGGTGTCGCGCGCACTGCGGGTGATCACGTTGATCACGCCGTTAACGGCATTGGCGCCCCAGATGGTCGAGCCGGGGCCGCTGATGACTTCGATCCGATCCACGTCCTCCAGCAGCACGTCCTGGACGTCCCAGAATACGCCGGAAAACAGCGGCGAGTAGACGCTGCGCCCGTCGATCATGACCAGCATCTTGTTTTCCAGGGTCGAGGAAAAGCCGCGCGCCGTAATCACATAGTTGCCGGCGGCGGTGCGCGCCACGTGCAGCGCCGACGCCATGCGCAGCGCCTCGGGCAGCGTGGTGGCGCCGGAGCGCCGGATCTGCTGGGCCGAGATGCGCTGGATCGATACCGGGGCGCTGGCCAGGCTGGTGGCCTGGCGCGCCACCGAGGTGACGACGATCTCGGACAGCTGTTCAAGCGAATAGTCCGCCAGTGGCTGGGGGGTCTGGGCCGCGGCGCCAGCGCAGGCGGCGCCAATCAGCAGGCCCAGCAGGGTTCGGGGGAAATGGGTTCGCATATGTTGCTATCGTAGAACATTTACCAACTTTAACAAAATGAGTGCGGGCCTATCGTGCGCTGTATGCACGTTATGTTGATTTACGGAAACTATCGGGTCCATTATGAAAATCAATTTGCGATTTTTTTTGCATTGCAGCATGATTGCCCTGTCTCCTCTATTCTCCCCGTGAGATAGATTCAAGCCCGCGCCCCGCGCGGGCTTTTTTTTATCCATGGTGTTGCGCGCATGCCGCAATGCGCGCCGACTCGCACGCCCTGTGCGCGCGCGCACATACCGATGTGCTTTCGCGGCTCATCATTTCTCCCATGGATAATTCGCGCAAAGTAGCCAGTGTCGCCGGACTGGCCAGCCTGTTGTGGCTGGGACTCACGGCCGCGGTCGCCGTCAACCAGCGCAAGCTGCTGTTCAACCCTTGCGTCAAGCCGGAGGTGTACCGCCCGCGCAGTAAAGGGCACCGCACCCGCGCAGTGGTACTGCGCGCGCGCGACGGCACCCGCCTGTGCGGCTGGCTGATGACGCCGCGCGGTGTCGGGCCCTTCCCCGCCGTGCTGTACTTCGGCGGGCGCTCGGAAGAAGTGTCCTGGGTGGCGCGCGATGCCGGCCGCATGTTCCCCGGCATGGCGGTGCTGGCGGTGAATTACCGCGGCTATGGCGAATCCCAGGGCGACCCGGCCGAAGCCCACATGGTCGAGGACGGCTGCACCCTGTACGACTGGCTGGCGGCGCGCGCCAACGTCGACCCGGCACGCATCGCCGTGGTCGGGCGCAGCCTCGGTTCCGGCGTCGCGGTGCAGGTGGCGCGCGACCGGCCGGTGCATTCGGCGGTGCTGGTCACCCCTTACGACTCGATCCTGGCCATCGCCAAGCGCCGGTTCCGCGCGGTGCCGGTCGAATACGTGCTGCGCCACCGCTTCGAATCGGTCAAGTACGCCTCGCTGCTCAAGGCGCCCACCTATGTGCTGCGCGCGGCCAACGACGACGTGGTGCCCCATTCGCACACCGACATGCTGGTGGCCCAGCTGGCCCGGCTGGAGGGCGACGAGACGGTGCCCGACTCCGACCACATGAACATCCCCTACCTGGAAGGCGCCCAGCAGCGCATCGCCGCCTTCCTCGAAGGCCGGTTCTTCCCGGCGCGCGCCGCCGCGCCGATCGGCATTGCGCTCGACCCGGCCCCGGCCCCGTCGATCGCCGCCGTCACGCGAGCGCCCGCGCTGGCGCCCGCGCTGGGCCTCGTTCCCGGCGCCTGAACCCGCTCGCAAATGTAGCGCGCGCTTCGGGGCGCTTGGTGTAGCATTGCCGGACTTCTACATTTTCCAGGCATTCCGGCATGTCCGACTCAGGCAGCATCTCCGCTTTCCCCGACTGGGCCGCGACCGATCTCGGCCCGCGTGACGGCTGGTCCCACACTTTGCGGCTGGCGGTCGACCTGGTGCTGGGCTCGCCCGCCCCGTCGATCCTGGTGTGGGGCAAGCAGCGCATCGTCGTCTACAACGACGCCTACGCGGCGCTGGCGGCGTCGCGCTCGGTGCGTGCGCCCGGCGGCAACATGCCGGCGCTGTGGCCGGCCCCGCTCTCGAGCGCACGCGACGCGCTCGACCGCGCGCTGGACGGGCACGGCTCGGTGCAGCGCGGCCTGTCGGTGCCCTTCGTGCGCGAATCCGGCGTGAGCATGGTCAACCTGGATCTCTACCTGACCCCGCTCGCGGACGACAGCGGCGCGGTGGCCGGCGCGGTCTGCGCGATGGCGCCCTCCGCGCCCCCGCGCGAGGCCCGCAGCGCCGGCCTGCGCATCGTGGTAGTGGAAGACAACCTGGATTCCCAGTACCTGGTATGCGAAATGCTGCGCGCGCTCGGACACGAAGTCCAGGGCGTGAGCCACGGCGAGGACGCCTTGCCGCTGCTGGCCGCGGCGCCCCACGACCTGCTGTTTACCGACGTCAGCCTGCCCGGCATTTCCGGGGTCGACCTGGCGCGCCAGGCCATGGCCCGCCACCACGGCCTGCAGGTGATCTTCGCTTCCGGCTATGGCGACGCGCTGCTGCGCCACGTGGAATTTCCTTATACCTCGCTGCAAAAGCCTTACGACCTCGAGCAGCTCCAGGCCGTGCTGGGCAAGGTCCAGGAGCAGCTGGCAGCGCGCGCCTGAGGGGATGCCCCTCGCGCATCCCGCTAACGTGCGGGAGAACGCAGGTACTGCGGAGTAGAATCGGGGAACGCTTTCACCAACGTTTCCCGATGCTTCCAACCACAACCGAGCCCGTCCACAACATTTCGCCGCCAACCGTGCCGTCCGCCGGACCGCTGCGCGGCTGTGTGCGTCCATCCGCAGTGCCCGGGCCGGCCGGCCCGCACCGCGGATCGGGGGGCTGAGACCGTGCCGCGCCAACCCGGCAAGGACCCTGACGTGCTGCGCTCGCTGGCGCTGCGCACGGCCGGCAATGCGCTCGGGGCGCGCGAACGCAGCGAACGCGACCTGCACGAAGCCCAGGAAGCGCTGCGCGAAAGCCACGAGCGCATGGAACGCATGCTGGAGGCGCTCACCGACGGCTTTTGCATTCTCGACCGCAACTGGCGCATCACCTACGTCAACCAGCGCGCGCTGGACCTGGCCGAGCCGCTGGGCCTGACCCGCGAAGGCCTGATCGGCAGGGTGATCTGGGACGAACTGCCGACCCTGGGGTCGACCATCGTCGAGTCGCGCCTGGACCATGCCGCGCGCACCGGCGAGGCGGTCTGCTTCGAATTCTTCTACGACGCCGTGCGCCGCTGGCTGGAGGTGCGCGCCTACCCTTCGCCCGAAGGGATGACCCTGTTCGTGCGCGACGTCACCCAGCGCAAGCAGGACGAGCGCGCCCTGATCGAAAGCTCGAACCGCCTCCAGCTCGCACTGGCCGCCGGCCGCCTCGGCGACTGGAGCTGGGATGGCGCCAGCGACCGCCTGGTGCTCGGCACCCGCGCCGCCGAAATCTTCGGCCTGCCGGCCGACGTCCCGCTGCCATGGGAACAGCTGCGCAACTGCATCTGCGACGAGGACCGCGACATGGTGCGCGAAGAATTCATGCGCGCCTTCGCCGACCGCACCGACCTCGACATCGAATGCCGGCTCGAACGCGAACGCGGCGCGCCGCTGTGGATTTCGGTGGTGGGCCGCACCGGATCCGAGGAAGACGGGCAGTCGCGCACCATGAGCGGCGTGGTGCAGGACATCAGCACCCGCAAGAGCGCCGAGGATTCGCTGCGCCAGAGCGAGGAAGTGCTGCGCGCGCTGGCCAATTCGATCCCGCAGCTGGCCTGGATGGCCAACGCCGACGGCTACATCGTCTGGTACAACGAGCGCTGGTACGAATACACCGGCACCACGCCCAACGACATGCTGGGCTGGGGCTGGCAAAAGGTGCACGACCCGGCGGTGCTGCCGCAGATGCTGTCGCGCTGGCGCGAGTCGCTGCGCACCGGCGCGCCGTTCGAGATGGAGTACCCGATGCGCGGCGCGGACGGCCAGTTCCGCTGGTTCCTCACGCGCGTGAACCCGGTGCGCGACCGCCACGGCCACGTGGTGCACTGGTTCGGCACCAACACCGACGTCGACCAGGTCAAGCGCGTGCAGCAGGCGCTGCGCGACGAATCGAACGTGCTGGAGCTGCTCAACAGCACCGGCGCGGCGCTGGCCTCGCACCGCGACCTGCGCTCGCTGCTGCAGACCGTGACCGACGCGGCCACCGACATCAGCGGCGCGCGCATGGGCGCCTTCTTCTACCATGGCCCCGAGTCGCTCAATATGTTCGTGGTGTCGGGCGTGAGCGCTTCGGAGTTCGACCAGTTCGGCCATCCTCGCGCCACCGCCCTGTTCGGGCCCAGCCTGCACGGCGAAGCCATCGTGCGCATCGACGACGTGCTGCAGGACGAGCGCTACGGCCAGAACCCGCCGTACAACGGCCTGCCGCCGCTACACCCGCCGGTGCGCAGCTACCTGGCGGTGCCGGTCAAGTCGCGCTCCGGCGAGGTCCTGGGCAGCATGTTCTTCGGCCACCCGGAACCCGGCATCTTCACCTCGCGCTCGGAACGGATCCTGTCGGGCATCGCGGCGCAGGCCGCGGTCGCGATCGACAATACCCGCCTGTACGAGGAAGCCCAGCGCGCGGCGGAAGAACGCAATGTGATGCTGGAAAACGAGCGCCTGCTGCGCGCCGAGGCTGAACGCGCCAGCAACATGAAGGACGAATTCCTGGCCACGCTGTCGCACGAACTGCGCACCCCCTTGTCCTCGATCCTGGGCTGGGCGCAGGTGCTGCGGCGCGGCAGCCGCGGCCCGGAAGACCTGGCCAAGGGCCTGCAGACCATCGAGCGCAACGCGCGCGCGCAGGCCCAGCTGATCGAGGACCTGCTCGACATGAGCCGCATCACCTCCGGCAAGGTACTGCTCGACATGCGCACCGTGGCCGCGCCGCAGTTCGTCGACGCGGCGGTGGAAACGGTGCGCCCGGCGCTGGACGCCAAGAACATCCGCCTCGAAAAGCACTACCAGGAAGACGCCGGCCCGATCGCGGGCGACCCGGCGCGCCTGCAGCAGGTGATCTGGAACCTGCTGTCGAACGCGATCAAGTTCACCCCGAACGAGGGCCAGGTGACGCTGTCGATCCGCCAGGTCGGCGGCCACGTCGAAATCGAAGTGCGCGACAGCGGCGCCGGCATCGGTCCCGAATTCCTGCCGCACGTGTTCGAACGCTTCCGCCAGGGCGACGCTTCCACCACGCGCCGCCACGGTGGCCTGGGCCTGGGCCTGTCGATCGTCAAGCACCTGATCGAGCAGCACGGCGGCACCGTGCGCGCGGAAAGCGAGGGCGAAGGCCGCGGCTCCGCCTTCACGATCTCGCTGCCGCTGGCCAAGCCGCATGCGATGGTGGCGCGGCCCGACCGCGCGCCGGCATTCGCGCGGCCCTCGCGCGCGCCGGAAATGACGCTGCGCGACCTGTCCGGCGTGCACGTGCTGGTGGTGGACGACGAGCGCGACGCGCGCGAACTGATCAACCGCATCCTGTCCGAATGCCATGCCGAAGTGACAATGGCGGCAGATGCGGCCGAAGCGCTGGCCTGCGTCGAATCGCGCCGCCCCGACCTGATGGTGTCCGACCTCGGCATGCCGGGGGTGGACGGCTTCGAACTGCTGGCGCGCGTGCGCGCGCTCGGTCCCGAGCGTGGCGGCGATGTGCCGGCGCTGGCGCTGACGGCATTCGCGCGTTCCGAAGACCGCATGCGCGCGCTGGAAGCCGGTTTCCTCGCGCACATTTCCAAGCCGGTCGAACCGACCGAACTGATCGCCGCAGTGGAAGCGCTGGTCCAGGGACGCGGCTGACAGGTGCAGCGCAATGCTGTTCCTACCGGAACACGCGGCGCTGTCCTACAAGAAATCGGCCCCCCATTCGGTACACTAATTTCTTGAATAGTCCTGGCCCAATACGGCCCGGAAACATGGGCAACTCCGTGACAGCATCCCTTCCGGGACGCCGCTTTGTCCATGCATGAAAGAGAAATAGCATGCCGAGCAGAGACGACATCCTTAACGCGAAAATCCTGGTCGTAGACGACTCGCCCGACAATATCGACCTGATGGAAGAGATATTGCGCGAGGAAGGCTACGCCAATGTCAGTTCGACCATGCTTCCCGAGCAGGTGTGCCCGCTGCACCGCCAGCACAACTACGACCTGATCCTGCTCGACCTGCAGATGCCCGGCCTGAACGGCTTCCAGGTGATGAAAGGCTTGAAAGAAATCGAACACGGCGGCTACCTGCCGGTGCTGGCCCTGACCGCGCAGCCGAGCTTCAAGATCGCCGCGCTGGAAGCGGGTGCGCGCGACTTCATCAGCAAGCCCTTCGACCTGCTCGAAGTGCAAAAGCGCATCCACAACATGCTCGAAGTGCGCCTGCTGTACAAGGAACTGGCGCTGTATTCGCGCACCCAGCAGGAACTGGCGCTGCACGACGCGCTGACCGGCCTGCCAAACCGCCGCCTGCTCGAGGACCGCATCGAAACCACCCTGCAGCACGCCAACCGCCACCACCACAAGGCGGCGATCATGTATTTGGACCTGGATGGTTTCAAGGCGATCAACGACACCTACGGCCACGCCTATGGCGACGAAGTGCTGAAAATGGTGGCCCAGCGGCTGGTGGCCACCTCGCGCAAGGAAGACACGGTGGCGCGCCTGGGCGGCGACGAATTCATGATCGTTCTGGGCGACGTGCATGGCCTGGCCGATGCGCAGGGCCCGGCGGCCAAGCTGGTCGAGGCGGTATCCGAGCCCTACTTCATCAATGACCTGACACTGCGGCTGTCGACCAGTATCGGCATCAGCATGTATCCGGACGACGCCGAAACCGTGGAGGCGCTGATCAGCATCGCCGACTACGCGCTGTACGAAGCCAAGCGCTCCGGCAAGAACCGCTTCTGCTCGACTTCGACTGCCGCCAATGCGCCGATCGCCGCGCCGCTGTCCGTGGTGGGCGGACGCACCCCGATCCAGCGCTCCTGAGATTGCCCTATGAAAAAAGCGGCCCGCGGGCCGCTTCACTCATTGCAATGGCAGGAACCGGCAGCCGGGCCGCCGGGCACGCTTCAGCCGGAGGCCTTGGCGGTTTCCTTCTTCATTGCTTTTTTAGCTTCTTTCCGTTCGGATTCTTCCATATGTTCTTCGATTTCCACCGCAGCCTGATGGTCCATATGGGCATCGACCTTCTCGGGCGCGACTTCGATGCGGGTGATCGAGGAATCGACCGAAATCGGGTCGCTGGCCGGGAAGGTCATCTCGACGGCGTCGTCCAGCAGGGCTTCCTGCGCCTGCTCTTCCGGACTTGTTTCTTCTTCCGCCGCCAGTGTGACAATCGCCGTCGCCCATTTCACGAAGTTCAGCTCGGCCAGCTCGCGCACGGTGGTGATGTTGAACGCCGCCTGGAGCGCCTTGGCGTCCTTCACCGACAGGCCGCGCAGCGCGTGCAGAGGCGCCTCGGCCAGGTCGCGGAAGCATTTTCCGGAGTGGTCTTTGTCTATGATTTTATCGATATTCATGTTCCTGCCCTTTCGCTTGGACGAAGTATTAATCCCGGAACCACTATCGCATAGGGTGTCGCGACGGTATGTGCGGCAGCGTACCTTAGCCGCCGCCACACCCTCGCGCACGCTTGCTTTTGGTTATGCCAGCCTCCCGTGGTATCCTGCTTGCTTAACGTAAAGACCGCCTTCATCCTCGTGCCGAAAATCGAAAAACCAAAGATCCTGGTTGTGAACGATGATGCTGCCAGCCTGCTAGCTTTGACCAGCTTGCTTGACCAATGGGCGGAACAGTCGAACTACGAAGTGGTGTCCGCCCGTTCCGGACAGGAAGCGCTGCGCCAGGTGCTGCTGCACGACTTCGCCGTGATCCTGCTGGACGTGAACATGCCCGGCATGGACGGCTTTGAGACTGCCGAAACCATTCACCAGCGTCCACGCTCCGCCGACATCCCGATCATCTTCGTGACCGCTTTCGTGGCCGATGAAATCGACCGCCTCAAGGCTTACCAAAAGGGTGCGGCCGACTTCCTGTTCACCCCGGTGATCCCGCAGATCCTGCACGCCAAGGTCGCGGTATTCGTCGCGCTGGCAACCAAGAACGAAGAACTGAAGCGCCAGGCCGCCAAGCTGAGCCAGCGCACCACCGAGCTGACCGCCACCAACAAGCGCCTGGTGCGCGAAATGGAAGAGCGGCGCGACGCCGAACGCAAGAGCCACGCCAAGGACGAATTCCTGGCCATGCTGGGGCACGAGCTGCGCAATCCGCTGTCGGCCATCACCAGCGCGGCTTCGCTGATCGGGCTGCCGGGCGCCGGCCCCGACACCATCACCCGCGCACGCTCGATCATCCAGCGCCAGAGCCAGCACCTGTCGCACATCGTCGACGACCTGCTCGACCTGTCGCGCGCGATGTCGGGCAAGATCCTGCTCAACCGCCAGCCGGTCGAAATGGCGCAGCTGATGCGCGCCTGCTTCGAAACCTTCCGCGCCACCGGCCGCACGCTGGAATACGCGGTCGAACTGGACACCAATGCGGATTGCTGGGTCGAGGGCGACCTCACCCGCCTGGAACAGATCACCTCCAACCTGATCGACAACGCGCTCAAGTACACGCCCCCGGGCGGACGCATCGACCTGGTCACCCGGGTCGAGGGCGAGGACACCGTGATCACCGTGCGCGACACCGGCGTGGGCATCGGCCAGGACCTGCTGCCGCATGTGTTCGACGTGTTCGTGCAGGGCACCAGCTCGATCGACCGGGCGCAGGGTGGCCTGGGCATCGGCCTGGCGCTGGTGCGCAGGCTGGTGGAACTGCACGGCGGCTCGGTCAGCGCGCACAGCGACGGGCCCGGCACCGGTTCGACCTTCATGATCCGCCTGCCGCGGGTATCGGCGCGCGACAGCGCCCAGCCGGAAATCAAGCTCGATGCCACCGCCGGCAAGCCTTCGGTCCTGCTGATCGAGGATAACGACGATGGTCGCGAAATGATGGCCATGATGCTGACCACCCACGGCTACCCGGTGCGGCATGCGGCCGACGGCGTGCAGGGCGTGGACCTGGCTTCAGCCGTGGTGCCGGACGTGGCGCTGGTCGATATCGGGCTGCCGGGGATCGATGGCTATGAAGTGGCGCGCCGGCTGCGCGCGTCGGAACCCACCCAGAACATCCGGCTGATTGCGCTGACGGGCTATGGACAGGCGGAAGACCACCGCCGCGTGATGGAGGCCGGCTTTGACATGCACCTGGTGAAACCGGTGCAGATGGATGCGCTGATCGAGGCGATCAGCCAGTGCGGCGCTCCCGCCGTAAAAACCTGACGCAAGGTTGGGGACTGTCCCCGCAGGGGACCGTCCCCCGGTGTTTTGGAAATTCCCGGGCTTTGTCTAACACCGGGGGACAGTCCCCTGCGGGGACAGTCCCCATCCTGATTACATGCCCATCGCGGCCTTGAGCTCTTCCTTGCGCGCCTGCATCTGCCCCCCCAGCGTTTCCAGGTCCAGGCTGGTCTTGCGCACCTTCTTGAACATCTCGCCCTCTTCTTCCTCTACGTGGTGCTCGATCTGCTCCTGCAGCACCTTCACCTTGGCGTCATAGAGTTCCTCGTCCGCTTCCATCGACTGGATCTGCGCAATCAGGTCCTTGGCGCTGGAATGCTCCACGGTGGCCTCGTCGATCAGGTCTTCGAACTCCTTGCCCGCGCCGCGCACGGCCGGATAGAAAATCTCTTCCTCGACCTGTGCGTGCACGGTCAGCTCGTTGCAAATCTGGTCGGCGATCTTCTTCTTGGAAACTTTCGCGCGGTCGGTCAGGTCTTCGAATTTCTTGAAGAGTGCCTCGACCTCGCGATGATCCTGCTCAAGGAGTTTGGTGGCGTCGATTTTGTTGGTTGGCATGCTGGCTCCTTTTGTTAGGTCGGCGGTACTGTCCGCCGTACACCGACAGGTTGGCTCAGAAGGCAGAATGCGTATGTGCGGCACTTCACCGTCTCCGCAGTCAGCCAAGCGCAGCGCCCCTTGCCGGGAAGCTGAGGTATGATGCGGCAGAAACTTATTCGAGAGCTCACATGACTGCACCGGCACCGCAGACAACCGAAACCGACCTGGTTCGCCTGGTGGCCGAACGCACCGAGGATCTCACCGAGCTCCTGGGGCATCTCGCCAATTGCTGGGATGACGAGCGGCGCCAGCTGGCCCGCAAGATGCACGACAACCTCGGCTCTTCGCTCACCGCTCTGACCATGCACCTGTCGCTGCTGCAGCAGAAGCTGCCGCAGGACCAGGCCCTGCAGGACCGTGTGCTGCAGATGCGCAACCTGCTGGCGCAGGTGGTCAACGCCAACCGCGAAATGCAGCTCAACCTCTGGAACGACAAACTGGAATTCCTGGGGCTGAAGGCGGCGCTGGCCGACCTGGTCGAGCGCTTCGCCGAAGAGCATGGCTTCAAAGTAAGCGCCAGCCTGCCGGAGGACGACGTCGACTGCACGCGCCAGCAGAGCGTCGCGCTGCTGCGCGCCGCGGAAGAAGGCCTGCGCAACGTGGCGCAGCACGCGATGGCGTCGACGGCCGAGGTGATCCTCGACGACACCGGCGACGAACTGGTGCTGACCGTGCGCGATGACGGCATCGGCAATGCCTCGGTGGACACGGACTCGCGCAGCTGCCATGGCCTGCGGATGCTGCGCGAGCGGGTGCGCTTTTTGGATGGCACGCTGACGGTGGCGAACCGCCCGGAGCGCGGCACCATCATGACCGTCACCATTCCCCGCTAACCTCCCACCGTCATTCCCGCGCACGCGGGAACCCATGTTGAGCTTTCGGCGGTGGCGCCGTAAGCAACTACGGTGAATCAGCATGGGTCCCCGCCTTCGCGGGGATGACATCTTGCTAGTGCAGTTTGACCAGCGGCGTAGTCCGCTTGATCAGGAAGCGCGCAATCGCCAGCACCCCCGTGCGCACCGTCCCCAGCACCGCGCGGTGATGCAGCAGGTGCAGGCTCACATACATCATGCGCGCCACGAATCCCTCCACGAACCAGCTCAATCCCTTGAGCGATCCCATCAGGCTTCCGACCGAGGTGGTCTGCCCCACCGACACCAGCGAGCCGTAATCCTTGTACTCGTAGCCGCGTTGCTGCTGCGGCTTGCCCGCCGACTCGCGCTGGAAGGTCTCCATCAGGTAGTCCGCCTGCTGGTGCGCCGCCTGCGCGCGCGGTGGCACGTGCACGCCCCTGGCGTCGGTGCAGTCGGCGCAGTCGCCCAGCGCATACACGCCCGGCACGCCTTTGACCTGCAGGCGCTCGTCCACCTGCACCTGACCGCCCTTGGCCACCGGCAGACCCAGTTCGCCAAGCAGTTCCGGCGCGCGGATGCCGGCCGCCCACACGCACAGGTCGGCCGGATACACCTTGCCGTCGTTGTCGGTGACGCTGCCCGGCGTGATGTGGGTGACGCGGCACGAAGTCACCACCCGGATCGCGCGCTTGTCCAGCAGGCGCTTCGCGGCGTTCGAAACCTTCTCGGGCAGCGGCGCCAGGATGCGCGGCGCGCCTTCCAGCACCGTGATGCGCACGTCGCGCAGGGCTTCGTGCCCCACGCCGTAAGTCGCGTACACGCCGCTCGCCTCGCGCAGTTCGGCGGCCAGCTCGACGCCGGTCGCGCCGCCACCGATGATCACCACGTCGATGCCGGCGCCGGTCTTGCCGTCCTCGCGGTACTCGGCGCGCGCCAGCAGCTTCAGGAGCGTCAGGCGGAAGCGCTCAGCATCCTCGACCGCGTTCAGGGAGATGGTGCATTCGCGCGCGCCCGGCACGCCGAAGTAATTGGAGACGCTGCCCACCGCCAGTACCAGCGAACGGTAGCCGATGCGCCGCTGCGGCAGGACTTCCTCGCCGTCGCCGCTGGTGATGGGACCGACGGTCACGCTGCGCGCCTCGGGATCAAGCCCGGTCATTGCGCCGTACACGAAGGTGAAGCCGTTATCGTGCGCCAGCATCTGGTAGGACAGGCCCTCCTGGTGCACGTCCAGCGTGCCGGCCGCCACCTCGTGCAGCGACGGTTTCCAGATATGGTAAAGGCGGCTGTCCACCAGCGCCACCTTGGCCGGGCCGAACTTGCGGCCAAGTTTGCAGGCCAGCTCCAGGCCGCCCGCCCCGCCTCCAACGATCACAAATTCGCTCTGCAAACGCAACCTCCGATCGGCTCGTCCCGCCGGCGGCGGAACCTTTATTGACAGTCTACTATGATCCGTCAAACCGCACAGTCGAGGTGCCCCGGGTTTCTGGGTGCGGCCATGCCGATCCGTCGTCATCCCAGCGAAGGCTGGGATCCATACATCGATAGAACAACGATTGCGTCGTCCAGGCACGCCCGGTATGGATCCAAGCCTGCGCTGGAATGACGGCGGCATGCGCACGCCCGGGCTAACGCGCAAAAAAAAGACGGACCCGAAGGTCCGTCCTGTCGCTTGCACCGAAGCTTAGTGGCCGCGGCCGTGGCCATTGCCGTGGCCCTTGCCGTGATCCTTGTCCTTGTGGCCTTTGCCGTGCTTGCGGTCGTCACGGTCATGGTGGTCGACGCGGTCATAACGGCGGTCGCCGTCGTAGCGGACCTCGCGGCGGTCACCGTCGTAGCGGCCGTCGCGGCGGTCGCCGTCATAACGGCCGTCGCGGCGATAGTCGACGTGGCGTGCGCGATGCTCGCGCTGGTAGCGCGGTGCGTATTCGTTCAGGTACCAGTCGTCACGCACGAAGTACACCGGACGGCCGCAGGCGTTGTAGCGGCTGCAGTGGCGCGACCAGTGCTTGCGGTGGCCCGGCGGCACGCGCAGGTAGATCGGCTGGGCCACGTAGCGCACTTCGCGCTGGACGATGATCGGTTCGGCGATGAACACCGGTGGAGGACCGTAGTCGCCGATGTCGATGGTGCCGTAGAAGCCCGGCTGGCCGATCGTCACCGAGACGCTGGTCTGTGCCGCCGCCGGGATGGCGGCGCCGGCGAAGATGGCCAATGCGAGAAGTAGGTTTTTCATGGTGTGCCCTGGGTTGTGTTGAAACATGACCCGATTGTACCCACCTGCGGCAACTATATCGTTCGGTGCCACACAGAGGATTGTTACCAAACGTGTCACGCGTAACGGCACTTGCACACCACGCCAGGCCTGCTACATGGCCTTGAACAGGGACATGAATGGCTGGCTGACGGTCAGCGTCTCCGGCCGGTTCTTCAGCTTTACCAGGCCGCGCCCGGTGTCGTCGCGCGCCACCGAGGCGATCGCGCGGAGGTTGACGATGGTCGAGCGGTGGATCTGCTTGAATACCGCCGGGTCCAGCACGTCCAGCAGTTCGCGGATCGGCTTGCGCAGCAGCGCCTCGCCCTGCGTGGTCATCACCACCGTGTACTTGCTGTCGGACTGGAAGTAGGCGACGTCCTCGATCATGATCAGGCGCGTCTCTGTGCCCGCGCTGGCGGTCAGCCACACCAGCGGCTCCGACTTGGCCTTGCCCGGCATGGCCGGGGTCAGCACCTTGAGCAACTCGGCCAGCTTGGCGGCGTCGGCGCCGGCACGCGCCTTCAGGCGGCTGACCGTATTTGCCAGCCGCTCGCGCGAGACCGGCTTTTGCAGGTAGTCGACCGCTCCCTTGTCGAAGGCGTCGATCGCATATTGGTCATATGCTGTTACAAATACGACCTGGGTCTGCGGGCTGGCTGTTGCCATCGCGCCCGCCACTTCCAGCCCCGTCAGGCCGGGCATGCGGATGTCGAGGAAGGTCACGTCCGGTTTCAGGCGGTCGATCGCATCCAGCGCGGCCCCGCCGTCGTCCACCTCCGCGACGATCTCCAGCTCCGGCCAGGCCTCGCCCAGCATCTGCACCAGCGCGTCGCGCAGCAGCGCTTCGTCTTCGGCGATTACGCAGGTAACCATGTCTGGTTCTCCTTGAGGGTCGAGTTCGGGACCGTGATGGTGGCGGCCACGCCGGTCGGGAAGTTGGCGGCGATGTTGAAGGATGCGGCGTCGCCGAAGGCCAGGCGCAGGCGTTCGCGCAGGTTGGCCAGGCCGATGCCGGTGCCGCCGCCTTCGGCCGAGAAGCCGCGCCCGTCGTCGCCGACCGTGATCGCCACCGAGCGGTCGAAGGCGCGCGCCAGGATCCACACGTTGCCGCCGCCAGACTTGGGCTCGAGGCCATGCTTGATCGCGTTCTCGACCAGGGTCTGCAGCATCATCGGCGGCACCATCAGGCCGTGCAGCTCGTCGGGCACTTCGATCTTCAGGTTAAGGCGCGAACCCATGCGGATCTTGAGGATGTCGAGGTAGGCCCTGGCGCGCTCCAGCTCTTCGCCGAAGGTGGACATCGACACCTCGGCGCGCGGCAGCGAGTGGCGCAGGTAGAGGATCAGGTTGCCGAGCATTTCGTCGGCGCGCTCCGGATCGGTGCGGGTCAGCAGCTGGGCGCTGGCCAGGGTGTTGTACAGGAAGTGCGGCTCGACCTGGGCCTGCAGCAGCGACAGGCGCGCCGACATCAGTTCTTTTTCGGTCACGGTCTGCAGCGCGCTGGCCTGCTCGCCGCGGCGGTGCTCGGCGACGCGGCGCGTCAGGGCGCGGGTGATCGCTTCGGCGTTTTCCAGGTTGGTGCCGTCGTCGACCAGGAAGATATCGGTCCAGGCCGGGCGCTCCGGTTCGCACACCAGCATCACGGTGCCGCCGGCGCCGTTCGGCGTGACGGTGGCCAGGATCTGGTTGCGGCGCGGCCCGAACAGGCGGCGCGTCGGGTCGCCGTCCGGGACCTCGTTGTACGGATCGATGCGCTTGACCTTGGCGCGCACCTGCAGGCTGTCGCGGGCGCTCTCGACGTTGTGGGTGCCGGGCAGTTCCCGGATCGCGGCGTCGACGATCGCAAACGCTTCGTTGGCGTCGAACGGAATCTCGATCTGGCGGCGATGGCGGTTGGCCAGCGTGCTGCGGTCAAGGTTATCGGACAGCAGGCGCACCCGGCGCAGGTGCGAAAACGCAACGCTGGCGACCAGGCCGGCAAGGATGAAGCCGATCAGGACGATGAAGCCTTCGGAATCGCGCAGGTCGAGCGCATCCAGGATGACTTCGGAGAAGAAGATCGCGATTGCGAGGTAGGCGAGGAACCAGGCGGCGACCAGGCGCAGGACAAGGAAGAAAGCACTCATGATGGGTTCTTTTAAGTGGTTGGGACTGGCTTCACGATAGCAACGCGGTGGCCAGACGGGTTGCATTATGCGACGGATTGGGCGTCGCGGCGACGAAACGGCCCCGATCGCGGCCAAGTCCGCCGCACGCGACGTATCCGGCGCGATTCCGGTAGCATCGTTCCATGCAAACCACTCCGGGAGCGATCATGCTGTCCATCCTCAAATATGTGGCCGCCGCCCTCGCCTGCATTGGACTGCTGGGCGCTTGCGACACCAAACCGGAACCGACCAAGCCGAAAGTAATGGAGCTCCAGGTACTGCGCTAAACGCCGAGTCGCGTCATCCCGGCGAAGGCCGGGATCCATACTGAGGTGGTATGGCGACTGCGCCATGCTGCATACTCACTATGGATCCCAGCCTGCGCTGGGATGACGGTGGTTCAGCTGGAAGATCGGCACTGATGAGCGGAATTGTCGCGAATTGGACGCAGATTGGCCCGGTAGTCGCGCGGTCCGCCGCGATCGGCCCCGATAGCCGGGATTGGCCCCGGATAGGGTAAGATGCGCGCTGTTTTTACCTGCTAACAACAAATCCATGACGTTTGCCTCGCTTGGCCTGATCGATCCCCTGCTGCGCTCGCTGGAAGCGCTCGGCTACGCCACCCCGACCCCGGTCCAGGCCCAGGCGATACCCGCCGTGCTGGCCGGTCGCGACCTGATGGCCGCCGCCCAGACCGGCACCGGCAAGACCGCCGGCTTCGCGCTGCCGCTGCTGCAGCGGCTGGTCATGGAAGGCGGCCAGGTCGCGCCCAACAGCGTGCGCGCTCTGGTGCTGGTGCCGACCCGCGAACTGGCCGACCAGGTCCACGAAAGCTTCAAGGCCTACGGCGCCAACCTGCCCCTGCGCACCCTGGTGGCGTACGGCGGCGTCAGCATCAACCCGCAGATGATGAGGATGCGCAAAGGCGTCGACCTGATCGTCGCCACGCCGGGCCGTCTGCTCGACCTGCACCGCCAGAACGCGGTGCGCTTCGACATGCTGCAGACGCTGGTGCTGGACGAAGCCGACCGCATGCTGGACCTGGGCTTTTCGCGCGAGTTGGACCAGATTTTCGCGGTGCTGCCGAAGAAGCGCCAAACCTTGCTGTTCTCCGCCACCTTCTCCGAGCCGATCCGCGCGATGGCGGCAAAAATGCTGCGCGACCCGCTTGGCATCGAAGTCGCCCCGCGCAATACCGCGGCCAAAACCGTGCGCCAGTCGGTGCTCACGGTGGACAAGAAGCGCAAGACCGAACTGTTCCTGCACCTGCTCAAGCAGCGCAAATGGGGCCAGGTGCTGGTGTTCGCCAAGACCCGCCGCGGCGTGGACGAACTGGCGGTCGCGCTGGAAAAGCGCGGCATCCCGGTCGACTCGATCCACGGCGACAAGCCGCAGCCGGCGCGCATGCGCGCGCTGGAACGCTTCAAGGCAGGCGAAGTGCAGGTGCTGGCCGCGACCGACGTCGCCTCGCGCGGCCTCGACATCGACGACCTGCCGCTGGTGGTGAACCTGGACCTGCCGATCGTGGCGGAAGATTATGTGCACCGCATCGGCCGCACCGGGCGCGCGGGCGCCACGGGCGAGGCGTTGTCGCTGGTGTGCGCGGACGAGGCGCCACTGCTGGCCGCCATCGAAACGCTGATTGGGCAGACGCTGGCGCGCAGCGAGGAACCGGGCTTCGCTGCCGAGCACCGCGTGCCGATGACCAATTCAAAGGGCGAGCTGGTGAAGAAACCGAAAAAACCGAAGAAGGCGAAGGTGTACACCGCGCCGGTGGTGAAGGAAGACGTCCGCTTCCGCAAACCGTGATGAGGCTGGGGACTGTCCCCATAGGGGACCGTCCCCCGGTGTTCTGAAATGCACCCGGGCGCGATCAAACACCGGGGGACAGTCCCCTGCGGGGACAGTCCCCTACGGCGCGAGGATCTGGCAGGCTTCCTCGAACTGCAGCTCGGTATCGCGGAACACCGCGCGCAGCTGCGCCGGCTCCAGCGCCAGGCTGTCCCACACGTTGTCCTGCAGTTGCGGCACCAGCGTCGACTCGTTACCAAGCAAATCCAGCGCATCGACGATCGCATCGGCCACATGGACGATCGCGGGCAGCCGCCCCAGGTCTTCGTGCTGCGGCGCGTGGTGATGCGCGATGGCGCGCCCGATCATGTCGGGGAATCTCCACGCCTGCGCCAGCACTAGCCCTACGCGCTGGTGGTCGATCCCCAGCACCTCCTGCTCCGCCTTGAGCAGGCCGCAATCGCTGCGCGCGGCGAGGTCCAGCGCCTGCTGGTACGGCGCCGAAAAGCGCGTGGCCAGCACCAGCTCCCCGATATCGTGCAGAAGCCCGGCGATGAACGCATGGTCCTGGTTCTGCCTGGTCGCGCGCGCCAGGTGGCGCGAGCACAGCGCAGTCGCGATCGCGTGGCGCCAGAACAGCGTGGCGTCAACCGGCCCGCCCCCGCCCTGGAAATGGTCGATGATGCCGCCCGCCGACACCAGCGCGCGCACGCTGTCGAAGCCCAGCACCACGATCGCCTGGTTGACCGTCTTGACCTTGGCCGACAATCCGTAGAAGGAGGAATTGGCCAGCCTTAGGGTCTTGGCGGCCAGCGCCTGGTCGCGCGAGATCTTGTCGGCCAGCGTCGCGATGTCGACCTCCGGCTTGTCGAAGGTCTCGATCAGTTCCAGCACCACCGAAGGCAGCGCCGGCAGCTCGCGGATGTCGCGCACCACGTCTTCGATCGGCACCGCGCTCATGACAGCTGCTCCAACCGGTATTCCATCACCTGCCGCCGCAGCTCCGCACTGGCGCGCCCGCCGCTCCTGGCGAACAGGCGCTCCAGCCGTGCGGCCACCTTCGCCCGCGCTTCCTCCAGCGCTTCCGGCGACATGCTGTCGTCGGCCACGATCACCGTGTCGATCCCGCGCCGCTGCAGCGAACGGATCAGCGACGCGGTCAGCTCGGTGCGCGCCGCAACCAGCACCGCGCCCTGCCGGTCGAGCACGTCCTCGAACAGCTGCGCGCCTTCCGCGGCCTCGTCCAGCTCTACGCTCTTGTAACGCTTCGTCATTGTCCCTGTACCCGTTTCATTCCGGTCCCAGCACGCGGAACACTTCCTCGACCGTGGTCAGGCCGTCGCGCACCTTGTCGACGGCGTCGTCGCGCAGGGTCTGGAAGCCCTGGTCGCGCGCGTACTGCGTGATTTCCGTGATCGCTGCTCCCGATGCTATCAGGTGCCGCATGTGGGTGTCGGGCGCCAGCACTTCGTACAGCCCGATGCGCCCCTTGTAGCCGCTGCCGTGGCAGACGTCGCAGCCGGCGCCGTGGAAGGCGGTCACCGCCTTGCTGGCGAACGGGCCGCCCAGCCGCTGCAGCAGCTGCGGGTCGGGCGCCACCGGCTGCTTGCACTCCGTGCACACCTTGCGCACCAGGCGCTGCGCGATCACCGCTTCCAGCGCGGTCGCGATCACGAAGGGCTTGAGCCCGAGGTCGAACAGGCGCGAGATGGTGGCGATCGCCGAGTTGGTGTGCAGCGTCGAGAACACCTGGTGCCCGGTCAGCGCGGCGTGGAACGCCACCTCGGCGGTCTCGAAGTCGCGGATCTCGCCGATCAGCAGCACGTCCGGGTCCTGGCGCAGGATCGCGCGCAGCACCAGCGGGAAGGTCAGGCCGATCTTCTCGCGCACCACCACCTGGCCGGCGGCGTCGAGGTAGTACTCGACCGGGTCCTCGATGGTGATGTAGTTCTTCTCCGGCGTGGCATTGCTCTGCAACAGGCTGTACAGGGTGGTGGTCTTTCCGCTGCCGGTCGGGCCGGTGGCCAGCACGATGCCCTGCGGCTTGTCGCCCGCGTGCCGCACCTTGGCCAGCGCGCCGCCGGAAAGGCCGATCGCGTCCAGCGTCAGCACCGCCGAATTGCGGTCGAGGATACGCATCACGACCTTTTCGCCGTTAATCGTCGGCAGCGTCGAGATGCGCAGGTCCACCACCCGCTTGGGTGTCTTGACCGCCAGCCGTCCATCCTGCGGGCGGCGCCGTTCCGAGATGTCCAGCTCCGCCATGATCTTGATGCGCGAGACGATCGACTGGTGCATGTTGTGCGGGATCTGCATCTTGTCGACCAGGACGCCGTCCACCCGCAGGCGCACCATCACGTTCTTGGCGCGCGGCTGGATGTGGATGTCCGAGGCGCCGGAATGGATCGCTTCCAGCAGGATCGCGTTGACCAGCCGGATCGCCGGCGGCTCGTCGGTCCCGTGCAGCAGGTCTTCCAGCGACTGGCGGTCGCCGTCGTCCTCGATCACGATCTCGATGCCCTCGTACGGATCGGGCGAGCCGAACTCGCTCTCCAGGTCCTCCAGGCCGGTGCGCGTGCCGACTTCGTACACGCTGGCCACCTTGGCCAGGATCGCCGACATCGTCGCCAGCACCGGTGTGATCTCCAGGCCGGTGACGAAGCGCAGGTCCTGCAGCAGGCCTTCGTCCATCGGGTCGGCCATGGCGACGGTCAGGCGACGGTCCTCGATCCGCAGCGGGACCATCAGGTGGCGCCGGCACAGCGTGGCCGGCACCAGCGCCGCCACCGCCGGGTCGACCGGGATCTCGTCCACGTTCACCTGCTGGATCATCAGTTCCGCGGCGAGCAGGTCGTGCACCTTCTTCTCGCTGCTCCAGCCGCGCTCCACCACTTCCTTGAGCAGCGGCTGCTGGCGCGGCCCCTGCTGCAGGCGCAGCAGCTCCTGCACCTGCGCCAGGTTCAGCAGGCCATGCTTGTGCAGCACCGTGGCCAGCCGGCTGCGGCTGGTGATCGAATACTTGGCCAGCTGCTCGATCTCGCGCGTCTTGCGCTCGTTCTCGCTCGACAGCGCCTTGTTGCTGCGATTGAGCTCCTGGCGTTCCAGCGCCAGCGCCACTGTCACGCGCAGGTCTTCGTCGTTCCAGGGCTTGAGGATGAATTTGTAGACCGCGCCGGTCTTGACCGCGCCCACCACCGCGTTGACGTCCGCATGCCCGGTCAGCATGATGCGGATCATGTCGGGGTCCAGCTGGCGCGCCTGGCGCAGCAGCTCGCCACCGTCCATCCCCGGCATCATGAAGTCGCTGACGATCAGGTTGAACGGTTCGCTGCGCAGCAGCTCCAGCGCCTGGCGCGGGTCGCCACTGGTGACGATCTCGTAGTTCTCCTGGCGGAACACGCGCCGCAGCGCCGACAGCACGTTCGGCTCGTCGTCGACCAGCAGGATGCGGTAGGGCTTGGCCTCCGGCGCTGCGCCGGACGGCGCACTGCCGCCGGTAAACAGGTGCGAATAGCTGCTCATGGTCCTTCCTTGCCGTCGTTGGGGCGCGCAGGCAGGCGCACCCGGAACGTCGCTCCGCCGCCGGCCACGGATTCGACTTCGATATGCCCGCCATGCGCGCGCACCACGTCGGCGGCGACGGTCAGCCCGAGCCCCATGCCGCCGCCCACGTCCTGGGTGGTGTAGAAGGGATCGAACACGCGCCCGATCCGTTCCGCCTCGATGCCGCAGCCTTCGTCGCAGACCGCGATCTCGACCCAGTCGCCGTCGGCGCGGGTGGCAACGCGAATCGCGCCGCTGCGGCCCTTCATCGCGGTACGGGCATTGGCCAGCAGCGCCATCACCACGCGCGCCACGCCTTCGCGGTCGAAGGCGCACCACGGCAGCGCGCCCAGCGCCAGTTCCAGCCTGACGCCCTCCGGCAGCCCGCCCACCAGCCGGGCCGCGCCCCGCACCGCCTCGTTGGGATCGGCCAGCTCGCGCCGAGCCGCTTCCGACGATGCCGTGGTGTAGGCCTTGAGCGCCGCAACGATGCCCGCGACGCGGTCGGCGCCCGCCATCGATTCGTCCAGCAGCGCGTCGAAGTCGGTCAGTATCTCGTTCAGCCTCCGCGCGGCCGCGGGGTCCGGCGCGCCCTGCGCCAGCGCCTTGGCGATCAGTCCCACGTAGCCCTTGGCGGTCGACAGGTTGCTGCGCATGAAGCCGATCGGGTTGTTGATCTCGTGCGCCATGCCGGCCGCCAGGTTGCCCAGCGCCGCCATCTTCTCGGCCTGGTGCACCCGGCGCTGTCCCTGCTCGATCGCCGCCACCTGTTCGCGCACGCGCTGTTCGAGCTGCGCCGACAGGGTGCGGTAGCGCTGCTCCGACTCGGCCAGCTCGGCATGGCGCTGCATCAGCTCGCGGTGGTCGGCGTGCACCGCCTCCACGTGCAGGTCGGCCGCCATGCGGTAGCGGTTGGATGCGCCCAGCAGCAGTTCGACCCAGCGCGCGGCGCCGGCCAGCCATGCGGCCTTCGACGCCGGCAGCAGCAGCGTGCCGACCGGCTCCAGGTCGACCACCAGCCGCGCGTCGACGGTATCCGCGCCCAGCGCCGCGGGGCCTTCGCGCAGCGTCTTGCCGTCGCTGTCGGCGAGGCGCCAGGCCGCACCGACGCTCGCTTCCATCGCCGCGTCGAAGGCCTTGCGCGGGACGCCGCCGAGGATGTCGGCGAGCGCCACCTGGCGGTCGAATTCGGGTGGCGATTCGATCATGCGGCACCTCCGCCGGCAGCCACGAAGGCCTCGCTGGTAAGCCCGTGGCGCTCCAGCAGCGCGTACTCGGCGTCCAGGCGCCGGTACACCGCGCGCAGCAGTTCGCCGAAAGTCTCGCGCACGCCCTGCCCCTGCAGCGCGCTGGCCATCACCACCGGCCACGGCGCCTCGCGCCAGCGTTCCATGATCTCGGATTCGGGCACCACGCCGGCCATGTCGCGCTTGTTGTACTGGACCACCAGCGGGAAGGACGCCACGTCGATGCCGACCGTGCCGGCGTTGGAAAGAAGGTTGTCGAACGAGACCGCGTTGTTGGTGGCCTGGCTGGCCTGGGAATCGGCGACGAACACTGCGCCGTCGGCGCGCGACAGCACGGCCTTGCGGGTGCCGTTGTGCGCGACCTGGCCTGGCACGGTGAACACCTTGAACTTGACCACCAGCCCGGATGGCGCGGTAAAGCCGAGCGGCAACAGGTCGAAGAACAGGGTGCGGTCGCCTTCTGTCTCGAGCATCATCATGTCGCCCACCATCTCCGCCGCCAGCAGGTCGTGCAGGCGCGTCAGGTTGCTGGTCTTGCCGGACAGCGCCGGCCCGTAGTACACCAGTTTGAGCGTCAGTCGCCCTGCTTTTTCGTCAAGTTCGGCCATGCGGATTCCTCAGGGCGCCATGCGTATGGACACGAACGGCTCGCCCTCACCATTGCAGGGATGCTGAACCGATTCTAAAGGGGATATCTGCGGCGTAACACTGTGCTTTGCGCGACATCCGGTCGCCGAACAAACCACGGAAACGTCGTAAAAGTTACGACAGCACAAATTGTAAGAACACAACAGTCGGCGGCTGAAGCAACTCCATCCGCCCTGCAAATCATTTTACCAGTCCGAATTTCAGCGCGTAGCGGATCAGCGCGGCATTCGAAGCGAGCTCCATTTTCTTGAAGATGCGGGCGCGATAGGTATTTACGGAGCTGATGCTGATCCCCAGTTCGGCGGACACCTGCTTGATCTGCTTGCCGGCGCCGATCATGGTCAGCACGTCCAGTTCGCGCGGGGTCAGCGACTCGTGCGCCGGGCGGCTCGGCGGCGATGCCGCATCGGAGGCCAGCAGGCCGGCCAGGTTGGCGCTGATGTAGGTGGAGCCCGCCATCACGCGGCGGATGCCCAGCACCAGCTCTTCCGCCGCCATCGACTTGCTGACGTAGCCGGAAGCGCCGGCGCGCAGGGCCGCGATCGCATACTGCTCTTCGGGGAACATCGACAGGATCAGGACGCGCTGGCGCGGGAAACGCGCGCGCAGCTCCATCAGCCCGGCCAGCCCTTCGTAGCCCGGCAGGCTCAGGTCCAGGATCACCAGGTCGGGCGCCGTCTGCTCGACGTGCGCGACCAGGTCATCGAAGCCGGCGGCCTCGCCGACGATCCGCATGTCCTTGGACGAACGGATGATTTTCTTGATCCCTTCGCGGATCAGTTCATGGTCGTCTGCTATTACGATAGTGATCAAAAAAGTGGCTCCTCCATTGCGCTTGCCGATTGTAACGGGATCTGCGGCTTCATGTTACCGGCCGTGGACGGTGTGCGCGTCGCCGATCGGGACCAGCGCCGACACCAGGGTGCCTCCGGAACGCAGCGGCAGCACCACTACCCGACCGCCAGACAGCTCGGCGCGTTCGCGCATCCCCACCAGTCCGAGTGTCGGCCCGGCCGCGGCGCGGCGCGCGATCCCGACTCCGTTGTCGCGCACGCGCAGCAGCAGCCGATCGCCCCGCACCTGCACCGTAGCCGTGACCTGGGTCGCCATCGCGTGGCGCAGCACATTGGTCAATGCCTCCTGGAATATCCGGAACAGTTCACCCGCCGCCAGGCCGGTCGGGCCGCCGCCCGGGGGCAGCTCCAGCTCGAAGCGGATGCGGGTGCGCCGTTCGAAGTCCTGCGCGTGCCAGCGAATCGCCGCGTACAGGCCCTGGCTCTCGATTTCCGGCGGACGCAGTTCGCGCGCGATCGACCTGACCGAACCGATCGCAGCTTCAAGCGACTGCGAGGCGCTGCGCAGCTCCGGCACCAGCTTGCGGCGTGATACCTGCGCTGCCCCTCCCTGCACATCCTCAAGCAGCAGCTTGATGTCGATCTTGGCGGCCGACAGCAGCTGCCCCAGGTGGTCGTGCACCTCGCGCGCCAGCGCGATGCGCTCTTCCTTGCGCACGCGTTGCAGGCGATCGTACAGCGCGCGCAGTTCGGCCTGAGACGCCTTGATCAGTTCCTCGGAGCGCTTGCGGTCGGTAACGTCCTGCACGATCTTGACGAAATAGCGTGGCCGGCCGTCGTCGCCCGGGATCGTGCCGACGAAATTCTCGACCCAGATCGTCTGGCCGTCCTTGCGGCGGTAGCGCATCTCCATCTCGAAGGTGGCGATCTCGCCGGCCAGCAGGCGCTCGATCTGGCGCCGCTTGAGCATGAAATCCTCAGGATCCGTCAGGCTCTCCATCGACTGCATGCACAGTTCCGACGCGTCGTAGCCAACCAGCTGCTCGAACGCCAGGTTGGCGCGCATGATGCGCCCGTCCAGTCGCGTCATCGCGATCGGCGCGGGCGCCCGGTCGAACAGCGCCTTGAGCAGCTCGTTGGCGGCGTTCAGGTCGCTGGTGCGTTCGCGCACCCGCGACTCGAGCTGCTCGTGGGCCAGGCGCAGGTTGGTCTCTTCATGCTTGCGGGCGGTGATGTCGTTGCCCAGCGCGATCGCGCCGTCGCGGGTCGGGTAGCAGCGCACGTTGAACCAGCGCCGCGACCGCTTGTGAAAGTATTCGGTGCCGACGATGCACTGGCGCTCCATCGCTTCGCGCATCGCGGCCAGTGTCGGCGCCGCATCCGGGCGCACTTCGTCGAAGCGGCGGCCGATCATTTGTTCCCTCGTCTTGCCGGACAGCTGGACCGAGACGTCGTTCAACGCGCGTATCCGCAGGTCGCGGCCGATGTGGACGAAGGCGTCGCTGGTGCCTTCGATCAGGCTCTCCATATTGCCGCGGATGTCCGCGATTTCGGTCATCAGCATGCCTTCGCGCTCGACCGCCGCGCGCCGGATCCGCGCCAGGTTGAAGTGCGAGCGCACCGTGGCGATCAGCTCGCGCCCGCTGAAAGGCTTGGGCAGGTAGTCGTCGGCGCCGGCCGCCATCGCCTCGAGGCGGGCGTTCTCGGCGACGTGCGCGGACAGCACGATCACCGAGACAGACTGCACCGAGGGGTCGGAGCGGATTCGGCCCAGCAGCTCGAAGCCGTCGACCTCCGGCATCATCACGTCCAGCAGCACCACGTCGGGGCGGATGCTCCTGATCACGTCCAGCGCGCGGGTAGCCTCGCCCACCGTGACCACCGTGCACACGTCCTGCAGCAGGCGTTCCACGTAACGCAGGATGTCTTCGTTGTCGTCGATGACCACCACCTTCAGCCGGTCCGCGCCCGCCTGCGGCGCCGGCGCGATGGCCGATGATTGCGTGGCGGGCGGACGGGGAGCCGCCGGCCCCGGGTCGAGCACGCCGGCGAACACCGCCCGCGTCAGTTCGCTCATGCCGGCAGACGCGCGGTCGCCCTCAGTGCCGGCCAGCCTGGGTGCCGCGCGGTCCGGCAGCCTTACCGTCACCCGGGTGCCTCGCCCGACCGCGCTGTCGATCTCCAGCGTCCCGCCCAGCAGGCGGGCCAGTTCGCTGACCAGCGCCAGTCCCAGTCCGGTGCTCTCTGAGGGCGAGCGCGCAGCGCGCCGGCGGCCGCGGTAGAAACGCTCCGTCACATGCGGCAGGTCCTCGCGCGCGATCCCGATCCCGGTATCGCTCACGGACAGTTCCAGTTCGCCGTCGTGCCGGCCAAGCGCCAGCCTGACCTGCCCCGCCGGCGTGTACTTGAGCGCGTTCGACAGCAGGTTGAGGACGATCTTTTCCCACATCTCGTGGTCCACCAGCGTGTGGATCTCGCCCGGCCGCACGTCCACCTCGTAATCGATACCGGCCGCGGCGAACCCGGACCGGAACAGGCTGGCCAGTTCCGCGGTAAGCACGCCCAGGTCGACCGGTTCCAGCTGTGGCGCCATGCGCCCCGCTTCGATCTTGGCGAAGTCCAGCAGCGAGTTGACCAGCACCTTCATGCGCGAGGTGTTCCGGCGCGCCATCTCGAGCGATTCGCGCGCCGCGCCCGACAGCCGTTCGGCGGGGTCGTCGAGCAGCGTGCCGAGGGGGCCTTCGATCAGCGTGAGCGGCGTGCGCAGCTCATGGCTGGCATTGGCCAGGAAGGCGGACTTGGAGCGGTCCAGTTCCGCCAAAGCCGCGAGGCGCTCCTGCTCGACCCGCGCCGCTTCGGCGTTGGCAACCGCCGTCGCCACGTGGCCCGCCACCAGTTCGAAGAAGCCGTGGTGGGCCGCATCGAGCGACTGGCGCGGATTTACCCCAAGCAGCAGCGCGCCGCACGGCTTTCGCGTACCAGGCAACATCAGCGGCAGGGCCATGCAGCGCAACGTCTGACCGTCGAAGCTTCCCTCCGCGCCGCTATCCAACTCGGCGCGATCGAAGACCAGGTGTTTGCCGCCGGCGACCGCCTGGGCCACCGGGTGGCTACTGTTGCGCGCCAGCGCGACTTCCGCGGCAGGCGCCGGGCCGTCGAGCGCATCGGGGCCCATGAAGACGCGGCGTGCGGTCTTGCCCTCGCGGTCGCACAGGTACAGCGCGTAGAACGGCACGTCGACCGGGTTGGCGGCCAGTACTTCCCCGATCGCGGCATAGGCGCTCTCTCCGCGCCCGGCCGCGACCCGCGCCGCAAGGTCGGTCAGCATGCGCATGCGCCGCTCGTTGATCACGCGCTCGCTGGTTTCCAGCACCGACAGGAACAGGCCGCTGATCTCGCCATTCGCCTCCCGGATCGGGCTGTACGAAAAGGTGAAGTAGGCTTCCTCGTCGAAGCCGTGGCGCTTGAGCACCATCAGCATGTCGTCGTAGCGCAGCGCGTGGCCGGTCTCGAACACCGAATGAAGCATCGGCCCGATCGTCGGCCAGATCTCGTCCCACACTTCCTCTGCCGGCCGGCCCAGCGCCCACGGATGCTTGGCGCCGAAGATCGACCTCGAGGCGTCGTTATAAACATAGACCATATCGCGGCCGGCCAGCACCACCAGCTGGAAGGTCGAGTTGAGGGCGATGCTGACGGCGGTGCGGATGCCTTCGGGCCAGGTGTCGCTCGCCCCGGCGGGCGTGGCGGCCCAGTCGAGCCGGTTCACGCGTTCGACCATTTCGCCGTCGCCGACGAATTCGAATCCCTTTCCGGTGCTGTCCTGCTCCGCAGATCCTGACTGCTTGCCGTCTTGAATGTCCATCCGTTTATGGTAACGCAAGGCAGGCGGCTTCGCGAGTCCGGCCGGGGCCGCCGAGCGCGCGGCCGGGGCGGACGATATAATGTTTGCCACACCCCGACAGCCGCGAAGGACACTCCATGGAAACGATCAAACGACTGGCCGAGAATTTCTCCACAACGGCGCAGGTGGCGCGCGAGGACGTCGCGGACATTGCCGCGGCGGGCTACAAGAGCGTGATCTGCAACCGCCCGGATGGCGAGGCGGGACCGAGCCAGCCCACGCACGAGGAGATCGCGGCGGCGGCGCGCGAGTTCGGGATCGAGTTCGCCTACGTGCCGGTGGTTCCGGGCAGGATCACGGCCGACGACGTCGACAAATTCCGTGCGGCGCTGGCCGCGCTGCCGGCGCCGGTGCTGGCGTATTGCAGGACCGGCAACCGCTGCACCCAGCTCTACCAGATGGCGAACGGCTGAGGGTGGGGACTGTCCCTTCGGGACTGTCCCCAACCCCATCGCCCTCATCCCTGCGGGCTTTGTTCCATCTGGACGCAGTATTTGCCCAGCTCCTCCGGCACCTCCGCCGGACACACCCCGCACCCCCGGTTGCCCGGCACCGCGTAGTCGATGAACTTCGGATACGGCAGCGCCAGCCCATCCATGATCTGCCTGAACTCCTCCAGCGTGCGTTCCCCGCCCAGCCGCGGATTGCGCGCCTTCTCCTGCGCGATCGACGACACCCGGCGCTGCTGGTAGTCGTGCGCCGGATACACCAGGCACTCGCCCGGCAGCGCGAACAGCTTGCCGCGAACCGAGTGGTACAGATCGTCCGGGCTGCCGTTCTGGAAGTCTGTGCGCCCGCAACCGTCGATCAGCAAGGCGTCGCCGGTGAATACACGGTCGCCCAGCACGTAGCAGTGGTGCCCGTCGGTGTGGCCCGGCGTGTGCAGCGGGTCGATCCGGATGTCGCCCACTTCGAACGGCTGCCCTTCCACGATTCCGGTGTCGGCGCACGGCAGGCGGTCGTATGCCGGCGCGGCGATGCGGCTGCCGGTCATGCGCTTGAGTTCCAACGCACCGGTGATGTGGTCGGCGTGGATGTGGGTGTCGAGCGTGTAGGCCAGGCGCAGGCCGAGCGCAGTGAGTTCGCCCAGGTCGCGGTGGACGGTGGTGATGACGGGGTCGATCAGGACGGCCTGGCCGGTGCGGCTGCAGCCGAGCAGGTAGGTGTAGGTGCTGGAGATGGGTTCGAACAGCTGCCGGAAGATCATGGCCGCCTCCGTTGGATTTGAGGCCAGCTTACTCCGAACAGTGGAAAACGTCCGCTTTCCCGATAGCCGAAAAACCGTCATCCCAGCGTAGACTGGGATCCATCCTGAGCATCCGAAGCCGGCGCACGCGCTGACCTGTGATCGTATTCAGTATGGATCCCAGCCTTCGCTGGGATGACGGAGGTAGTGCGGAGGTGGTGGGAGCTTGCACGCCCCACCACCCTATCCTGCTTAGTGCTTGCCGTGCGTGTCGGTGTCGCCGCCGCCGTGGCTGTGCGTCCACGCCTGCACCGGCACGTTCGCGCCTTCAGCGCCTTCGAAGTAGAACGGCTTGCGCTTCTTCGGCGTTGCGCCCACTTCGTTCATGGTCGCGGTCTCGAACACGCGGCCGCCCTGCATCACGTGGGTGATGCGGTCCGACTGGCGAATGTCCGCCACCACGTCGCCGTCGATGATCGACAGGTCGGCCAGCTTGCCCACTTCCAGCGAGCCGACGTCCTTGTCCAGGCCGAGGTAGCGCGCGCCGTTGATGGTGGCCGAACGGATCGCTTCCATCGGGGTCATGCCGCCGCCGACCAGCGACCACATTTCCCAGTGTGCGCCCAGGCCTTCACGCTGGCCGTGCGCGCCGATGTTGACCGGTACGCCGACCTTCTGCAGCTCGGTCGCGGTGCGCGCCACCTTGAACACGTTGAAGTCTTCTTCCGGCGCGGTCTCGCGGCGCACGCTGCGCGGCTCCAGGACCGATTTCGGCACGTACTTCGACAGGATCGGGTGCTTCCACACGTCGGTACGGGCGTACCAGTAGTGCTCACCATCCAGGCCGCCGTAGGACACCACCAGCGTCGGGGTATAGCCGACCTTGGTCTGCGACCACAGCTGCTTGACGTCGTCGTAGGCTTTTTCGACCGGGATCGAGTGCTCCACGCCGGTGTGGCCGTCGACCACCATCGTCATATTGTGCTGGAACAGCGAACCGCCTTCCGGCACCACCATCATGCCGGTCTGGCGCGCCGCTTCCAGGATCTGCTGGCGCTGTTCGCGGCGCGGCTGGTTGTAGCTCTTGACGCTGATCGCGCCGGCGGCTTTCAGGCGGCGCAGGTGCGTCAGCGCGTCATCCAGGCCATTCACCGGCGCTGCGAAATTACCCTTCGCGCCGTACAGGATGGTGCCGGTCGAATAGATGCGCGGTGCGACCAGCTGGCCGGTGCGCTGCATTTCGCTGTGCGTGAAGATGGTGCCGGTGTCGTTGGACGGGTCGTGCACGGTGGTCACGCCGAACGCGAGGCCGGCGTAGTCGACCCAGCTTTGCTGCGGAACGATGCCGTCCTCGCCCATCGCGCCGTGCCAGTGGGCGTCCACCAGGCCAGGGATGACGGTCTTGCCGGCGGCGTCAATGCGGGTCGCGCCTTCAGGCATGGCCACGTCGGAAGCCTTGCCGATGGCGGCGATGCGTCCGTCCTTGACCACGATGCGGCCGTTCTCGATGATCTCGTCGCCCTTCATGGTGACGATGCGCGCACCGTCCACCACCACGGTCGCGCGGTGCACCGCGGCCGGCGCCTTGAAGCCGATCTTGATGCCTGGCTGCTTGACCAGCGCCTGCATGCGTTCCTTTTCCTTCTTCGCGTCGGCATCGGCCGGCGCGAACGCCACCTTCATGTCGCGCGTGAACAGCTCTTCGCCCAGCGAGAAGTGCAGCGAATTGCTGTCGCCGGCCCAGTGCAGGCATTCGCCGGCGTCGACGTCGAGCTGGCGGATCGGCAGCTGCTCGGTCTTTTCGCCGATGGACACGGCCTTGCCAGCCAGCGGCAGCGGCGCGACCCAGGTGTGGAAGCGTTCGCCGTAGGCCAGCCACTCGCCGTTCGGCGATACCGCGAAGTTGGTCACGAACTCGCCCTTGGCGACCGCGTGCTCTTCGCGCTTGTTCATGTCGACGCGCACCAGCATGGTCATCGAATCGACTTCGTCCTTGCGCTCGACGCGGGTCAGGTAGACCTGGTCGTTGTCGGCCGCGAACTGCGGCATCGCGCCGTTCTCGGTGATCAGTTCAGGCTTGCCCTTGCCGCTGGTGGCGACGCGGTACACGCCCTGCTCCATCCCGTACCATGGGCTGATCAGGTAGCTGCCCTGGTCCTTCACGTACACGACTTCCTTGCCGTCCGGGGTGAACACCGGCTGGACGTACTTGCCCGGCGCATCGGTGAGCGTGGTTTCCTTGCCCGACTTCAGGTCGATGGTGCGGATCGAGCCGAGCTTCTCGTCGTCCCAGGTCGCGAACACGATGCGCTGGCCGTCGCGCGAGAACTTAGGGAAGTATTCGAAATGGTCGTTCTGCTTGGTCAGGCGTTTCGGCTCGCCGTTCGGCAGGTCGCGCACGTACAGGTGGCCCAGCGCGGAGTAGACGACCTTGTCGCCCTTCGGCGCCACGTTCACCCAGCGCAGCTGGCGCACGTTGAACGACTCAGGTGCAACCACCTGCTGGTAGCGCACCGCTTCGCGCACTTCGCGCGTGTCCTTGACGTGGAACGGGATCTCTTTCGCAGACTTCTTGAATGGGTCGACGCGCCAGATTTTGCCCTTGGCCCAGACCACCAGCTCCTTGCTGCCCGGGACCCAGCTGAAGGCCGGGTACACGCCGTGGATCGCCCATGCTTCCTGCATGTCGCGTTCCAGCTCGCCCCACACCGGGGTTTCCTTGCCGGTGACGAGGTCCTTCAGGAACAGCGTGGACTGGTTGCGCACGCGGCGCACGAAGGCCAGGTATTTGCCGTCCGGGGATGGCGTCGGGCGCACTGCGCCGCCGGCGCCGCTGACGATGGCGTTGGTGGTTTCATCGCGCAGGTCGCGGCGGAAAATCTGGTAGATCTGGCCGTTCGAGTTCTTGTTGTACTCGAACTGGCGGCCAGGGGTGGTGTCCTGCGAGTAGTAGACGTAGCGGCCGTCCGGCGAGAAAGCCGGTTCGCCCAGGTCCTTCTGCCAGTTCGGCTTTTCGTTCAGCTGCACGCCGCCGCCGCCCTGTGCGTGGAACATCCAGATTTCGCCGGAGCCCAGCGAACGGGTGCCGGAGTAGTGTTTGCGGGCCGCGATGTACTTGCCGTTCGGGTGCCACACAGGGTTGTTCAGAAGGCGGAATTTCTCCTTGCTGACTTCGCGCGCGCCGGTGCCGTCGACGTTCATCACCCAGATGTTGTCGCCGCCCGCGGCGTCGGACATGAACGCCAGCTGCTTGCCGTCCGGGGAGAAGCGGGCCTGCATTTCCCAGGCCATCGAGTGCGTCAGCGCCTTGGCTTCGCCGCCTTCGATCGGCAGCATGTACAGGTCGCCCAGCAGGTCGAACACGATGTTCTTGCCGTCCGGGCTGACGTCTACCGTCATCCAGGTGCCGGTGCGGGTGTCGATGTTGACCGTCTGCTTGGCGCCAGGCGGATTGTTGACGTCCCACTTTTTCTTGTCGCCGTTCGGTTCGTCGGCTGCGATGGCGGCCGATGCAGACATGGCCATGATTGCAGCGAGGACGGCTGCGCGCGTTGTGTTCATGTGTCTCTCACTCCTGTTGTGCGGCCTCGCGGTGGGCCGTCTCGTTCGCTGATATGAAAAAACCCGCCGGGAGCGGGTTCTCAGGTTCGCGGCGGGCGTCTCCACCTGTCGCAAGTCCTTGTATTTGTTAGAACGCCTGACAATGACCGTTCAATTTTATCACGGGCAACTTAGGCCAAAACCGCCGAATTGTTGCAGCTTTGTGTCGCCCCGGCCGACGGCGAGAATTGGCGGATTCGGCACAAACATGTTCAATTCCGCCAAATCCACTGCACGAAAGCCGTCACCCCACCACTTCACTGGAGACCGTCACCCCAGCGAAGGCTGGGGTCCATGCACCGTTACCGAAGCCGGACGCTCAGCATGGGTCCGAGCCTTCGCTGGGACGACGGTTTTTCGGGTGATGGTGAGACTTGGCGGATTCGGCATAAACATGTTCAATTCCGCCAAATCCACTGCACTGGAGACCGTCATCCCAGCGAGGGCTGGGGATCCCCTGCACTGGAGACCGTCACCACAGCGAAGGCTGGGGTCCATGCGCCGTTACCGAAGCCGGACGCTCAGCATGGGTCCCAGCCTTCGCTGGGACGACGGCTTGGCTCAGAACTTTGCGATCAGGCCCAGCTTGACGGCGCGCGGCGAACCCGGCGTGATGTTGTCGTTGCTGTGCGCGGAGGCGTAGTACTTCTTGTCGAGCAGGTTCTCCACGTTCAGCTGCAGGCGCAGGTTCTTGTTGATCGTGTAGAACAGCGCGCCGTCGACACGGATGAACGAAGGCAGCGATACGGTGTTGCTGGTGGACGCGAAGATTTCGTCGCGGTACACGAAGCCCAGCGCCGCCGCGAACGATGGCGTGAAGTCGTAGCGGTTCCACAGCGACAGCGAATGTTCCGGCACCTGCGCCAGGCGCGCGCCTTCGCGAGCGGTGGCGGACTGCGTGCGCGTGATCTTCGCGTCCTGGAACGCATAGCCGCCCATCACGCTCCATGCGGTGGTGATGTTGCCCGCCACGCCCAGCTCGACGCCCTTCGACACCTGGCCATCGACCAGGATCGTGCGCGTCGGGTCGGCCGGATCGGTGATCGCGACGTTGCTGCGGTCGAGGCGGTACACGGCGCCGGTCAGCGCCAGCGATGGCGTGACATCCCACTTCGCGCCCAGTTCCAGATTCTTGAATTCTTCCGGCTCGAAGGCCTGGTTAGTGGCGCTCAGCGACGACAGCTGTTCGCCGGCGCGCGGCACGTAGGCAATGCTGTAGCTGCCGTACAGGGACATATTGGCGGCCGGCTTGTAGACCAGGCCAGCGCGCGGCGACACCGGCGTATCGGTGCTGACGATCGTCGCATTGGTGCGCTGGTTCAGGAAGTCGACCTTGAAGCGGTCGTAGCGCAGGCCCACAACCGCTAGCCACTGTGGCGAGAATTCGACCTGGTCCTGCACGTACACCGAGGCGACCGTCGCCTTGCCATGGTTCTTCGCATCAGTGGCCGACTGCTTAAAGGTGATCGGCAGGGTCTGGAGTGGATTGGCGACTGGCACCGGCATGCTGGTCGTGGTCGGGCTCACGCCGAGGTAATAGCCGGTCATGCGCAGGTTGTCGGTTTCCTGGCTGCCCAGCTCCGTGCCGGCCAACAGCTTGTGGCGCACCGCGCCGGTATCGACGACGTAGGTCAGGTCGGTCTGGTTGAACAGGTTCTTGCGCTGGGTGGCGTTGCTGTAGGCGGAAATGGCGACCGAGGTGCCGGCCGCGTTGACCGCGCCCGGGAACACGTTCTGGTAGAACTTGTCGTAGTCCGCGTAGCGCGTGCGGTTGCGCAGCGTGACGCCGTTGTCGAACTCGTGGTCGACCAGGGCGTTGAACGCATCCACGTCGACCCAGGTCGGGCTCGACCCGGCATTGCCGAAGAAGGTCGATACATCGGTGTCCAGGGGCTTGCCCTGGTACGAAGGCACGCCGCGGTCGGCGACGCGCTCGTCCTCGAAGTGCTCGTAGCCGATCACGGCGCGGGTGCGCGCGCCGAGCTTGAACGCCATGGTCGGATTCACGCCGGAGCGCTTGATGCTCACGCCGTCGCGATAGCTGTCGGAGTCCTCGGCCATCGCGTTGATGCGGACCGCCACGCTGGCGCCCAGCGCCTGGCCCACGTCCACGGTGGCACGGCGGTTCTTCCACGAACCCGCCGACACCGAGGCCTCGCGCACCTCGCGCCACACCGGCTCCTTGCTGACCCGGTTGATCACGCCGCCGGAACCGCCGCGGCCGAAGATCATCGCGTTCGAACCCTTCAGCGCTTCGACGCTTTCGATGTTGTAGAAATCGCGGAAGTACTGCACGTCGTCGCGCATGCCATCGATATAGAAGTCGGAAGTGGAGCTGTTGCCGCGGAAGACCGCGGTGTCGCGGTTGCCCTCGCCCTGCGCGGTGACCACGCCCGGCACGTAGCGGATCACGTCGGCCATGCTCTGCATCGCCTGGTCCTGCATCAGCTCGCGGGTGATCACCGTGATCGCCTGCGGGGTATCGATCAGCGGCGTATCGGTTTTGGTGGCGGTGGAACTGGCCTGGGCTGCGTAAGGCCGCGCCGCCGTCCCGACGATGACCACCTCGGCAGGCGCCGCCGGCATGAGGTCGTCCGCCGCTGCCGGCATTGCCGCCAGGCTTGGCGCGACGCACAGCATGAGGCGCAGGGTCGCTGCCACAGGCTGCAGGGCGAACGGGTTGCGGGTGACGGACGAATCATTGGCGGAGCGCATAAATACCTTTCTTGCAGACGGTGCAGCATCGCTGCGATGGCTGATTGGGAATGAGAATGATTCGCATTATCGCACCGGTCTTGTACTTTGGGAACGGTTTTTTGATTTTTTTTGTGCCCGCGGTGGTGCCCCGGCGCCGCCGCAATTGACGAGTCGGTCCGCGTCAAAATTCCCGGTGGCAACATGGCGTCGCACGGAAAATCGCGGCCATATACTGAAGCTGTGTTCCCGCCAAAAGCAGGAGCTAAATCAACACCAGCGTGGCACGGCTATGCATTGGTTCCAAGGTCGGCGGACGCGCGCAAGCGCACCGGAAGCATCCGGACAACTCCCGCCGCACGCCGCAGCGCCGCTTCGCGCAGGTCAGCCATCCAACAAGACAAGGAGATTTTTATGAGATCGCATCTATTACGAACACTCGTCGCCGTCGCCGTTGCTTCGACCCTTGCCGCATGCGGCCACCAGCGTGACACCATGGACACGGCAAGCGACGCAACCTTGGCCAGCCCGACCGCAATGGATCAGGGCGCCGCGGCTGCACCCGCACCGGTGAGCAGCGAGATGACCGCCTCGACCGCCACCCCGGTCGATGCCACCGCAACCACCGCCGATACGCAGACTGGCGCCACGACCTCCGGCCAGACCGCGTCGTCCACCGCGCAGCCGGCACAGCCAACCGCAACGGCGAGCCCGGAGCAGTATCCTGGCGCCGCGCCAACCACGATGTCGACCTACCAGCAGCCGGTGGCTGACGCCCAGGCTTCGACCGGCATGGCTCCATCGGTCCAGTACGATCCATCGGGCGCGATGAAAACGGAAATCATCGAAGGTTCCGTCGGCCAGATGGGTGCGTCCGGCGCCGGTGCGACCGCCAGCTCCGCCGACCAGCAGTCGATGTGCGACATGTACGGCCGCCTGAAGAGCGCAACCTCGACCGAGGAGCGCGAGTCGATCATGAGCCGCATCCTGCTGGACATGCCAAAGAACGGCACCTCTTCGGGCCTCGGCGGCGTGCGTGAGCAGTGCGCCGGTTAAGCGCGCTGTCCCTGCATGAGTAATACCTGGCGTCCGGGAGTGCCGCGTCCTTCATGGAACGGCAATCCCGGCTGCCAGCGTTCGCCCGCCCTTCCCGTCCCCTCTCCCTTCCAAACCCAGCCGTTTTCAAAAAAAGCTTGCTGCTCGCCTTGACCCCGTACCGATCCGAAGTAAAGTAAAAATGTGTTCCACCTGCCGGCAGGACGGCAGCAGGAGGCATGATGGAAGTTTCCAGGATCGACCCCAAACGCCGCCGGCTCTTGATGACGACCGCGGGCATGGGTGGCGCCGGGCTGGTTGCCGTCGCAGTGCCCTTCGTCGAAAGCATGGCCCCGAGCGAGCGGGCCAAGGCGGCAGGCGCGCCGGCCGAAATCGACGTTTCGGACGTGGCGCCCGGCACCATGGTGACGATCGAATGGCGCGGCCGCCCGGTATGGGTGGTCCACCGCACGCCGCAAATGCTCGAGCAGCTCGGGCGGCACGACAGCATCCTGGCCGACCCGCAATCGGTCGAGCCGCTGCAGCCCGAATACGCGCGCAACCCACACCGCTCGCTCAAGCCGCCGATCTTCGTGGCGGTCGGGATCTGCACCCACCTGGGCTGCATTCCCGTGTTCCGTCCAGGCGCCGGCGAAATGGAACCGGGCTGGCCGGGTGGCTTCTACTGTCCCTGCCACGGCTCCAAGTTCGACCTCGCGGGCCGCGTATTCAAGAACGTCCCCGCCCCCCGCAATCTCGAAATCCCGCCGCATTCCTATGTCACCGACACCCGCCTGCTGATCGGCGTGGACACCAAACCCTACTGACCGGTCGCGTTATCCGCGCCACACTTTCAGGCGGAATCCGGCCTTGCCGGGGGCCTTTGCGCGGTCCTCCGAATTCAGCATTGAAACAATCGCAAGCTTCTGGTAAAACTACCTTGCGTCTGTACGTGCAAGTGCTTCTGTCTTACTTTTGTAACCGAACGGCAAACTGGCCCCCTGTGCGCCATGTTCCCTGATGTTTATCTACATAGTGAGTAAAGGATGACACCGATGAAAGCCTCCCTCTTCCGGTCCCTGGCGTGCATGGCGTTCCTGGCCAGCTCCGCGGCATTCGGCCAGAACTACCCAGACAAGACCATCACCATGGTGGTTCCGTTCTCGGCCGGCGGGCCGACGGACACGGTGGCGCGGCTGGTCGCCCAGTCCATGGGGACCCAGCTCAAGCAGCAGATCATCATCGAGAACGTCGGCGGCGCCGGCGGCACGATTGGCGCGGCGCGCGTGGCCAAGGCTTCGCCCGACGGCTACACCCTGCTGCTGCACCACATCGGCCACTCCACCGCGCCCAGCCTGTACCGCAAACTCACGTACAACCCAGTCGACAGCTTCGAGCCGATCGGCCTGATCACCGACGTGCCGATGACCATGGTCGCGCGCAAAGACTTCCCGGCCAAGGACTTCAGGGAGTTCCTTGCCTACATTAAAGCCAACAAGGACAAGGTGACGTATGCGAACGCCGGGCTGGGCTCGGCCTCGCACCTGTGCGGCATGTTGTTCATGACCGCGATCGGCACCGACCTGACCACCGTTCCGTACAAGGGCACTGGCCCGGCGATGAACGACCTGCTGGGCGGCCAGGTCGATTTCATGTGCGACCAGACCACCAACACCTCCAGCCAGATCAAGGGCGGCAAGATCAAGGCCTATGGCGTGACCACCAAGACCCGCGTGCCTTCCCTGCCCAACCTCCCGACCCTGAACGAATCGGGCATGCCGGGCTTCGAAGTCGCAGTCTGGCACGGCATGTACGCACCGCGCGGCACGCCCAAGGCCGTCATCGACAAGCTGGCCGCCGCGCTGCAGGTCGCGCTGAAGGACCCGTCCGTGAAGAAGCGCTTCGCCGACCTCGGCACCGAGCCTGTGGCGGCCGAACGCGCGCGCCCGGAAGCCTTGCGCGCGCACCTGAAGGCTGAAATCGCGCGCTGGTCGCCGATCATCACCAAGGCCGGCGCCTACGCGGACTGAGTCCGGCCTGCGGACCGACCGTTATCCCGGCGAAGGCTGGGATCCATATTGAGCATCACTCGCCGGCGCAAGCATTTTGCCCGCGACGTATGGGTCCCAGCCTCCGCTGGGACGACGACGGTACTGGTGACAGTTTTATAAAAATAAAGGGGACCGCAGTGCCTTCATTCATTCGCCATCCCAAGGACTTCTGGACAGGGGTCATCTTCCTGGGCTTCGGCCTGGCCGCAGTCATCATCGGCTGGAACTATTCGATGGGCACGGCCGGTCGGATGGGGCCTGCCTTCTTCCCGGTCATGCTGGGATCCCTGCTGGCCCTGATCGGCCTCGTTGCCGTGGTCCGCTCCTTCATGCGCGATGGCGAACCGGTGGGCAAGATCCACATCAAGGAGCTGGCGCTGATCCTGGCTGCGGTACTGCTGTTCGGCTACTTGATGCGTGGCGCGGGCCTGGCCCCGGCGGTCATCGTCATCGTGATGTTGAGCGCGCTCGCCAGCAGCAAGTTCAAGCTCAAGCATGCGCCGCTCCTCGCGATCGCACTGGCAGGATTCACCTATGTGCTATTTATCCGGCTGCTCGGTTTACCGATGCCGGTAATTGGTCCGTGGCTTAGCTTCTGATTGGATCAGTATGGACATCTTCAGCAACCTCGAGCTGGGCTTCACTACCGCGTTCACGCTGCAGAACCTGATGTACTGCCTGATCGGCGTGTTCGTCGGCACGGCGGTCGGCGTGCTTCCGGGACTGGGGCCGATCGCCACCATTTCCATGCTGCTGCCGGCCACCTTTGGCCTGCCGCCGACCGCCGCGCTGATCATGCTGGCGGGGATTTACTATGGCGCGCAGTACGGCGGTTCCACCACCGCGATCCTGGTTAACCTGCCCGGGGAATCAAGTTCGGTCGTCACGGCGATCGACGGCTACCAGATGGCGCGCCAGGGCAACGCGGGCAAGGCGCTCGCCACCGCGGCAATTTCCTCGTTCATCGCCGGTACGGTGGCGACCGTCCTGCTTGCGCTGTTTGCGCCACCGCTGGCCGACCTCGCACTCAAGTTCGGGCCGGCAGAATACTTCTCGCTGATGGTGCTGGGCCTGGTGGCGTCCGTGGTGCTGGCCAGCGGCTCGCTCCTTAATGCGGGCGGGATGGTGATCCTGGGCCTGCTGCTTGGCCTGGTGGGCACGGACGTCAACTCCGGCGCGCAGCGCTACACCTTCGACCTGCCGCAGCTGGCCGATGGCATCAACTTCGTCATCGTCGCGATGGGCATGTTCGGCATCGGCGAGATCGTGCGCAACCTGGAGCACGAAGACACGCGTGAACTGGTGATGAAAAAGGTGAAGGGCCTGATGCTCACCAAAGAAGACTTCAAGCGCATCATCGCGCCGATCTTCCGCGGCACCGTCCTCGGTTCGGCCCTCGGCATCCTGCCGGGCGGCGGCGCGATGCTCGCCTCGTTCGCGGCGTATTCGATCGAGAAAAAAGTCTCGCGCAACTCGCGCGAATTCGGTAAGGGCGCGATCGAAGGCGTGGCCGCGCCGGAGTCTGCCAACAACGCCGGCGCCCAGACATCCTTCATCCCGATGCTGACCCTTGGCATTCCGTCCAACCCGGTGATGGCGCTGATGATCGGCGCCATGATCATCCAGGGCATCCAGCCGGGGCCGCAGGTGATGTCGGAGCAGCCTGCCCTGTTCTGGGGCCTGGTCGTCTCCATGTGGTTCGGTAACCTGTTCCTGGTGGTCCTGAACCTGCCGATGATCGGCCTGTGGGTGCGCATGATCACGGTGCCGTACCACCTGCTGTATCCAGCCATCCTGACCTTCTGCGCGATTGGCGTGTTCAGCCTGAACAACAGCGAATTCGACGTGTGGCTGATGGCTCTGTTCGGCCTGTTCGGCTACATCTGCGCGAAGCTGGACGCGGAGCCGGCGCCGATGCTGCTGGGCTTCATCATCGGCCCGATGATGGAAGAGTACCTACGCCGCGCGCTGCTGCTGTCGCATGGCGACCCGCAGGTATTCATCACGCGCCCGATCAGCGCAACGATGCTGATCCTCGCCGCCCTGGCCATGGTCGCCGTCCTGCTCCCGTCGCTCAGCAAAAAACGCGAAGAAGCCTTCCACCAGGAATAGCCCCGCCGTCGTCCCAGCGAAGGCTGGGACCCATAATGAACGTCACGGAGCCAACAGAAGCCGCCTCTAGGCTCTTCGGCACTGGCCCCGTGACCGAACATCGCCGACTCCGGCTACAGCCCGCATATTGCCTCGAAGATTATTCCTGCACCACTCCCAGAATGAGAGGCGCTTTGACTCGCCAAGCAGCTACGCGCAAGACTGAGGCCACACCATCACCTCTTGGCAGCAGCCAAGCCGGGGCTGGGGGTCGCTTTTTATTTTAAAGAAAAGAGACAGCCGCGCCGCACATGCTCACTGTTCGCCTTATCCGCCACGTCGAGCGCCGCATCCAATGTTACACGAACCACCAGCAACGACGGGTGCTATGGCCTATTTCTCGACGGCTAGTGTCATACCGGGGACTTGACCCTGCCATACACGGGAAGCCTGCAACGGCGGGCTTTCTGGCCAACCCGGAGGGTTGCGTGATGTGTGATAGGCCAGCAGGGGCAGCGGGGACTTCTCGCGCCCCCCGTCCACTACCATTTCTTGCTGGGGCTTTCGTACCAAGGCGCGATTTTTCCGTAGCCCGTATGGGATACAGCTAGGATACGAATAGCCTACGATAGGATACGGACGAGATACAGACAGGGTACGAACAGGATACGGCCGACGCCAACTTTCGCTGACGCGGCCAACTTGCTCTACTGCTCAGCTCGTGTACGTTTGTCGGCACGGCCCCCCGTGCCCTTTTGTCGGCGCTGACCGTGCCTCTGCGCCGTCGCACAGCTGCCAAGAGATCAGTCCTTACCGAATTTTTCTGCAAATAGACGCAATAGTATTAGGAAAAGCGCGCCGAGACAGAAATAAATGGGGTCCCGGAAAATGTCTGGAAAATAACCCATCACTCCTCCAACGAGCGCGACTCCAAGGAGATAAATATAAATTTTCCTCATTTTTTACACCCGCAACTAGAATTACCGTTGGTGCTGGACGTATTTCGAATCACGAGTCGAAGTGGCCTGCATGCCTATCTCACCTGCAGCACCAATCCCGGCACGCGCTAGCGCCGCCATCGTTGGTCCGCACTATTTTTTATTCTGTCGGGTCCGCAGGCTGCTTCGGCCGACCGCGTAGCTTTTCAATGAACTAGCCCGCAAACTACCTGACCATATTCCGTAGACCTCCCTGACTTCGAACCTCCCTTCGACGACAGCGTAATTGTCGCTCAGCTTTTGTGAGGATCTCAGTTGCGCATCCGTCAATTCGATCCAAATACCATTCGGAAGGATTAGCCTCTCGAAGTCCTCACGATGAAGATATAGGACGTTTGCTTCCAGTTCCAGTCGTAAAAATCCAATTACCCTAACGGTTTTTCCGTCGAATTTTTCTGGATTTCCCATAAGCTGTATTAACGAAACCTCCTTTGCTTGCTCAGCAGCTGCCGGTCCCATCAGTACGAAAAGTAACATCCCCGCAAAAATAACTGACCTCATCCGAGAACTCCTGACATAAAAATTGTGGGGGGACCGTTCCCAGAGGGACGGTTCCGTATCTCCGAATGTGCTGCTCAGTTTAAGTAAAGATCAGGGGACAGTCCCCTGCGGGGACGGTCCCCGGGGCGGCGTCGCCGTGACGGTCGAATCGATCCAGTCCCGATAGCTCGAGACCCGCACCATGAACGCCCGCGTGCCGTACTTGCCCCCAACCGTAAAATCGGCGATGTTCCCGCGCCAGTACTGCCAGCTCGTGAGCCCGACCAGCATAGGCTTCCCATCCCTGTAGGTAATCGATGGGCCGCCGCTGTCGCCCGACCCGCTCATGCCCTCAAGCGGTTCGCCCGCGTCGGCCGCGTCAAACCGATAGGTCACCCAATTTCCAATCGTCTCCTCGACGACGTTGGTGCATTGGCGTAGCACGCCCTCCTTCTTGGTCTCGGGGCGCTCGCCCACATTGCCGTCACCGGTCGCCCCTCGACCGATAATAGTGATCTTCAGCCCTTTCTCGTCAGGCCCCGAGTACAAAGCCAGCGGGGTCACGCCGTCAACGGCAGCATCGAGTTCGATCAGCGCGATGTCGCTGCGGCTCTGCCAGAAGTCCATGAGCGGGCCGCTATCGCCTTTGAACAGCTGTGGATCCGGAAGCCGGTAATCCGGATGCACCACGACTTTGACAACCTTGCGGCGTTGCCCGGCCACCGTGATGTCCATGCCTCGGTAGTCGTGGAAAATGACGTGCCCGGCGGTCAGTATCCACTTGGGGTGAATCAGCACCCCGTGGCCTTCATGATGCATATCGACGAGGAATCCCGGCTGCTGCTTGAGCAGATACTTTTTCTCGTCGACGTCGTGGCGAATCACGATGGAGGAGGCGTCGAGCGAAAGCGCCGACAGCAAGAGGGCCACGAAGAGTTTCATGCCACGATCCCGGTGTAATTACGATGTGGAAAATATAACATGATCGCAGGCAACCCCGGGACTTCGATCTGGGTCCAGCCTGGCGCTTGCCCCAGCCTATCGAACCGGGCCGGGATTCGGAAAATGCTAAGCTTTGACGGCAATCTTGCGAGAGCGCGCAATGCCCTACAAAACCATCCTGGTGCACGCCGACCTGTCGCCCCATGCCGCCGCGCGAATCCGGCTCGCGGCCGCGATAGCGCTCGCCGAAGATGCGCACCTGGTCGGCGCAGCGATGACCGGCATCTCGCGCTTCGTCTACCCGAACAACGCATCCGACCTCGCCCGTACCGTGATCGCCGGTCACGTGGAAGCCCTGTACGAGCATGCCAGCCAGGCACTCGCGCAGTTTGAATCGGTCGCGCGTTCATGCGGCGTCAGGTCATTCGAGCCACGCCTGGTCGCCGACGACCCGGAAGGCGGCCTGGTACAGCTATCGCGCTTTTGCGACCTGCTCGTGCTTAGCCAGACTGATCCCGCCAGCAACGTCACCGGCGCCGTTCGCGATCTTCCCGAATATGTCATACTCAACGTCGCCCGGCCGGTATTGCTGGTGCCGTATTCACGCGAATACGCAGACATCCACGGCCCCGCCCTCATTGCATGGGATGGCAGCCACGAAGCGTCGCGCGCGGTCAGCAGCGCCCTGCCCCTGCTAATGCGCGCGTCCCCGGTGGTAGTGACGCACTTCGAGCCGGAGGAAGCCGACCAGCCCGACCCGCAATCGCTGGAACTGCTGGCGTGGCTGGGACGCTTCGGCATCAAGGCCACGTTGCTGGTGCGGCCCGGCGGAATCGATCACGGCAATGCATTGCTGGCGCTTGCGACGGAAAGGAAGGCCGGCCTGGTGGTCATGGGCGGCTATGGCCACACCCGTTTTCGCGAACTATTCCTCGGCGGCGTCACGCACACCATGCTCAGGCGGATGACAATGCCCGTTCTTATGTCGCACTGAGCCAGCGCAGCCCATCGCCATCGAAGAGGTCACGCATGAACATCCCTGACGGCCCTGCGCGCTCCCCTTCCGGCTGAACGCCGAGCCCGCAAAGATGTCCTCACCGTCCATCGCGCCCCGCGCTCGGCCGCTGTTCGAGGCGCACGCCCTGTTCAAGGTGTACCAGATGGGCGAGGTGCAGGTGCAGGCGTTGCGCGGTGTCGACCTCGAACTGTTCGACGGCGAATTCGTCGTGCTGCTGGGGCCATCGGGCAGCGGCAAGTCCACCTTGCTCAACATCCTGGGAGGACTCGACGCGCCGTCGGGTGGCACCCTGATGTTCGACGGCGAAGCCATGCAGCTCGACGATGACGCCGCCATGACGCAGTACCGGCGCCACACGGTGGGCTTCGTCTTCCAGTTCTACAACCTGATCCCCAGCCTGACCGCGCGCGAAAACGTCGCCCTCGTCACCGACATCGCCGCGCACCCGATGACGCCGGAAGCCGCGCTCGCCCTGGTTGGCCTGGGCGAGCGCATGGACCATTTCCCGGCCCAGCTGTCGGGCGGCGAGCAGCAGCGCGTGTCGATTGCGCGCGCGGTGGCCAAGCGCCCGCGGGTACTGCTGTGCGACGAGCCGACCGGCGCGCTGGATGCCCAGACCGGCACCGCGGTGCTCGAGGCCATCGCCCAGGTCAACCGCGACCTCGGGACCACCACGGTGCTGATCACCCACAACGTGGTAATCGCCGGGATGGCCGACCGCGTGATCCATTTCCGGGACGGGCTTGTGGCGCGCATCGAGCGCAACGAGCTCAAGGTTCCCGCAAGCGAGTTACGGTGGTGAAGGCGCTCGACCGCAAACTGCTGCGCGACCTGTGGCACATGCGTGGCCAGGCGATCGCCATTGCGCTGGTGCTGATGTGCGGGGTGGCGACCTTCATCATGTTCCTCGCCACCCTGCATGCGCTGCTGGTCACGCAGGAGGCCTACTACCGCGAATACCGGTTCGCCGACATGTTTGTGTCGCTCAAGCGCGCGCCAGAATCGGTGGCTGCGCGCATCCGTTCGATCGAGGGCGTGGCGCGCGCCCAGACCAGGGTGGTGGCGCAGGTGCGCCTGGAGATACCGGATTTCCCGGAACCCGTCATGGCACTGATGGTATCGTCGCCGGAGTCGAACGCGAACAGCCTGAACGCCCTGTACCTGTCGTCCGGGAGCCTGCCCGACCCGCTGCGCCCGGACGAGGTGGTGGTCAGCAAACCATTCGCCGAAGCCCACGGCCTGAAGCTGGGCGAGCGCTTCACCGCCCTGCTCAACGGACGCCACCAGCGCCTGCGGCTGGTCGGCACCGCACTGTCGCCCGAATTCATCGAACAGATGCGCCCCGGCGCCGCCACGCCCGACCCGAAGCGCTTCGGCGTCATGTGGATGGGGCGGCGCGCGCTCGGCGAAGCGTTCGACATGCACGGCGCCTTCAACGACGTGGCAATCGGCCTGTCCCCGAAGGCTGACAGCGCCGCCGTGATCGCCCGCGTCGACCAGCTGCTCGCGCCTTACGGCGGGCTTGGCGCCTACACCCGCGAAGACCAGCGCTCGCACCGCTTCCTGAGCCAGGAGCTGGACCAGCTCGGGACCCTGGCCACCCTGTTCCCCACGATTTTCCTGGGCGTTGCCGCCTTCCTGCTGCATGTGGTGATCGGCCGCCTGGTTGCCACCCAGCGCGAGCAGGTCGCCAGCCTGAAAGCGTTCGGCTATTCGAACGGCGCACTGATGTGGCACTACCTGAAACTTGTCGGGCTGATCGCTGCAATCGGAATCGTTGGCGGCACCATGCTGGGTGCCTGGTTCGGCTCATTGCTGTCCGGCGTGTACCAGGAGTTCTATCATTTCCCCTACCTGCGATTCACGCTTCCACCCAAAACCTTCCTGGGGGCCGCGGCGATCAGCCTGTTCGCAGCGGGAGCCGGCACGGCGCTCGCGATCCGGCGCACCGCCGCCCTGCGTCCGGCCCAGGCGATGCGCCCGGAAGCGCCGGCGCGGTACACGGTCTCGTGGGTCGAGCGGCTAGGCGCACGGCGCCTGCTGTCGCAGCCGGCCCGAATGATCCTGCGCCATATCCAGCGCGCCCGCTGGCACTCGCTTCTTACGGTGTTCGGCGTCGCACTGGCCGGGGGAGTCATCCTCACCAGCCTGTTCCAGCGCGACACCGTCACCTACATGCTCGACGTCCAGTTCCGGCAGGCGCAGCGCGATGACCTGGCCGTACTATTCACCGAGCCGGCGTCGGCCCGCGCGCGCTCGGAACTGGCCGCCCTGCCCGGCGTGCAGCGCGTGGAGGTATTCCGCACCGTGCCGGTGCGGCTACGTTTCGGGCCGGCCAGCTACCGCACGGCCATTCGCGGGATGGAGAATGGCGGCGACCTTCAGCGCCTGCTGGACACCGGGCTGCGGCCGGTGCCGCTGCCGGCGCAGGGCATCCTGTTGACCGACTACCTGGCCGCCATGCTCGGCGTTCGGGCCGGCGACCGCCTGCAGGTCGAAGTACTGGAAGGCAGGCGCCCGCTACGGGAAGTGGTCGTGTCGGGCATAGTGAAGGAATACATTGGGGTTTCCGCCTACATGGAACTGCGTGCGCTCAACACCCTGATGCACGAAGGTCCGGCCCTGTCCGGCGCATGGCTGGCGGTCGACAGCGCCGCACTGCCGGAGCTGTACCGGCGCCTCGCGCGCATGCCGCGGGTGCAGGGCATGGCGCAGCGCGAACAGGAGATCCGCAACTTCGACGCGATGATGGAGCAGACCATGCTGTTCTTCAGTTCCATTGCCACCATATTTGCGATCATCATTGCGTTCGGCGTGATCTACAACAGCGCCCGCATCGCGCTGACGGAACGCGGGCACGAACTGGCGAGCCTGCGCGTGCTCGGTTTCACCCGCGCGGAAATCGCCTATATCCTGCTGGGCGAACTCGGGCTGCTCACACTGGTCGCATTGCCGCTCGGCCTGTTGACCGGACGGGCCATGTGCTACTACATCGCCCACTCATTGCAGAACGACCTGTACCGCGTGCCCGTGGTGCTGGAGGCCCGTACCTACGCCTTCTCGGTGCTTGTGGTGGTCGTCGCCGCCATCCTGTCCGGACTGGCGGTGCGCCGCCGGCTCGACCAGCTCGACCTGGTCGCGGTACTCAAAACGTCGGAGTGAACATGGAAAAAAGCTTGCAGTGGCGGCGGCGGATCGTGGTGGGACTGGTGGCGGTCGCGCTGGCGGCCGGCATCGGCTATGGCTTCTACCCCGATCCGCTGCAGTTCGACATCGCCCCGGTATCGCGCGGGCCGCTGCGCGTGACGATCGAACAGGAGGGCCGCACCCGTGTGGTGGACCGCTACGTGGTGGCCGCTCCTGTCGCCGGTCATGCGCGCCGCATTCGCTTCGACGTCGGCAGCCCGGTGGCGGCCGGCGCCACGCTGGTCGAACTTGAGCCGCTACGGCCACAGGCGCTGGACGCCCGAACCCGTGCCGAAGCCACGGCCAGAGTCCGCGCCGCGGCTAGTAATGCAGCCGCGGCGCGCCAGGGCCGGGATGCAGCGCGCGCCGACGCCGCACTGGCGCAGCAGGAGCTGGCGCGGGTGCGCGCGCTGCGTGCGAGCGGCTACTCCACCGTGGCCGATCTTGACCGTGCCGCCGGCAGCGCGGCCCGCAGTGCGGCGATGTTGCGCACCGCCGAATTCAGCGCCGCGACCGCGGTACACGAACTCGAAGCCGCGCGCACCGCCCTGATGTACGCGGCGGCGCCCGGAACCGGAGGCCTGGTGACGGTGCGCTCGCCGGTAGCCGGGCGCGTTCTCAGTATCCCGCGCAAGAGCGAAGGCCCGGTGGCGGCCGGCCAGGCGCTGATCGAGATCGGCGACCCTGGGGCGCTCGAGGTCGAAGTGGACCTGCTCTCGGCCGATGCGGTCCGGGTGCAGCCGGGCACGCGGGTGCTGTTCGAGCGTTGGGGCGGCGCTGAACCGCTGCAGGGTGAAGTCAAGCGCGTGGAACCGGCCGGCTTTACGAAGATATCGGCCCTCGGCGTCGAGGAGCAGCGGGTATGGACGATCGTCGGATTCACCTCGCCGCGCCCGCGCTGGGAGCGCCTGGGTGACGGCTACCGGGTCGAGGCAAGCTTCATCGTGTGGGAGGGACGCGACATCCTGCAGGTGCCGGCCAGCGCCCTGTTCCGCGACGGCGCGCAGTGGGCCGCCTACGTCGTCAACTCCGGACGCGCGCGCAAGCGGCATCTGCGGCCTGGCGTGAGCAACGGCTTGCAGACCCAGGTGCTATCGGGCTTGACAGCGGGCGAGCGCGTGATCGCCCATCCGGACGACCGCCTGCAGGACGGCGCGCGGGTGGACGGCGGCGACTAGCGCTCCATGCGGCAAGGACATTACCGCTTGCTGTATCATCCCGATCCTTGAAACGAAAGCCGCACATGCTCATCATCACCATCAAACAGGGTAAGGAAAAGGCGCTGCTCGGCGGCGATCCGTGGATTTACGCCTCCGCCATCGAAAAGGTGGACGGCAAGCCACAGGAGCGCAACAAGCCGGGCGCCACGGCGATCGTGCAGTCGTCGTCGCGCCAGTTCCTTGCCCGCGCGGCCTACAACGCCAAATCGCAGATCGCGGCGCGCGTCTGGACGCTGCGCGAGGACGAGCCGGTCGATCACGCGATGATCAAGCGGCGCGTGCAGGCCGCAGTCGAGCGCCGCGCCGATGTGCTGCGCACCGCCGACCCGCAGGCGCTGGTCCAGCTGGTCGATGGCGAAAAAGACGGCTTGCCAGGGCTGCTGGTGCACAGCTATGGCGGCGCTGCCGGCTACCTGATTTGCCAGTTCAATGCCGGGGGCGTGGAATTGTGGAAGATCCCTGTGGTGCAGGCACTGATAAAAGCTACCGGCTGCCCGAACGTCTACCAGCGCTGCGACCCGCTGATGCGCAAAGGCGAAGGCCTGCCTGACATTCAGCGTCCGCTGGCGGGCGACGAACCGCCGCAGCGGCTGATGGTCCGCGACGGCAACCGGCTGGCTCCCATGGACATCCGCACCGGTTTCACCTACCCGCGCTAAGCAATGCGGCGACTCACGCCGCGTCATCCCAGCGAAGGCTGGGATCCATGCTGAGCGTCCGTCGACGACGCAATCGCTACACCAACGACGTATGGGTCCCAGCCTTCGCTGGGACGACGGGCTCACCTACCCGGTGCACCACGCCGTCCGGCTTCAGCTCATAGCTGGCCAGGTCCCGCGCCAGGAAGAGCTGGCCGGTATAAAACTGGCGCGCCTCTGCCTCCAGCTCCTTCATCCCTTCGGCATTGTCGTAACGCGGGCTGAAGTGCGTGAGGATCAGGTTCGGCATGCCGGCCTCGTTCGCGAAGTGCGCGATACGCTGGACCGAACTGTGCGTCGGCCCCGGCCCGATCTTCTGCGAGATCGCCTCGGTATAGGTTCCCTCGTGGACCAGCAGCTGCGCGTCCTTGCATGCATCGGCAAGCAGCGACGGCGTGTCATTGTCTCCGCCCACGACAAGTGCAGCCCGGGAGGTCTGCGCGATGCGAAAATCGGCGGCCGCCAGCACAGTGCCATCGTCGAGGCGGACATCGTGTCCTGCCTGCAGCTCTCCCCAGCTCGGCCCCGGAATCACGCCGCGCGCCCGAAGCCCCTCGGTGTCCAGCTTCCATTTGACCTTCTCGATCGCAAAACGGAACCCGACGCTGGGCACCCGATGCGACAGCCGATGCCGTTCAATGGTCAGGCCTGGTTCCGTGTGCACCGTCTGGTCACCGTCGACATCGACATGAACCACGGGGAACGGCAGGGCGAGCTCGGTATGCTCGAAGGTTGCGTCGAGCCACTTTCGTATTGCGAGCGGTGCAATGAGCACCAGCGGCCGAGTTCGACCGCCCATCGCGGCGCTGGCAAGCAGGCCTGGCAGGCCGTAGCTGTGATCTCCGTGAACGTGTGTGATGCAGATACCCGCGAGGTCATGCACGCTCAGCGGAACGTGCTGCAGGCGGTGCTGTGTCGCTTCGCCGCAGTCGACCATCCACCAGTCCCGGCTCAGGCCGGGCTGCACAGCGAGCGACGTGACGTTGCGGTATTTGGTCGGCATGCCTGCCGAGGTGCCGAGAAAGGTGAGTTTGAACATGCCCCATTATCCACCAGCCCTGCAGCGGTTTGCCCAGCGCTCCAGAGTGACGGCTTTCGGATTACGATTGCTGCGCGAGCCGAAGCGTGCGCCGTGTGTGGACTAAACTTGTTGCGACTCGCCTGTAGTTGAACTACATTAGTGCCAAGCCCTTCTAGAAAGCCCTCCAATGAGCTCCGCCCAGTCAGCCGTAGTATTGGTACGTACATACCTCCTCGCCTTGAGCGGCTTTCTACTCTCGACTGGTGCAGCGGCTGCCGGCGATCCGTCCGCGGATGCGGCATGTCGCCCACAGGCTGAGGACGCTCCCACCCTTTACATGGTCGGCGGCATGAATGGATGGACCGCCCGCGATGCCTACGCATTCCAATATTCCTGCGACGCGTATTACCTGAATGTCGGCCTGACCGGACGTGCCGAATTCAAGATCAGCGACCGCCAGTGGAGTCCGCCACACACGTACGGCAGTGCGGTTAGCGAGAAAACGAATTTACTGTCGCGGTCCACGCCATTTTCAGTCGTGGACGGCACGGCCAAGGGCGGCGCCAACAATCTGGCCTTTGTCTTTTCCGGGCCCCACACGATCAAACTGGTACCTGATTCGTCCGGCAAAGTCGCCCAGGTCGTTATCGGCCCTAAGACCTTCGCGGACAAGCCCGGCGATATCGTCACCGACCCTGTTGCGCTGAGCGTGGCATTTGATTCCCGCGCCCTCGCGGCCAAGTCTCCGTTTGGTGCAGTTTCAGCTGGAACCGAAGTCAGCTTCGGCCTGAGCGCCCTGCCGGGAGTGAGCAATGCCACCCTGGTCATCGAGCGCCGCAAGCTGGAAGGCAATGAAGAGGTGCTGGAATACGCACCGCTGGCGCGCATTCCGCTGTGGAAGTCCGCAGCCGGCGAACGTGAACGCTGGAGTGGCGCTTACCGGTTCAGGGACGCCAGCGTCTACGGCTATTACTTCGAGGTCGAGATTGGCGGCCGCCGCTATGTCTACCAGAACAACGACGACTACATCTATTGGACGAGCGAACGCGGCTCCGGCGGCAAGGGGGTCGCAGCACACATGCCCGCCAAGGCCGGCAACATCCGCCGCTTCCGCCAGACCGTATTCGCCCCGGACTACCAGGTCCCGGCCTGGGCCAGGGACGCGGTCTATTACTACATCTTCCCCGAGCGTTTCCGCAATGGCGACCGCGCCAATGACCCGAAACCGGGACGCGACCGGTACCAGGACAAGCCGATCGAATTCCATGCCAACTGGCTGGACCAACCTTATCGGCCAGGTTCCGGCGACGGCTCCGACGCCTATCCCAACAATGATTTCTTCGGCGGAGACATCGCCGGCATCATCGAAAAGCTCGACTACATCGCGGGACTTGGGGCCAACACCCTGTATATCACTCCGATGTTCCGCGCGGCCAGCAATCATAAATACGACACCGCAGATTATCGCCATATCGATCCTGCCTTCGGTCGCGACGAGGACTTCAGCCGCCTGACGGCCGCTGCGGCCAAACGCGGCATTCGCGTCATCCCGGATGCTTCGCTGAACCACACGGGCAGCGATTCGCTGTACTTCGACCGCTTCGGCAAATACGAATCCCGCGGCGCGTTCCGGAACGGCAGGATAGATCCCGCCTCGCCCTACGCGGACTGGTACAGCTTCGACGCTTCCCAGAGCGATCCCGACAAGCAGTACAAGGGGTGGACTGGCGTGCGCGACCTTCCCCAGCTCAACAAATCCTCCCCCGGCTTGCGCAGCTTCTTCTACGGAGCGCCGGATTCGGTGATGAAAACCTGGCTGGACCGGGGCGCCGCCGGCTGGCGCATGGACGTCGCGCCATGGGTGCCGGACGACTTCTGGCGCGGCTGGCGAACCGCCGTCAAACAGCACCGTCCCGATGCGTTGACGATCGCTGAAACGTGGTTCGACGCGTCCAAGTACTTTTTGGGCGACACGTTCGACTCGACCATGAACTACATCTTCCGCAACACGGTCCTCGACTACGCTGCGGGCCTGCCGGCGACCGCCGTGTACCACAACATCGAGCAAATGCGCGAAGCCTATCCGGCGCAGTCCTTCTACGCGCTGATGAACCTGCTGTCGACGCACGACGCGGCGCGGTCGCTGCATTATCTCGGCTATCACGGACCGGAGGACAGCCCTGCTGTCATCGCGCAGGCAAAGCAGCGCATGCTGCTGGCCATGTTCTTCCAGATGAGCTTCCCAGGAGCTCCCGCCATCTACTACGGCGACGAGGTTGGCATGACCGGCGGCGATGATCCACTCAACCGCGCGGCATATCCATGGCAGGACGTTGGCGGGAAGCCTGACCTGGCCTTCCTGAAGCGATTCAAGGCGCTGACCGCCATGCGGAAGAATAACCCTGTGCTGCGGCATGGCACGCTGGGCGCGCCGCTTCATCTCGATGAGCATCTGATCGTGGTCGCACGCACCGATGGCGACAAGCAGGCGCTGGTGGCCATGAACAACGCGACTGTTGCGAAGACGGTCACCGTTGCGCTGCCCGACGGATTTCCCTCTGGCATCTATGTGGACGTACTGGATCGGACCGGGTTCAATGCGTCAGGGCGGAGCATTACCATCACCGTTCCACCCTTGTTTGGCCGCGTTCTTGTGAAAGGACGGTGAAGCTGATGCCCCGCGGCGCGGAAATTTCGGGGCTACTTTCATTTCTGGCAAGGCCTGTAATATTCCCTTACAAAACTGAATTACGTATAAGTAATATTCGGGCTTGTATGCACAATTGTCATGATACCGTAGCGGGTGCTCAACAATTGGCTGTCCGTTATGTCTGCAAAACTACAAACCATACTCGACCGATCTTCCCAGGCGCCCTTCCGACCGTATCCAGTCCCGCCGCCGTCCACCACCCGTGAGGCCCCACCCGAGCCAGAACACCAGGCCGCTGGCCTGCCCCTGCGCGTCAAATATGTCATCGCGCTGGCGTGTGCATTGGGCTGGACGGCGCTGTCCCTCTGGATCGCGCGCCAATGGCTGGCCGACCTTAACCAGCTGATCGGCAAACCGCTCACATTCGCACTGATCTTCGCCGTGGTTGTAGTGCCCGGCGTAGTGAACGCTTTCCTGGTCTCCAGCCTGTTAATGGACAAGCGTCCTCGCCGGCGCCACCACGACAGCCTGCCGGGCGTGACGATCCTGATCGCCGCCTACAACGAGGAAGACTCGATCCTGTCTACCCTTTCGAGCATCGCTGCCCAGGATTACCCCGGACCGCTGGACGTCATCGCGATCAACGACGGCTCGAAGGACTCCACCATGGATGTCCTGCAAAGCGTTTACTACCCGTGGCTGCGGGTGCTCGATCTCAAGAAGAATGGCGGTAAGGCGCGAGCGCTGAACGAAGGCCTGAAGCTGGCTCGGCACCAACTCACCATCACCATCGACGGCGACTCCTACCTTTACAAGGATGCGTTGCGCAACTTGGTGAGCCGCTACGTCGAATCCAGCCCCGACACGGCGGCGGTCGCCGGTGCAGTCATGGTGCGGAACTCGCGCGACAACCTCGTCACCAAGGTCCAGGAATGGGACTACTTCCACGGGATCGCCGCGGTCAAGCGGATCCAGAGCATGTACATGGGCACGCTGGTGGCGCAAGGCGCCTTCTCGCTATATCGCACCTCGGTGCTGCGTGACGTCGGCGGCTGGCCCGAGTCCATCGGTGAAGACATCGTCGTCACCTGGAGCATCCTCGAGCGCGGCTATCAGGTCGGCTACTGCGAGGACGCGTGCTCGTTCACGAATGCACCCGACACGCTCGGCCAGTTCATCCGCCAACGCCAGCGCTGGTCGCGCGGCCTGATCGAGGCCATGAAGTCCCACTGGCGCCTTCTGTTCAAGAAACGCATGTCGACCTTCTTCGTCTGGTACAACCTGTTCACGCCCTATATGGACGTGGTGTACACGCTGACATTCGTGCCGGGAATCGTGCTCGCACTGGCTGGCTACTACTGGCTTGCCGGTCCGATGACGCTGCTGGTGCTGCCGCTGGCGATGCTGGTCAACTACCAGATGTTCGCCATCCAATCCTCGATGTTCGCGACCCAGGGCCTGAAGGTTCGCAAGAACCTGACGGGCTTCCTCGCCTACATCCTGTTTTATGGTGCAGTCCTTCAACCGGCCTGCGTAGTCGGCTACTTCAAAGAGATTTTCAAAATGCGTAAGAACTGGGGAACCAAATGAAACCGATCGCCATCGCCATACTGACGCTGGCGGCTTCGATCGCCAATGGTGCCAAGGCTGACGTACCGGTTTTCGCACTCGGGGAATATTCGCGCAGCACGGACTCGGCCGATTTCACCGCGCGCACGGTCGCCGCCGGCGCCGGCTTCTACACCAGCGCTGCCGATAACTTCATCGACAAGATCGCGTACCGCCACCGGCAGCTCAACTACGAAGGCCCGGGATTTGCAACCGAAGGCAGCGCCGACAGCCTCATTGCGTCGAAGGTCTTCGGCGCGATCAGGGCCGACGGCGAAATTACTCGTGCGCGCGTCGACTCCTTCGGTCGCCGCACGCTGGGCGCGTTTCAATTGGCCGGCCAGATGCCGGGCGCAGTCAACCTCGAAGCGCGCTTCGAAAAAGACCTGGTCGAGTCGGCGCCAAGCCTGAAGCAAGGCATCACCTACTCCGCATATACGCTGGCTGCGGACAAGGAAATCACACCCCGTTTCGTACTGGCTGGCGTCGCCGGCCGACTCGACTTCTCCGACAACAACCAGCGTGACCTGTTCCGCTTGAAGGCGAATTACGTGGTGGTCGAAGACATGGGCTTGAGCGTGTACGCCAAAGCGCGCCACTATTCGGATTCGCAGCCGGGCGGCCTGCTGTACTTTTCCCCCGACTCGTACGAAGACTATCTTGGAGGCATCCGGATCCGCCGCCGCGTGGGCGAACTGCGCGGCATGGTCTCGGCTTACTTCGAGGCCGGCCGCCAGAAGGCCAACGGCGTGAGTTCCCCGGCGCGCGGCTGGCAAGTGCGCCTGGAATCCTTCCCGGACAAGCCATGGCATTACGATGTCGCGATCGGCCTGCAGACCAGCGCTGACGTTGGCGCAAGCCAGCCAAGTGTTCATGGCGACTACCAGTACAAGTACCTGCGCGCGTCGGTGGTTTACCCGTTCTTCTGACCGCTTCGTTCAAAAAAAAACCTGACCGCGCGATGCCGTACGCGCAGTCAGGGTTCTCCACCTGGTGCCTGGTCTCGCTTGGGTAGCTCGCCGAACAAAATCATCGAGCCCCCTTCGCTACGTGGGCATCTCACACGATCAAGCTGCTTGCCTCAGGACGACGTGCGTGGCCTTTTCCGACGCGACGAATTCCATGCACTTGTACCCAAGAGCAGGCAGGTCGAGCCCTTCGAAGAGCGGCTCGCCCCGTCCGAGTAGCACCGGCGAGATTGCAACGTGCAGTTCATCGATCAGGCTCTCGCTCAGATATTGCCGGATTGTGTTCGCCCCGCCTCCGATCCGCACATCTTTTCCGGCAGCAGCCTCGCGTGCACGGTCGAGCGCCTCGCGAATGCCTCCTGTAACGAAGTGGAATGTCGTGCCGCCTTCCATCACGATGGGCGCACGCGCGTAATGGGTCAAGACGAAGACGGGCACGTGGTACGGTGGATTGTCGCCCCACCAGCCTTTCCAGTTTGGGTCAGACCAGTCCCCACGATCAGGCGAAAACATGTTCCGACCCAGGATCCATGCCCCGACGTTTTGAAATCCGCGGGCTGCGAATTCATCGTCAACCCCGGTCGTACCGCCGTCCCGCCCGAACAGGGCCCGCTGAAAGGTGCGTGTGGGGAGCAGCCACTGGTGCAGATCCTCCCCGCCGACGCCTAGCGGATTTTTGATGTCCTGATTCGGACCTGCTCCATATCCGTCGAGCGAGATGGTGAAGCTTTCAACGCGAACTCGGGTCATGCTTTGTCTCCGTTTCGACGACTCCGTTGTGTACGAGCATTATGCTGGTAACACAGTTCTATTTGATTACGCTTATCCCAGCCATCGCAAAAAAATCCCCCTCCGCCAAGCATTACCTTGACGAGAAAACACGGATTCGATCATGACGTTGTGCAAGCCAGGGCCCGTTTATCACCAGAACCAGATCATGAGCGAGTACATCATGCGATCCATCTGGGACGCTAAGTCGCCGAAGAACATCAGGCAGGCACATACAACCGCTTGAGCGGTACCAACCGCTTCGTCTCAGCGTCCGTGTTGTTGTAATGTTCAACAAGTGCTCGCACAAGCGTATCCATCGTCCAAAGGGTAAGGGGCACGGCGGCACGGTCAGCCTCATAGTAAGCATCCTTACTGAACCCGCCGGTGCTAACGAACAAACCGCGGTCATCCTTATGTCGCCCCCCGAGGAAGCTTCGAATAGCCTTGCTGTCCATTTGCCCTCCTCGATGTTTTACTTCCACCACGATGCGAGGATGTTCGAAGCCGAAGCCGTCAGGAGACGCAACAATATCTTTGCCGCGGTCTGGCCCCGGAGGCGAGACCTGTGTTTTGTATCCCATAGCGCGTAAAATGCCGGCGACGAGCTCCTGCATTTCGTCCCAGTCGAGCCCAGCAACAACGTCTTTTATGCGTTCTAGGGCGACAGATACGATATCCTCGAGCGGGTCGCGGGAAGCCGGGAGCAGCGCCGCCGCTTCGGCGTCCTCGTTATCTGAAGTATCGAGATGATCGTGAGCAGACACTGCAGGCGCTTTACCCTGAATGACGTCGAGCAATTCTCCGGCGATAGCATCTGGTACGACGAATACAGTTAAGGTCGAGCCCAACGAATTTTTGGCCCGCTTAGTTAGCCGGTCGCGGTCAATTTCTTGGGGAATCCACTCAGTAGGACGCACAAGCGCAATACCCTGGGACGCGGTGTCGGCGCGGTATGCAGCGTGACCTGTTATGGTCCCGAGAAGATAGGTGCGGTTACCAGGAGAGTAGGTGACCACCTTGTCGCCAACTTGAATTTCGTTTAGAAAGCGCCACACCTGTGCTGCCCCAGCGATGGCGCTGCCACGCTTCAATTTGGGATCCTTCTGTAAGTAGAGCTCGGTGATGTCTTTCTTGCTCATGCCGAGCTTTACTTCATTAGCAATCTCTTCCCACCCGATGGCCGCAATTGACTGCTCACGAAACGTGTCAAACAAGCGACCACCTTCGCCTCGAATCATCCAAGTTTTGCTCATCGATCCCTACCAATTGTTCAGTTGACTGTAGGCATAGTACCAGCCCCTTTGGAAACGAGTTAGCCCATCACTGTTACCTGCCGAGATCAAATGCCTGAACCCGCTTTGGTCATACGGGTCGCATCCCAGAGGCATAGTGCTGCTAATCAGTGGTGGAATTTGCTTTGGCAATTTGGGAGCTCAACATATTTGCTGGAGGCGCGTCCCCAAAAGGGTGCTCTCAAATTTGCTACTCGAGGGCATGTCTGGGACGATATAGAACGAAAAAACCTGGAATTCACGGTGAGGCTTTCATGCTGTAAGGGTAGGAACAAGAACCGGCTTGCTTGAGCGCGGTCAAGCTTCCTGGGCCAGCAGCCTGGCCTTCTGGTGGGCAAATTCCGTGGCGGTCAGGATGCCGCGGTCGCGACTCCACCAGCTTGACCAGTTCGTCGGCCACGCTTGGGTTGGACCGTTCCTGCCCGATTGGCGCCATGCACGCGGCGCGCAAGTCGGAATCGGCGCGCTTGATCAGCACCTCGAGCAGCCCGCACCAGTGCCGTGCTTGCTGCATGGCGGCGATATAGATGCCGTTGGTGCGGTCGATTTCCTGCGCCATGTCCACAGCACCAGGTCGAACAGCGGGGTGGTCGAATCGTCTACCACGATGCGCAGCTCGACCCGCTTGACCTTGGCATGGGTCGACGACTTGCCCGACAGCCCCCGATGATCGCGCCCACACCGCCCAGCACCAGGCCACCGACCAGGGCCCCGCCCAGTTGGGAAGAGCGCGAGGTCTTCGTCACCGACGCCCCGTCTTCGAACACCTCGACCGACAGGATGTCGCGGTGGGCAATCACCCGTGCGCGCCCGATGGTTGCGTGCGTCATCAGGCACAGTTTATTGCGGGCCGTGTCGATGCCGATGCATGCCGAGCCGTCGGGGCTGGCAAGTGTCTGGGACGGCGAAAAATCGGGCAGCCTGCCCATGGTGGCCATCATCTCGTCCCTTTTCTGGCCGTGGTGCTGCGCATCAGCACTTCACCGATCAATGTGCGACCACCACGATGACCATTATCCCAAGAAAAATACCCACGATGCCCGCCGTTTCGGATGAGTTGGTCTATGGGCTGCAACGATGGGCAACCCATTATTCTTTTTTTGAAATGACAATAATATAGAATTATGGAAATTTTTTGGATGGTCGATGCAACAACTTCTTTGCTTGCTAACAGCCCTGTGCTGTGCCGCGCCGGTCCCGGCCATGGCCCAGCTGGTGGTGGAGTCCTACTTGGCCGAACTTCAGCCCCATCTGTCCCGCGACGAGCATGGCTTCAGCGCCTGCGGGGTGCGCGCGATGGTAATGGTAAAGGCCGGCAAGAGTGTCGAGCTCCATGATTTCTCGGTAGTGCTCCAGGCCGACTCCGACTTCGCCGTGCTCAAGGCTGGCCGCTGGCTGACGTCCAGCAGCGAGGTCAATGCTGGGCAGCTCCCGAGGCAAGCCGATCCGCGTGCCCCTATCAAGTTCTGGGTCGCCGAGGCGAGCGAGGGCCGGCCGCTGGCAGCGCTCAACATTTCTCCCTCGTCATCGCCAGGCTTCATACTGGGGACAGCGGACTTCGAGCATGGATTAAAGACCCTCTTGGCCGCGGTCACTGGGAAACGGATGCAGTTCTTGAGCCGTAACACCGAAGATGCTGTCGACCGGATCTTTGCATTCAAGAGCGGATTGAAGAGCGAGGACCAGGCAACGTTAATCAGCTGCATGCAGGGCATTGTCGAGCGCAAGGTCCAAACCCGCTCAAGCGCAAACCCATAGGCACTTTTGGTCCGCAGCCGCAGTGGCTTGCATGCACGAGATTCCCAAATTCTAGACGTGGCTGGACACTACTGACCAAGCACAAACAAAAAACCCACCGTCTCACTAGGAGAACAGCGGGTTCTTGATGTCCCTAAAGCGAACTGGACAATGTTCTGGCGGAGACGGTGGGATTCGAACCCACGATACGGGTATAAGCCGTATGCATCCTTAGCAGGGATGTGCCTTCGGCCACTCGGCCACGTCTCCAGTTGACGAATCAACTATCCTGCTGCTGCGCGAGCGCGACAACAGGAGACCGGATCATACTTGTCTCGTTCCGTTTGGTCAATGGAACGCACACAAAAACCCGGAAATTATTCGTTTTCCAGCTCGAAGGACTTGTGCAGCGCACGCACTGCCAGCTCCATGTATTTCTCGTCGATCAGCACCGAAATCTTGATCTCGGAAGTCGAAATCATGAGGATGTTGATGCCCTCTTCGGCCAGCGTCTGGAACATCTTGGAGGCGATGCCCACGTGGCTGCGCATGCCCACGCCCACCACCGAGATCTTCGAGACCTTGGCGTCGCCGACGAAGCTGGCGGCGCCGATTTCGTCCTTCACCTGCTCCAGCACGCCCATCGCCTTGACGTAGTCGTTGCGCGAGACTGTGAAGGTGAAGTCGGTCTTGCCATCCACGGACTGATTCTGGATGATCATGTCCACTTCAATGTTGGCGTCGGCGATCGGTCCCAGGATGTGGTAGGCCACGCCCGGCTTGTCCGGCACGCCCAGGACGGTGATCTTTGCTTCGTCGCGCGTGAACGCGATGCCGGAGATGACGGCTTGTTCCATGTCTGTGTCTTCCTCAAACGAAATCAGGGTGCCGGACTTGGCTTCTTCTTCCAGCGGCATCAGGGGGTCGGTCAGCGACGAAAGCACGCGGGTCGGCACGCGGTAGTTACCGGCGAATTCGACCGAGCGGCTCTGCAGGACCTTGGAGCCGAGCGAGGCCAGCTCCAGCATTTCTTCGAACGTCACGGTGCGCAGGCGGCGCGCTTCGCTCACCACGCGCGGATCGGTGGTGTAGACGCCGTCGACGTCGGTGTAGATCAGGCATTCGTCGGCCTTCATCGCGGCGGCGATCGCCACGGCGGAAGTGTCCGAACCGCCGCGGCCCAACGTGGCGATGTTGTCGTCTTCGTCAACGCCCTGGAAGCCGGTCACGATCACGATGCGGCCTTCGTCCAGGTCGGTGCGGATGCGGGTGTCGTCGATCGACTGGATGCGCGCCTTGGTGAACGAGGAGTCGGTCTTGATGCCGACCTGCCAGCCCGCGTAGGAGACCGCCGGTTTGCCGATCGCCAGCAGCGCCATTGCCAGCAGGCCGACCGAGACCTGCTCGCCGGTAGCGGCGATCATGTCCAGCTCGCGCGGGTCCGGGTGCTCCATGATTTCTTTTGCCATGCCGATCAGGCGATTGGTTTCGCCGGACATGGCCGACGGCACCACCACGATCTGGTGGCCGGCGTCGTGCCACTTGGCGACACGCTTGGCGACGTTCTTGATGCGGTCCGTCGAGCCCATCGACGTACCGCCGTATTTGTGGACAATTAAAGCCATAAGAGAGAAGTTTCCGCTCAAGAATATGAAAAAGAGGGCTTAACTCTACATGCTGCGATGCAAAAAAACA
>DASTVB010000073.1:0-3104 GCA_035759315.1 Telluria sp. | reverse complement strand
TCATGGTCGGCTTTATACCATTATTTCCTTAAACCAGCGATTCCGGATATGCTGTGGCCGCCTGCCGACTTCCGGATAAACAACAATGCAACAGCCTGCCGCCGATCACCAGGTCCGGTTCGAAATCTCGATGGTCCTGGCCACGATGGTTATTTTCCTCGTAGCACTGGCCGTCAACGAGCTGCTGTTCAGGTGGCTGGAATTCGTGCCGGGAATCAACTGGATATTCCTGCCGGCCGGCGTGCGGCTGCTGTGCACCCTGCTGTTTGGCGAGGCCGGCGTCGTGGGGCTGCTGCTGGTGTCCTGGCTGGTGAGTTTCTTCTGGTTCTTTCCGAACGACCCGGTGCGCGCCTTTGCCGGCGGCATCCTGGCCGCGGCCGCGCCCTGGCTGAGCTACCGCCTGGTGCAGGCGTGGTACGGCCTCAGGCCTTCGCTCGCCAACCTGACCCCGCGCCGCCTGCTGCTGTGCGCGCTGGTCTATTCGATTGCCAGCCCGCTGCTGCACCACATCTGGTTTGCCCTGCATGGCGACCCGGTCGACCTGCTGCGCGGCTTCACCGTCATGTTCGTCGGCGACCTGCTGGGCACGCTGATCGTTCTGTACGTCGCCAAGGCGCTACTGATGCTGGCCAGCCGCCGGCGCTGAGACGCGCGGCGCTGCCGGAAAAACGCCGCGCCACCGCAGTTTGCATGGTGTATTGCTGCCTAGAACTGGGCTAGAATGCTCTGTCTCCACCCCTGCCTTATCACCTTTCGGATATATGTATAAGCTCTCATTCGCACTGATCGCAGCCGCGCTGGCGCTGCCCGTTTCGGCCTCCACGCCGATCACGCTGGACCAGGCCATGGCCGATCCCGACTGGATCGGCGCGCCGGTCGAAAACGCATGGTGGGGGCTGGACAGCCGCACCGTTTACTACCGCCAGAAGCGCGCCGGGTCGCCGCTGCGCGACACCTGGATCGCCGCCAACGGCAGCCCGCGCCTGATCGCGGACAAGGAACTGGCGGACATGGACAGCAGCGTGGTGGTGATGAACCGCGACCGCACGCGCGCCGCGATGGTGCGCAACGGCGACCTGTTCGAGCGCGACATGAAGAGCGGCCGTCTGGTGCAGATCACGCGCGGCGCCTCGGCGCGCGCGCTGCCGCAGTATTCCGCCGACGGCAAGGACATCCAGTACCGGATCGGACAGGACTGGTTCAGCTGGAACCGCGCCGACCGCGTCACCTCGCCGCTGGCGATGCCGCGCGCGACCAAGGATCCTGCCGCCGCGCCTGACGACGACGCGCTGCGCACCATGCAGCTGCGCCTGATTCAGACCCTCAAGCGCCAGAAGGACGAGCGCGACGCACTGCGCGCGCGCAGCGAGCAGGAACGCCTCGCCGATCCGACCCGCGCCCCGGCGCCGATCTACCTCGGCGACAAAGTGGTGCTGCAGGCCAGCTCGCTGTCCCCGAACGGCAAGTGGCTGCTGCTGGTTACCGCGCCGAAGAGCGGCGACACCGGCCGCGTCGGCAAGATGCCGCGCTACGTGACCGAATCGGGCTACGAAGAATTCGACGACCAGCGCACCCGCGTCGGCCGCAACATGCCGGCGCCGCACACGGTCAAGCTGGTCGAACTGGCCACCGGCAAAGTGCGCGACCTGTCCTACGACGTGCTGCCGGGCGTGGCGGAAGACCCGCTGGCGCAAATGCGCAAGGCCCAGAAGCTCGACCCGATCAAGGGCAACCGCGCCGTGCGCGTCGAGGATAACGGCGACGCGATGGTGTGGAGCGCCGATGGCGACAAGGTCGCGGTCATGCTGCGCGCGGTCGACAACAAGGACCGCTGGATCGCGACCGTCGATACCGCGGCCGGCGCGCTCAAGCCGGTGCACCGCCTGACCGACACCGCCTGGGTCAACTGGAGCGGCGACGGCGACTTCGGCTGGCTGCCGGACAACCAGACGCTGTGGTACACCTCCGAAGAAAGCGGCTACTCGCACCTGTACACCAACAACGGCGGCCGCGTGCGCGCCCTCACCTCCGGCAAGTGGGAAGCGACCGGCGTGCGCTGGGCGACTGACGGCGCGTACGCCTGGTTCGTCTGCAACCGCAAGGACCCGGCCACCTACGAGGTGTGCGAAGTCAGCGCGAAAGACGCGACGGTGAAGGAAGTGACCGCGATGGGCGGCGGTGTGGAACGCTTCGCGCTGTCCCCGGACGACCGCAAGCTGCTGGTGGCCTATTCGTCCGCCTACATGCCGGTGCAGATCGCCACGCAGCCAAGCCATGGCGGCAGCGTCGCCAGGCTGACCGATACGCGCACCGCCGAATACAAGGCGCGCGAATGGGTGCAGCCGCAGTACGTGACCGTGCCATCGTCGGCCGGCGGCGACCCGGTGTGGGGCAAGCTGTACAAGCCTGCGAACATGGAGGCGGGCAAGACCTACCCGATCGTCCTGTTCGTGCACGGCGCCGGCTACCTGCAGAACGTCAGCAAGCGCTACCCGAACTACTTCCGCGAGCAGATGTTCCACAACCTGCTGGTGCAGAAGGGTTACATCGTGCTGGACCTCGACTACCGCGCGTCCAAGGGCTATGGCGCCGCATGGCGCACCGCGATCTACCGCAAGATGGGCCACCCTGAGCTGGACGACTACATCGACGGCACCAAGTGGCTGGTGGCGAACCACCAGGGCGACCCGGCAAACGTCGGCATCTACGGCGGCAGCTACGGCGGCTTCCTGACCTTCATGGCACTGATGCGCGCACCGGAGACCTTCAAGGCCGGCGCCGCTCTGCGTCCAGTCACCGACTGGACCACGTACAACCACGGCTACACCGCCAACATCCTGAATACGCCGGACATCGATCCGGAAGCGTACAAGGTATCGTCGCCGATCGAATATGCGGAGAACCTGAAGGGCCACCTGCTGATTTCGCACGGCATGGTGGACGACAACGTGTTCTACCAGGACTCGGTGCGCATCGCGCAGCGCCTGATCGAACTGAAGAAGGACAACTGGGAACTGGCGAGCTATCCGCTGGAGCGCCACGCGTTCACGCAGCCGGAGAGCTGGTACGACCAGTACCGCAGGATCTACCAGCTGTTCGAGCGC
>DASTVB010000072.1:0-6745 GCA_035759315.1 Telluria sp. | reverse complement strand
CAGGAAGAACGCGAACGCCATCGCGACCAGCCACAGCCCGCGCTGGAACCACTTCTCCGACAACCGAAGACCTTTGCTCATGGCGCCTCCTCCAGAAAGCGCCAGTCTGCCATCCAGGCCAGCCGTTGGCGAGCGAATGTGCGCCGGTGCGTCCGCGCGCACCCCAAAGTATCGTCCCCCGCTACTTCCAAATCGGTGTCAGGCACCGGCCCTCCCCCGAGGTGTCAGGCACCAAGGGGAATGCTGACCTGACACCGGGGTTGATGCAGGTCAGGGATGGTGCGGAAATTCGGGGGGATTTGTAGCGCGAGGCGATGCCGCGCCAATCGTGCGCGACCAAAGTCGAAGCTTTTGCTACCGGGGTCAGGCACCGCGTTGTAAGCGGCGGGGCCAGGTCTACACTCTGCGGAGGTGACCTGACCCCGGGTTTGATTAAAAATAAGAGAGGCCGAGGGCGGCGCGCACTTCGTCCAGGGTGCGTGCAGCCGTTTCGCGCGCGACCATTGTGCCTTCCTTCAGCATCTGCATGACCTGGCCGCGGTCCTGGGCGTACTCTTCGCGCCGCGCGCGGATCGGGGCCAGCATCTCCTGCAGCACGGTGTCGAGGCGCTTTTTGACGACGCTGTCGCCCAGGCCGCCACGCACGTAGTGCGCTTTCATTTCGGCCAGCGCGTCTTTCTCGGAATCGAAGGCGTCCAGGTACAGGAAGGCGACGTTGCCCTCGAGGTGGCCGGGATCTTCGACGCGCAGGTGCAGCGGGTCGGTGTAGACCATTTTCACGGCGGCGCGGATCTCCGCTTCGCTGGCGCCCAGGTTGATGGTGTTGCCGAGCGATTTGCTCATCTTGGCCTTGCCGTCGGTGCCCGGCAGGCGGCCGATTTCGGGCACCAGCGCCTTGCATTCGACCAGGATGTCGCGGCCGGCCAGGCGGTTGAACTTGCGCACGATTTCGTTGGCCTGCTCGATCATCGGGATCTGGTCCTCGCCCACCGGCACCACGTGCGCCTTGAAGGCGGTGATGTCGGCCGCCTGGCTCGCCGGATAGGTCAGGAAGCCGGCCGGGATGTCGCGCTCGAAGCCGCGCAGGCGGATCTCCTCCTTCACGGTCGGGTTGCGCTCGAGGCGCGCCACGGTTACCAGGTTCAGGTAGTAGAAGGTCAGTTCGGCCAGCTCTGGAACCTGCGACTGGATAAAGACGGTCGATTTGGCCGGGTCGATGCCGACCGCGAGGTAGTCGAGCGCGACTTCGATCACGTTGCGGTGCACCTTGCCGGTGTCTTCCATGTTGTCGGTCAGCGCCTGGGCGTCGGCCAGCATGATGTACTGGCGGTACTGGTGCTGGTAGGCCACGCGGTTGCGCAGGCTGCCGACGAAGTGGCCGAGGTGCAGCGGGCCGGTAGGACGGTCGCCGGTGAGGATAACTTGCTGTGTTGCGCTTGCGTTCATGAAGGCTCCTGTTTGCCTCACCCGCCGCGCACAATAAAAAACGCCACCTGGTGAGGCGGCGTTATTCTGGACATCTGTTGCTAGTCGAACTAAGGCCGCGCGCTGTCAGCGGCGCCACCATCCAAGCAGTTCGGTTTGCAGTTGATGAGTAATCATGCCCATATGGTTGCAGAGTACGTGCCTGATGTCAATGTAAGTGTTGCTTCACGTATTCCGCGATGGCGGCGTCCGAGAACCAGGAAATGTCCTTCACCAGTTCTTCCTCGATCTGCTTCTTGGCGTTGGCGCCCATTTTCTCCCGCAGCCGGCCCATGAACTCGGGCGGCGCGATCACGCACAGTTTGTCGAAGCGTTTTTCGAGCGATGCCTTGTCCAGGAACTCGCCGATGGCCTTTGCGAATTTTTCTTCTTCGTGTTTCAGCGGAGTCATGTCCGGCTCGTAGGAATGGCTGGCACCCTGCTGGCGTCCGCCGCCGTTCCAGTTGCCCTGCCTGTCCGTGTTGATGTCGCGCTCGGCAGCCCGCCCGCGCGGATTGCTCAGGTCTTCCACTTCTTGCACCTCGGTGCCTTCCATCGCGAAAATTCGTGCGCGCGTGCCATCGGCCGCCAGGATCCAGGTGGTGTTCATGTGCTTCCTCCTTGTGTTGTGCTTCATCTCAGGTAGAGACAGTTGTACAGGTTTCAAGCATTTTTTGTCGCCAGCTATAATCTTGAATCTGCATAACACTCAGCCATCATGACCGCCCAGAAACCCGGCCTGAACAAGGCGCTCGGCCATATCCGCGTCCTCGACCTGTCGCGCGTGCTCGCGGGACCGTGGTGCTCCCAGAACCTGGCCGACCTCGGCGCGGACGTGATCAAGATCGAGCGCCCCGGCGCCGGCGACGACACGCGCGCCTGGGGGCCGCCATATGCGAAAGACGCGCTGGGCAATGATACGAAGGAAGCGGCCTACTACCTGTGCGCCAACCGCGGCAAGCGCTCGGTGACCGTCGATATCGCCAGCGCGGACGGCCAGCAGTTGCTGCGCGAGCTGGTGCTCCACTGCGACGTGGTGCTGGAGAATTTCAAGGTCGGCCACCTGAAGCGCTACGGCCTCGATTACGAGTCGATCCGCGCGGTAAAGCCCGATATCGTCTACTGCTCGGTCACCGGTTTCGGCCAGGACGGTCCCTACGCGCACCGCGCCGGCTACGATTTCCTGATCCAGGGCATGGGCGGGCTGATGTCGATCACCGGCGAGCGCGACGACCTGCCCGGCGGCGGCCCGCAAAAGGCCGGCGTCGCGATCACCGACCTGATGACCGGCATGTACGCGACGGTCGCGATCCTGGCCGCGCTGACGCACCGCGACCGCTCCGGCGAAGGCCAGCACATCGACATGGCGCTGCTCGACACGCAGGTGGCGATGCTGGCCAATATGGGCAGCAACTACCTCAACAGCGGCAAGCCGCCCAAGCGCTGGGGCAACGCGCACGCGAACATCGTCCCGTACCAGACCTTCGCCTGCAAGGACGGCCATATCATCGTCGCCACCGGCAACGACGGGCAGTACCAGAAGTTCGTGGAAGCGGGGCAGCGGCCGGAACTGGCGCGGGACGAACGCTTCGCCACCAACCCGCTGCGCGTGAAGAACCGCGAGCTGCTGGTGCCGCTGCTGGCCGAGATGGTGATGGAAAGAACGCGCGACGAATGGATCGAGCAGCTGGAAGCGGTCGGCGTGCCGTGCGGTCCGATCAACGACCTGCACGATGTGTTCGAGAACCCGCAGGTAAAGGCGCGCGGCGTGGCCTACGAGATGCCGCATCCGTCCGCGGGCAAGGTCAAACTCGTGCGCAGCCCGATGAAGCTGTCGGCCACGCCGGCCGAGAGCGACCGCCCGCCTCCGCTGCTGGGCGAGCACACCGACGAAGTGCTGCGCGAGGTGCTGGGCCGCTCCGACGAGGACATCGCCGCCCTGCGCAACCGCGGCGTGCTGTAAGAGCGCCGTCATTCCCGCGAACGCGGGAACCCATGCTGAGCATGAGCTTCAAAAATCTGTCACGGGGCGCCGCTCCATGGGTCCCCGCTTTCACGGGGATGACGGAACGGTCGCAGCCGTCATTCCCGCGGACGCGGGAACCCATGCTGAGCATGAGCTTTAAACACTGTAACCGGGCGGCGCTTCGGCATGGGTCCCCGCTTTCGCGGGGATGACGGGACGGTTTTACTCCACGGCAGGCCGGTTTTGTCGCATGAGACTTGCCCGCGCCCCCCATCTTGCAGAGAATGGGACCCATGAAACCATTCCCATTCAAGCGCTTCCTCGTCAACGGCCTCTACGTCACGCTGGTTAACATCGCCTGCGCCCTCGTCGTTACCGCGGTCACCGGCCGTGCCGACCGTTTCCCGATCGTGCTGTTCTTCTCCATCTGCATCGGCACCACCATCTTTGTTGGAATAGAGGGCGTGCGGCTGGCATTCTGGGGCGACGGCGAGAGAATCAACTGGGCAAAGTTCCTGCCAATGCTCGTCATCATCGTGCCTGCGGGCCAGGTAATCGGCTCCCACCTCGGCGCTTACCTGCTCGGGCTTGACCCGGTCGGCAATACTCCTGTGCTCTGGTCCCGTCGCTGGCTGGATGACCTGCTGTTCACCTTTACCGCCACCGGCGCCGCGGTTGCCCTGTACGTCGGACGCGAACGCCTCGCCCGCGCACGGACCGAAGCGGCGAACGAGAAGGCGCGCGCCGAAAGCATCGAACGCCAGGCGGTGCAGGCCCAGCTTCAGGTACTGCAGGCGCAGCTCGAACCGCACATGCTGTTCAATACCCTCGCCAATGTGCAGGGACTGATCGCGATCGACCCGCCACGCGCCCAGCACATGCTGGACCAGCTGATCCAGTACCTGCGCGCCACGCTCGGCTCCTCGCGCTCGGAGCAGACCACGCTGGCGCAGGAATTCGCGCTGCTGGACGCCTACCTCGGGCTGATGGCGGTGCGCATGGGGTCGCGCCTCAGCTACTCGCTCGACCTGCCGCCCGAGCTGCGCGACACGCCGCTGCCGCCGATGCTGCTGCAGCCGCTGGTGGAGAACGCGATCGCGCACGGACTGGAGCCGAAGATCGAAGGCGGCCGCGTGACGATCAGCGCAGCGCGCCGCAACCAGGCCATCGAACTGACCGTGACCGACAACGGGCGCGGCCCGCATGCGCCTCCCGGCAAGCCGGGCACCAGCGTGGGCATGTCCAATACCCGCAATCGCCTGCACGCCGTGTATGGCGCGGAGGCGTCCCTCTCCCTGCTGCCGGCGCAACCCGCCGGCGCCATCGCCACCATCCTGATTCCCGCCCACCCATGAACATCCGCGCCATCATCGCCGAAGACGAGCCGGTCCTCGCCGCCACCCTGCAGCACAGCCTTGCGCGCCTGTGGCCCGAACTCGAGGTAGTCGCCAGCTGCCCGAACGGCATCGAGGCGGTCGCCCGGTCTCTCGAGCTGAAGCCGGAAGTGCTGTTCCTGGATATCAAAATGCCGGGGCCGACGGGACTCGAAGCGGCCGAGGAGCTGGCGGAACACTGGCCGGACGGCGAACCCTTTCCGCTGGTCGTGTTCGTGACCGCGTACGACGAGTACGCGATCGCCGCGATCGAGGGCGATGCGGTCGACTACGTCCTCAAGCCGGTCAGCGACGAACGGCTGTCGAAGACCGTGGCGCGGCTGCGCCAGCGGCTTGCTTCGCGCGGGCCGGGTATGGACGGACTGCTGGCGCAGCTGCGCGCCATGGTGCCGGAGGCGGCGGCGCCGCGCCTGAACATCATTCGCGCGGCGGTCGGCAACCAGGTGCGCATGATCCCGGTGGCAGAAGTGGTGTATTTCGAAGCGGTGGACAAGTACGTCAACGTGGTGACGGCCGACGGCGAGGCGCTGATACGCGTCAGCCTGAAGGAGCTGTTGCCGCAGCTCGACCCGGACGTATTCTGGCAGGTACACCGGGGGACCATCGTCAATTCGCACTGCGTCGCCAGTGCCGCGCGCGACGAAGGGGGCAAGATCACCCTCAACCTGCGCAAGCGGCCGGAAAAGCTGCGGGTCGGGCCGCTCTACGCGTCCCTCTTCCGCCAGATGTAGCTGGGACTGTCCCGTTGGCGATTATTTTCCGACCATGTCGTGGACTTGGTAGCTCATGATCGCGAGCACCTGGGAATACCCAGCTGTACACCGCCATCGACAGAAGCATGGTGCCGCCGGTCACCAGGACCTTCCCCAGTTTTCCGGCGACGAGCAGCGCGGCGATTAGCTTGCCACCTTGCCCCCTACTCCGCAGCCTTGTCGCGCCTGAAGAACTTGACGATGGCGGCTCCAAGCGCGATCGCGCCGACGATGATCAGCTTCTTGAATGCGATCAGCAGGGCGAACAGCTTGCCGAAGAAGCCCAGCTTGGCCGCGATGCCGCCGGCGACCAGACCCGCCAGCCCGTACTCGGCCACTTTGTCGGTGCTTTCATTGAAATCGGCATAGCGGTTGCCCGGCGTGAAATCGGTGAACGCGGTCACGCCGCGCATTTCGCTCTTCACCTTGGCGATCTGGCTCATGCCCGCTACGGCATTCAGCACCAGCACACCCTCGCGGCCCAGCACCCGGATGTTGTAGTTTAGTCCGTGCTCCTTCTGGCCCTCGTTGTCGAGTTCCTTGGCCCAATAGAGCTTGTGGTTCGCCTTGTCGTAGCTCGGCGCCTCAGCCCAGCCGACGAGATTCATGGCACCGTAGCCCAACTTTTTCCGTTCCTCGTTCGAGGCGGCCATCGATTCCTGCATCTCCTTCAGCAGGTCGGTGTAATTGATGCTGTCGGCATCGTCATCCTTGACGTGGCCGTCCTTGTCATACGTGATGACGACGCCCCAGCCTTCGGCCGTGAGCGGATCCACGTCCGCAGGGATGATCATGCCGAGCGGGGGCTCGCCGCCCGGCGGATTGCCCCAGCCGTCCACCAGCAGCTTCTCGCTGTCTTTCGGATCGAGGTAGCGGAACGATGGCGGGAGGTCGAGCGTTGCGATGTTTCCGGGCAGGGTGATCTTGCCGGTCTTGAATGCCAGCGTGGCCAGGAACTGCTCGGACGACATTTGCGGCGCCGACGATTCCTGGGCGCGCGCATGAAACGGGCTGCCAAGGGTGAGTGCGAGAAGGACTGCGAGGAGGAGTCTTTGCATGGCCAGGGCGGTATATGGTGGATGGAAACCATATGTTACGACCAAAAACATGCATATGGGAAACTTTTTAGTTACCCCTCCTCCAGGTCACGAATAGTCGGCTTCGAGTTC
>DASTVB010000071.1:0-6620 GCA_035759315.1 Telluria sp. | reverse complement strand
TCGGTCCCACCCCTTCCCATCCCGAACAGGACCGTGAAACGACTTTGCGCCGATGATAGTGCTGCAACCAGTGTGAAAGTAGGTTATCGTCAGGCTAGTTATAAGAGAAAAGCCCGCTGACTAATGTCAGCGGGCTTTTTTCGTTTGGGGCTCGCTAACGCTCGTAAGTACCGATCAGCTCTGCCTTCTCGATGACAAAGTCGTCGATTGCCTTCTCCAGGTGGGCTTTGGTGACTGGGCCGAGTTCGGAAAGCACTTCATTCAGCGCATACAGCTTGAAAAGGTACCGGTGCCGTCCGATTGGCGGGCAGGGTCCGCCATATGCCGCTTTTTTCCAATCGTTCTGGCCTATCCGGGTTCCAGCTGGTAGCTGTTCGGGCTTCACGCCTGCTGGCAGGCCAGTCGCATCAGCCGGGATGTTGTAGAGGACCCAGTGCACCCAGGTGCGCTGCGGCGCGGCCGGGTCCGGCGCGTCGGGATCGTCCACGATGAGCGCAAGGCTCTTCGTCCCTGCAGGAACGCCGGTCCAGGACAGCGGGGGCGAGACGTCGGATCCGTCGCAGGTATATTGGGCCGGAATGCTGGCGCCGGCGCCGAACGCCTCGGAGGTAATGGTTAAGCTCATGTTCGAACCTCACTTGATTGTTGAAAAAGGCCGATTTCACAGGCGGCTGGGATCAACGATTTTCATACCGCCGCCGGTGACGTGGCGCGCGCTTGCGGTTACATTAGCCGCATGCGCATCCTCATAATTGAAGACAACCCGGCGATCGTCGCCAACCTGTACGAATTCCTAGAACCGAAGGGACATGTACTCGATTCCGCATCGAGCGCCTATGCCGGCCTGGCGCTCGCCGCGGAGCACGCCTACGACGTGGTCGTCCTTGATGTGTCGCTCCCCGGCATGACGGGACTCGATTTCTGCGCAAAGCTGCGCAGCGAGTTGAAGAATCCGGTACCCGTGATGATGCTCACTGCACGCGATACGCTGGACGACAAGGTGGCCGGCTTCGCCGCCGGCGCCGACGACTACCTCGTCAAGCCGTTCTCACTGGTCGAACTCGAGGTGCGGCTTGGTGCGCTGGTGCGTCGCGCCGGGCGGCCGCTGGCGTCGGCCGAGGTCCTGCGGGTCGGCGACCTGACGTTCGACACGGCCACGTACGAGGTGGCGCGCGCCGGTGTGCCCTTGTCGCTGACGCCAACTGGCTACACGCTGCTGCGCTGCCTGATGGGCGAGTCGCCGCGGATGGTCCGGCGCAGCGCACTTGAACATGCGGTGTGGGGCGACAGCCCCCCGGACAGCGATGCCTTGCGCACCCATATCCATGCCTTGCGACAGGCGATCGACAAGCCTTTTGCAACCGCGATGCTGCACACCGCACCGGGCCTGGGCTACAAACTGGTACCGGCATGAGGCCCCCAACGACCATGCGCAGGCGAATCGTTCACGCGTACCTCGCGTTCGGCCTTGCGTTCTGCACCCTGTTCGCCATCTTCGCGGCGATTACCGTGGAAAGCATCGAGGTCAGGCTGGTCGACGACCGGCTCGAAGCGGTGGCGGCATGGGCAGCGCCGCGCCATGCGGGAGGCCTCCCGGTAGAAATGCCGGCTGGCGTCAGTTTCCATCATGCCCCCTCGATTCCCGCTTCGCTGCGCGGCCTCGCCGACGGCGTGCACGAGCGCACGGTGGATGGGCACACGCTGCACGTCTACGCCGGACGCGATGCCACGGGAGAGTTTGTCGTCGCCGACCACAACAGCGATTATGTGCACATTGAATATGTCGTGTACTCCATGCTTGCGCTTACCTTCGCCGGCTTCCTGCTGCTTTCGGCCGTGCTGGGCGGGTTTGTCGCACGGCGCTTCGTCAATCCGATCACCATGCTGGCGCAAGCGGTGCGCGAGGGCCGCGACCAGCCCGCGCTCGCGCGGCGTCCCGACGAACTCGGCCAGTTGGCGGAAGCGTTCATGGAACGGACAAAGTCCCTGGACAGTGCGCTGGAGCGCGAACGCGCCTTCGCCGGCGACGTAAGTCACGAGTTGCGCACACCGCTGACCGTCATCATGGGCGCCGCCGAGGTCTTGCAGGCGCGCGGCGCCGGCCAGCCCGCGTTCGAAGCCCCGGCACGCCGCATTTACTCCGCCGCCAGCGAAGCGACGAATGTCATTACCACCCTGCTAGTCCTGGCCCGTTCGGGCGGGTCATTCGAAAAACAGCAGGTGGACATCAACGCGGTGGCACGTAACGAAGTCCAGCGCTACCAGGTGCTGGTGGCCGAGAAGCCGGTGCAGTTGCGGCTGGAGGAGCATGCACTGGTTACCGTTCCGGGACAACGCGAGTTGTGTGGCGTTGCCATCGGCAATCTCATCAGGAATGCCTGCCAGTACACGGCTTCCGGCGAGGTGGTAGTGGCGGTATATGCCGACCGGATTGAAGTGCGCGATACCGGCCCCGGGGTGCCGGAACAGGTCCTGGCTACGTTGGACGGGAAAGCCGGCGCGGGCTCGGGGGGCACCGGGCTCGGGCTTTCGCTGACCCAGCGGATTTGCACGACGCTGGGCTGTGCGCTGTCACACACGCGCCCCGGGCCACGGGGCAGCCAGTTCACGATCCATTTTCACGGGCCTTAACGCGGACTTAACGTCCGCTTGACGCTTTCTTCATGGCAGGGTGGGTATCTTTGCGCGAACAGTCGTAAAGGATCACCTTGAAACTCCCCGTTCTTCCGCGCGTCGCCGCGCATTCGCTGACCCTGATCGTCGCAGTATTCCTCGCAGCGGTTCCCAACCAGACCTTCTGGCACCATTTCGTCGCCGCCACCGATGGCGCGCCGGGAGTCCAGCTGGCCAGCTTCGTGGTGGTTGCGATGGTGTTCAACATGCTGTTGAGCGTGGCGAGCCTGCCATACCTGCAAAAGCCAGTGCTGATGCTGATCCTGGTCTGCAGTGCCGCCGCAAGCTATTTTGTCGACCGGTACGGCGTGCAGATCGATAAGGCGATGATCCAGAACGTGGTCGAAACCGATATGCGCGAGGCGACCGAACTGTTCAACTTGCGGTTCGTCGCCACCCTGTTGCTGCTTGGCGCGCTGCCCGCTTTGCTGGTCGCGCGAACCCCGGTGCATTACGATACCGTGCGCCGCCAGGCCGTGAAGGCGGGCGGGTGGTTCCTCCTGTCACTGGCGATCGCGGCGGCCTTGCTGTTTGCGTTTTCTAAAACCCTGGCCCCGGCGCTGCGCGAACACCGGGAGTTGCGCTTCCTGCTCGCGCCCACGAATTACCTGCAGGCCGTAAACGGCTACGTGCGGCAGAAGCTTGCCCAGCCGGTCGTGGTGGCGCCGCTCGGCACCGATGCGCTGCGCGGACCGGCCTGGACGGCGCAGGGGCGGCGCACGGTGACGGTCATCGTGGTCGGCGAGACCGCGCGCGCAGTGAACTTCTCGCTCAATGGGTACGCGCGCAATACCAATCCGGAGCTCGCACGACAGGACGGGCTGGTGAATTTTTCCAACGTCGAGTCGTGCGGGAGCGCGACCGCGGTGTCGGTTCCATGTGTGTTCTCCGCGCTCGGCCGCGGCGCCTATTCCGATAGCAAGGCCCGGAGCCAGGAAGGCTTGCTCGATGTGCTGTCGCATGCCGGCTTCCGCGTGGTCTGGCGCGACAATAATTCCGGCTGCAAGGGCGTGTGCGACCGCGTCGAGCGCGTGGACGTTTCGGTTCCGGTCGCGGGCAACGCGATGTGCGGAGCCGACGAATGCTATGACGAACGGCTGCTCGCGGGCCTGCCGGACCTGATCCGGTCCTCGACCAGGGACCTGGTGGTGGTGCTGCACCAGAAAGGCAGCCACGGTCCCGACTATTACAAGCGCTATCCGGCCCGCTATGCCAGGTTCGGCCCGGTGTGCGAGACCAATGAACTGGAAAAGTGCGAACGGGCCGCGATCGTGGCCGCCTACGACAATTCGATCCTGTATACCGATCATGTGCTCAGTTCGGCAATCGACCTGCTGCGCGAAGCCGGCCAGCGGGAAGACGTGGACACGGCGCTGCTGTACTTCTCCGACCACGGTGAATCGCTCGGCGAAAAGAGCATGTACCTGCATGGAGCGCCGATGATCGTCGCGCCCAGCGAGCAGACCCACGTGCCGATGATGCTGTGGATGTCCGACCGCTTTGCGCAGCGATTCCACATTGACCAGCGCTGCCTGTCGGCGCGCTCGGCCCAGCCGTTTTCGCACGATAACGTATTCCACTCGGTACTCGGGATGCTGAACGTGAGCACGGCCGTCTACGATTCGTCGCTCGACCTGATACAGGCGTGCACGCGTGGTGCTTAGGACTGCCGCGGCATTGCTGCTCTCCGCCCTCGCGATCCTGTGGCTCGGCGAGTTCACAGCCGTCGACATGCTGCTTGCACGGGCCGCCTACGATCCGGTATTGCGCGAGTTCCCCTGGCGCCATGCATGGCTGGCCGAAACAGTAGGACACGGCTTGCTGCGCGACCTGTGTGTCGCGGCGGGCGCAATGGTGATCGCGGTTACGCTCTACGACGCCAGGTTCGGGCTATTCGGCGCCTGGGTGCGCCTGCGCATGCGGTTTCTCGCGCTCTGCGCGGTGCTGGTTCCGCTGAGCGTCAGCGCGGCCAAGCAGGCCAGCTCACTGAGCTGTCCCTGGGACCTGCGGGCCTTTAACGGCACCCAGCCCTATTTCCGGCTGCTCGATTCCATACCTCACGGCGCACACGCTGGCCATTGCTGGCCTGGCGGGCATGCGTCAGGCTTCCTGTGGATTCTGGGGATCGTGGTGTTCTGGCTGCCACACCGTCCGCGCCATGCGGCCGTGGTGGCTGTCCTGGTGCTGGCGGCCGGGCTGGGCGTCGGCTGGATACAGCAGTTGCGCGGTGCGCACTTCCTGTCGCACACGCTGTGGTCGATGTGGATTGCCAGCGCCGTTACCGCGCTGCTATGGCATGTCCTTGACGGCGCTTACGCGCGGGCCCGGTCCGGATCCGGGCCCTGATCGAGGACGCAGTCCTTCTTCATACGCCCCAGACGACATCCTGCTTCTCGTCCCGCGCCGCGCGCAGCATTTCCAGCAATGGATAGGCGCGCGCCGCGAACGTCACGGTCTGCACTTCTTCGTGCTCGGCATCGCTGCCTTCTTCGCCGTGATGGGCGTCGATGTCGCGCTTCACTTCCTCAGTCATCGGGTGCAGCCGGCTCTCTTCGATTTCATGTTCCAGCACGCCGACTGCGCGGGCTGCCTCCCCGGCGGTGATGATGCCTTGTTCAGGATCCTTGCCGAGCAGGTCCAGCAGCCGCTTCGCGTGCTCCTTGTACATCGTCACGTCAGCGGCGGATTTAGAGCGAAAATGGATTAGCATGGCGGATTTCCAAGGATGAATGTTGTGCTTAAACGATAACATGAACTTGGATTTTGGTCATCCGCACGCGTGCTCTCGTGCGCCCCTAGCGCAGCGTGAACGAAGTCATGAACTGCTCCACCTGCTCGGGCGGAACGCTACCGTCCGGGCCCAGCACGATCACCTGGTAGAAGCGTTTGCCCTTGGCCTCGAAATGTCCGACCAGGCGCATCGGCTGGCCATTGCGGACCCCGCGCGCGTCGATTTCCAGCGCGGTTCCCGCCTGTGTTTTTTCATTGCTTACCTTGGCGCCGATGTTGCGGGCCAGCGCGCTTTTCATCGCTGCCAACGCCGCCTGCGCGCTGGCCGGATCGCTGGCCTCCCCGGTGCCGACCGCGAACACGGTGTCGTTCACCTCGGCCGCCGTCATGGTCATGTCGACCTTGCTGGTGCCAAGGTCGATGGTCCGGGTGTGTGTGGCCGGCTTGTCCGGGAACAGTACGGTGTAAGGCGCGTCCGGGCTGTTGTACACGCGCCAGTTGTATTCGGGGCTGCAGGCAGCGAGCAGCAGCGTGGTGCAGAGGACGATAGCGGTAAGGGATCTCATCCCGGCATGGTAGCAGGCCCGCCTATACATCGTCGACCGATTGCAGCTGCGCGTCCGCAGGCCTGGCATACAGGGCGCGGCGGTACCCGACTGCTTCCGACACGTGCCCCGAGGCGACGTCGCACGCGCCGGCAAGGTCGGCGATCGTGCGTGCGACGCGCAGGATGCGGTGATAGGAGCGCGCCGACCACTGGAACTTCAGCATGGACCGGCGCAGCATTTCTTCGCCCTCCGCGTCGGGAATGCAGAAGCGCTCGATCTCGCGGGTGCCGAGCATCTGGTTCGGCTTGCCTTGCCGCGCCAGCTGCCGCTGAGCGGCGGCCGCGATCCCGGGCGCGATCGCGGCGCTCGGTTCGCCGTCCGCAGCGGGGGACATGAATTCGGGGCCGAGCGCGGGCACTTCGATCTGGATGTCGATGCGGTCCAGCAGGGGACCGGAGATTCGTTCCTGGTAGCGCAGGATGCGGTCCGGCGTGCAGTGGCATTTGCCGGACGCATGGCCCTTGTAGCCGCAGGGGCAGGGATTCATCGCCGCCACCAGCTGGAAGCGCGCGGGGAAGTCGGAGTGGCGCAGGGCACGCGAGATGGTGACTACACCCGATTCGAGCGGCTGGCGCAGCACTTCGAGCACGCGCCGGTCGAACTCCGGCA
>DASTVB010000070.1:0-14176 GCA_035759315.1 Telluria sp. | reverse complement strand
TGGTACCTCCCCGAAAAGGCGTTCGCGCCCGGCCGCTACAGCTGGCGCGTGCGCCCGGCGCGCGGCGGCCCGTGGTCCGACACGCGCCAGTTCGAGATCGCCCGTTCGTCCACCGTGTTCGAAGTGCCCGGCAACGGCGCGCTGCGCGAGCGCGTGCTGGCGCGCCAGCGCCCGCGCAGCCTGCCGCCCGGCGGCGGTGGCATGGACAAGGCCGAACGTGCGCGCGCGCTGCGCGCGCTGGCCTCCGAGGTAGGCGGCAGGCGGCGCGAGACCAGGCCGGTGTCCGACCGCGACTGGCCGCTGGCGACCGGCTCGCGTCCCAGCGCCGCCGGCCACAAGCAGAACGCCGACATCCGCCAGCGCGTGAACCGCAGCGCACGCCAGATGGAGGCGGCCGCGCTGCTGTACCGGATGACCGGCGAGGGCATGCACCTGGCCGAAGCCAAGGCGCGCGGCGACGAGCTGGCCAGCCTCGATCCGAACGGGCCGACCAGCTTCGCGAACCAGGACCAGGGCACGCGCGCAGTGGCGCTGGCGCTGGCAAAGGGATTCGACCTGCTGCACGGCGACCTCGATCCGCAGCGCCGCCAGCGCTGGCTGCGGGTGATCGAAGCGCGCGCCGGCCAGATCCACGCCAACCTTGCGGGCCGCGGCGGGCGCATCGACCAGTATCCCTTCGATTCGCACGGCGCGGTCAACCTCGGCTTCCTGGCGGTGGTATCGGCGCTGACGCTGGGCGAGATCCCGGCGGCGTCGCAGTGGTTCGACTTTTCGGTGCGCGCCTACATCAACTCGGTGTATCCATGGAGCGGCCCGGAAGGCGGCTTTGCCAACGGCACCTCCTACGGGCAGTACACCGCCGCCTACGCGGTCCAGACCTGGGATCCGCTGGCGCATGCGACCGGCGTCAACCTGTTCGCCAAGCCCTGGTCGCAAGGCTTCGCGCGCTTCTTCGCCCACTTCGTGCCTCCCGGCGGCGCCGGCCACGTGTTCGGCGACGAAAGCGAAATCGCCCCCGACTACCGCCACCTCAAGGCCTTCGCGTCGCGCGTGCGCACGCCGGCCGCCAGCTGGTACGCGCACGAGCTGCCCGGCACGGAAGATCCGCTGACCCTGCTGTCGGCGGCTCACCCGCTGCCATACAAACGGGTGCGGCCGGCCGCGCCGGCCGACGCGGCGCTGTACCCGAGCATCGGCTGGGTCGCGATGCACAGCGAGCTGTCCGATCCGGGCCGCACCTCGGTGTTCTTCAAGTCCAGCCCCTATGGCAGCTACAACCACAGCCACGGCGACCAGAACGCGCTGCTGCTGCACCTGGGCGGCAAGCCGCTGCTGACCGCGTCCGGCTCGATGGACTTCTACGGCTCGCCGCTGTTCAACGACTGGTACCGGGCCACCCGCGCGCATAACGCGGTGACCTACGACGGCGGCCGCGGCCAGCTCACCGACGGCAACACGATCAACCTGGCGCGCAACGGGCGCATCACCCAGTTCAGCACGTCGCGCGCGCTGGATTTCGCGGAAGGGCAGGCGGCGCCGGCGTACGGGCCCGAGTTGCGTTCGGCGGTGCGCCGGGTGTGGTACCTGCGCGGCGAAGACGTGGTGCTGGTGCAGGACCTGCTCGATGCCCGCTCGGCCCATTCCTGGGAGTGGAATATGCACGCGCGCGCACCGATCCGCCCGGACCGCGACGGCGGCGCCATCATCGAACATGAAGGCCGCGCGGTCTGCATCACGCCGCTGAGTGATCGGATGCGCCTGGCGTTCACCGACGGCCCGCCGCCCAAGCGCGGGACGCGCGAGTGGCACGCCGCCTTCGTCACCGGCTCCACGCCGCGCGGCGAGATGCTGGTGCTACTCGACGTGGGCTGCAAGCGGCCCCGCATCAGCATGAGTTCCGGCAATACTTCGCGCACGATTGTTGTTAATGAGAAAACGATTTCGATTCCGAAGTAGTATTATTAAGACAACTTAACCTTCACGACAACGTACCGTGACCGAACCCCGTTTCCGCATCCTGCAGCTGGTGCCCGAGCCCCTGCCTTCCTTCCGCGCCGACGTGGCTACGCTGTTCGGCAAGTACCTGCCGCGCCACGCGGTGGCGTGCGACATCGTCGGCAAGGCGGGCCAGGGCGAGGCCGCCGGCCAGGGCTTCCTGTCGACCCGCCGCCCGGCGCGCCACAGCCGGCGCTGGCGCAACGAGCTGTCGTTCGCCTGGCTGTGCATCCGCAGCGCGCTGACGGTCCCGAAAAGCGAATGCGACATCATCCAGGTGCGCGACATGGTCAGCATCGGCCTGGCCACGCTGGCGATTGCGCGCCTGCGCGGCATGCGCTTTTCCTACTGGGTCTCCTTCCTGATGAGCGAAGGGCGCATCGAGCGCGCCCGCCGCGAGCTGGCGCGCCGCTTCAGCCTGCATTACACCCTGGTGCTGTGGAAAGGCCTGGCCGAGCGCGCGATCCTGTACCGCATCGTGCTGGCGCGCGCCGACCACGTGTTCGTGCAGAGCGACGCGATGCTGGAGCGCATGGCCGCGCGCGGCATCCCGCGTGAGCGCATGACCGCGGTGCCGATGGGCGTCGATACCGAAAAGCTGGGCGCGGCCGCGATCAGCCCGCGCCGCCTGCCCGGATGGGAAGGGGCGCCGGTGCTGGCCTACCTGGGAACCCTGGACAGCTCGCGCCACCTGGACAAGGTGCTCGACACGCTCGCGATCCTGCGCCGCCGCTACCCCGGCGCGCGCCTGTTGCTGATCGGCGATTCCCCGACCCCGTCGGACGTGGCGCGGCTGCGCGAATACGCCGCCGGCCTGGGCCTGGCCGACGCCATCCACATCACCGGCTGGCTGGCGGCTGACGACGCGCTGCCGCTGCTGGCCGGCGCCGATGCCGCAATTTCCTATATTCCACGCGGGGAACTGTTCGATATCAGTTCCCCGACCAAGCTGCTGGAGTACCTTGCGCTGGCAGTGCCTTGTGTCGGGAACGACACACCGGACCAGGTCCGGGTGTTGTCGGCAAGCGACGCCGGCTGGCTGACCGGCAGCACCCCGGACGAGATGGCGGAGGGCGTCGCGGCCATCTTCGACAACCCGGCCGCCGCCCGCGCCCGGGCCGCCGCCGGCCCCCGCTTCATAGAGGAAAACCGCAGCTACCGGGTGCTCGCCGAGCAGGTCGCGCGGCGCTACCGGGCCCTGTCGTAACGGCGCGCACGATTGCCCAAGCGAACTCTTCCTTTTAATGGAAAGTGGCATAATTAATTAACGTTTTTGAAAGATTTTCCAATGATCCACATCTTGTTGTCACAACGCGGCGGTTACAGGGATGTCATCGAACATCTCGTCGCGGGCGGCGCCAGGGTGACCAACCTGGGTCCCGACCATGGCTCGCCTTCCGCCTTCCGCGGCAAGCTCGCGATCCTGTGGTCGATGCTCTCGCCCAAGATCTGGAAAGCCCGCAAGCTGTGGACCGGCGAGGACCGGGTACTGGTGATCGGCTGGCAGGCGCTGCCCGTGCTGGCCGCGATCCGGCTCGGCATCCTGCCGCGCCCGTGCAAGATCCTGGTGATGGCCTGCTTTGTCCACAGCAATGTCGCGCGCCGCGTGGTGAATGCCGCCTGGCGCCTGCTGATGTTCCCGGGCCTCGGTTTCATCACGTTTTCGCCGGGCGAAGCGCGCAACCTGGTCGAGGCGGTCGGCGTGCCGCCGCAGGCGATCTATCACCACCTGTGGCGCCAGGACCTGGACGGCAAGGCCGGGGCGGTGGCCGACGACGGCTTCATCTTCACCGGCGGCTATTCCAACCGCGATTACGACCTGCTGCTCTCGGCCACCGCCGACGTGCCCGAGCCGCTGGTGATCGTGGCGTCCAGCCGCAACCAGATCAGCGGCCAGGGCGGCCCCAACACCACCATCCACCGCGACCTGCCGGAAAGCGAATTCGAGACGCTGCTGGCGCGCAGCCGGCTGGTGGCAATGCCGCTCAAGAGCCAGGGCGAGGCCTGCGGCCAGAGCGTGCTGCTGCGCGTGCTGCGCAACGGCAAGCCGCTGGTGGCGACCCGCCACGAATCGATCGAAGAATACCTCGGCCCGGACTACCCCGGCTTCGTCGACCACGACGACGTCGCCGCGATGCGCGCCACGCTGCGGCGCGCGCTGGACGACGACGAGTTCCGCGCCGGCCTGGCCGCGACCATCCGCCAGGCCGGCGAGCGGCTCGAGCAGCGCGGCAGCCCGGGCCGTGAAATTGAACAGTTCCTGCTCGCCTAAGGAAAGCCATGACCACCCAGCTCAAGAACGAATTACTGTATGGCGGACGCTTCCTGTTCCGCGACAACCCGGCGCTGGCGCGCCCGATCGCCGCCGAACTTGCCGCCAACGAGCGCATGGACGAACAGCAGCTGCGGGCGCTGGGGCAACGCCGCCTGCATGCGACTTTGCAGCGCGCCATCGACGTGCTGCCGTTCTACGCGCACATCGACCGCAACTTCACGGTGGCCGAAAGCGAGCAGGTCCTGCGCGAACGCTTCCCGGTGGTGGACAAACAGACCCTGCTGGCCAACAGCACCACGCTGTACCCGAACGGCGGCGTGCCGAGGATGTGGCACGCGCTGGGCAAGACCAGCGGCACCAGCGGCGCGCCGCTGACGATTTTCCGCAGCCCGCGCTCGGTGCTGTACGAGAACGAATTCATCAAGCGTCACTGGCGCTGGGGCGGCTTCGAAAAAGGCATGAAGCGCAGCACCCTGCGCGGCGACCAGGTGGTGCCGATCACGCGCGCCGAACCGCCGTACTGGTTCTACAACCGCTACAACAACCAGCTGCTGCTGTCGTCGCGCCACCTGAACGACGCCTGCGTCGATGCGATCATCGACCGCCTGGAGGAGTACCAGCCCGACATGCTGCAGGCCTATCCGTCCACCGCCTACACGCTGGCGACCTACCTTGCGCGCCGCAACCGCCGCCTGCGCGTGCCGGTGGTGTTCCCCGCCTCCGAGCCGATCTACCTGCACCAGCGCGAGGCGATCCTCGAGTGGCTGGGGGCGAAGGTGATGGGCATGTACGGCATGGCCGAGCGGGTCGCCTTCGCCACCGAGTGCGAGCACGGCTCGCTGCACCTGAACACCGATTACGCGCACGTCGAGATCCTCGACGAGAACGACCAGCCGACCGACGATTACGGCTTCGTGGTCGGCACCACCTATTACAACGACGTGATGCCGCTGGTGCGCTACCGCCTGTCGGACCGGACCCGCTTCAAGCATGGCCGCTGCGCCTGCGGGCGCAGCTTCCCGATGATCGAGGAAGTCACCGGCAAGTTCGAGGACAGCATCACCGGCAGCAACGGCATGGTGCTCAGCCCGTCCGTGCTGACCTTCGCCTTTAAGTATGCGCACAACATCCGCCGCTCCCAGGTGGCCCAGGTCGGACCGGCGCACTGGGAAGTGCGGATCGTCCCGGACACCGGCTTCACGCCGGCCGACGAGGCCGAGCTGCTGAACAACATCCGCACCATGGTCGATGCCTACGTCAAGATCGACATCGTGCACAAGGACGACCTGCCGAATACGGCGGCCGGCAAATTCCGCTGGGTGGTAAACGAGACATGAAGAAGATCGTCATGATCGGGACCGGGCTGGACACCATGGGCGGGATCGCCGCGGTGGTGAACGTGTACGCCAGCTCCGGCATGTTCCAGCGCTTCCCGGTCCACTATATAAAGAGCCATTGCGACGGCAGCCGCTTCGACAAGCTGCGCGCCATGCTGGGCGGCTACCTGCGCTACCTCGGCATGCTGCTTACGGGCCAGGTCGGCCTGGTCCACGTGCACGTCGCTTCGCGTGCCAGCTTCTGGCGCAAGTCGGTGTTCTTCCTGCTGTCCTTCCTGTTCAGGAAGCCGGCGGTGCTGCACCTGCACGGCGGCGAATTCGCGATCTTCTATGGCCAGGAAAGCGGGCCGCTGCAGCGCCGCTTCATCTCCTGGGTGTTCGACCGCGCCGCGCACGTGGTGGTGCTGTCGGCCAAATGGAAGGAGTGGGTGCAGTCGATCTCGCGCAACCCGAACGTGGACGTGATCAGCAACCCGGTGATCATGCCCGAGACCGTGGCCGCGTGGGAAAGCCGCCGCGGCACCCAGGTGCTGTGCCTCGGACGCCTGAACAAGGGCAAGGGATCCTACGACCTGCTGGAAGCGGTGGCGTCGCTGAACCCCACCACGCCGATCGAACTCTATCTCGGCGGCGACGGCGAGCTGGACAAGGTGCAGGCGCGCGCGCGCGAGCTGGGCATTGCCGACCGCGTGCACGTGCTGGGCTGGGTGCGCGACGAAGCCAAGGCGCGCGAACTGGCGCACGCCAGCATCTTCGTGCTGCCGTCCTATAACGAAGGCCTGCCGATGAGCGTACTGGAGGCGATGGCCGCCGGCCTGCCGGTGGTCAGCACGCCGGTGGGCGGCATCCCCGAAGCCGTGCATGACGGCGTGGAAGGCTTCCTGGTCACGCCCGGCGACGTGCCGGCGCTGGCCGACCGCCTGCGCCGCCTCGCCACCGACGCCGAGCTGGCCCGCAGCATGGGCGCCGCCGCTCGCCGCAAGGTGGAAAGCGATTACTGCGCGCAGGCCGTGGTGCCGCGCATCGAAAAAATCTATACCGACCTGGGATTTCGCGCCGCATGACCTCACTCGCATGGAAAATTAACCGCATCAAGCTGATGGGCGCCCCGGAGATCCTGTGGCGCGTACAGCAGATCGCGCAGAAAAAAGTCACGCGCCTGGGCCTCGGCCTGGCTTCCACGCCGCCGGCCCCGGACCTGTCGCGCTTTGGCCCGTCCTTCGTCGGCGACGGCGAGGGCGTCGACGTGTCGGCGCTGCAGCACGCCGCCGACGCGATCCTGGCCGGGCACTGGAACGTGTTCGCGCTGCGCGGCGTGCAGTTGGGATTTCCGCCGCAGTGGAACCGCGACCCCAAGACCGGCACCATGGCGCCGATGATGCTGGGGAAGGCGATCGACTACCGCAACGAAAAGACCGTCGGCGACATCAAGTATTTGTGGGAGCCGTCGCGCCACCTCGAGCTGGTGACGCTGGCGCTGGCGTTCCGCCGCACCGGCGAGGCGCGCTATGCGGAAGGAGCGCGCACGCTGCTGCAGTCCTGGTTCGACCAGTGCCCGTATCCGATGGGCGTGCACTGGACCAGCTCCCTGGAGCTGGCGGTGCGCCTGCTGAACTGGTCGTTCGCCTGGCACCTGCTGGGCGGCGAGGCCAGCGTGCTGTTCGAAGGCGGGCAGGGTGAACGCTTCCGCCGCCAGTGGCTGGACAACGTCTACCAACACTGCCATTTCATCGCCGGCTATTTCTCGCGCCATTCCTCGGCCAACAACCACCTGTTCGGCGAGTACATGGGCCTGTACGCGGCCTGCATGACCTGGCCATGCTGGAGCCAGAGCCGGCGCTGGCTGGAGGTCGCGCGCCGCGGGCTGGAGGAAGAGGCGATCGAGCAGAACCACGCCGACGGCGTCAACAAGGAGCAGGCGGTCTATTACCAGCACGAGGTGATGGACATGATGCTGCTGTGCCAGGCGATCGCGCGCGCGTCCGGCGACTCGTTCTCGCAGGCCTACCTGGCGCGGCTCGAGAAGCTGGCCGAATTCGTCAGCGCGCTGATGGACGTCGGCGGCCACGTGCCGATGACCGGCGACGCCGACGACGCCCAGATGGTGCGCCTGGCCTACGGCGAAGGCTGGTGCCCGTACCGCTCGCTGCTGGCCAGCTGCGCGATCCTGTTCGACCGCGGCGACTTCCGCCACAAGGCCGGGGAGCTGGACGACAAGAACAAATGGCTGTTCGGCGAGCACGGCGAGCGCGCCTGGGCGCAGCTGCGCAGCGAGCCGGAACGCACGGTGATGGCCTTCCCGCAGGGCGGCTACTACCTGCTCGGCCACCGCTTCGGCACGCCGCAGGAAGTGCGCATGGTGGTCGACTGCGCGCCGCTCGGCTACCTGTCGATCGCCGCCCACGGCCACGCCGACGCGCTGTCGTTCACCCTGTCGGTGGGCGGCACCGAGGTGCTGGTCGACCCGGGCACCTACGCCTACCACACGCAAAAGAAGTGGCGCGACTACTTCCGCAGCACCTGCGCGCACAACACGGTTGCCATCGACGGCGTCGACCAGTCGGAGATGGCGGGCGCCTTCATGTGGATGCGCAAGGCCAACGCGCGCCTGCTGGAGCACCGCCCGGGCGCGGCGATCCAGGTGTTCGACGGCGAGCATGACGGCTACCGCCGGCTGGCCGATCCGGTCATGCACCGGCGCCGCATCGAATTCGACCAGGTCTCGCTCACGATCACGGTCACGGACTTTCTATCGTGCATCACCAGCCACGACGTTTTGCTACATTGGCATCTAGGTGAAAGCTGCAGCGCCGCCCTGTCGGACGAGGGCTTCACCGTCAGCGGCCCGGGCGTGACCACGACCTTCAGGAGCCGCGCGAGCGGCTTCGCGTTCGAGCTCCTGGCGGCGAGCGAAGCGCCGCCCTGCGGCTGGATTTCGCGCTCGTTCGACGTCAAGCATCCCATTACGACCGCGCGCATGCGCGGCAGGATCGACGGCAGTACACAGATCGTTACCACCATACAGGTCCGGGCCGATGGCGCGGACCCCTCAAACTGAAACGGGAGAATAAAAGTGAAAATCAGTATTTTCGGCCTGGGATACGTGGGCGCTGTGTCGGCCGGCTGCCTCGCCAGCGACGGCCATGAAGTGATCGGTGTCGATCCGAACCAGACCAAGGTCGACCTGATCAACGAAGGCAAGACCCCGATCATCGAAAAAGACATCGGCGAGATGATCGCCAAGACCGTCAAGGACGGCCTGCTGCGCGCCACCACCAGCGTGCGCGACGCGGTCGACGGCTCGGAGCTGTCGCTCATTTGCGTCGGCACGCCGTCCCAGTTGAACGGCAACCTGGACCTGTCGCACGTGCGCAAGGTCTGCCAGCAGATCGGCGCCGCGCTGCGCGACAAGGAAGGCTTCCACGTGGTGGTCGCGCGCAGCACCATGCTGCCGGGATCGATGAAGAGCGTGGTGATCCCGACGCTGGAAGAAGCGTCGGGCAAGAAGGCCGGCGTCGACTTCGGCGTCTGCAACAACCCCGAGTTCCTGCGCGAAGGCACCGCGGTGTACGACTACTACCATCCGCCGAAAACCGTGATCGGCGAATCTGATACACGTGCAGGCGAGATGCTCGTGGAGCTGTATCAGAAAATGGAAGCGCCGCTGATCCGCACCGGCGTGGAGACCGCCGAAATGGTCAAGTACACCGACAACGCCTGGCACGCCGTCAAAGTGGCGTTCGCCAACGAGATCGGCAACCTGTCCAAGGCGGTCGGCATCGACGGCCACAAGGTGATGGAGATATTCTGCCAGGACACCAAGCTCAATCTGTCGCCGTACTACATGAAGCCGGGCTTCGCTTTCGGCGGCTCCTGCCTGCCGAAGGACGTGCGCGCGCTGACCTACAAGGCGCGCAGCCTGGACCTGGAAATGCCGCTGCTGAACGCGGTGCTGCCATCGAACCAGCACCAGGTCCAGAAGGGCCTGGCGATGATCATGGACAAAGGCAAGCGCAAGGTAGGCGTGCTCGGTTTCTCGTTCAAGGCTGGCACCGACGACCTGCGCGAATCGCCACTGGTGGACGTGATCGAACACCTGATCGGCAAGGGCTACGACCTGCGCCTGTACGACAAGAACGTCAACCTGGCCGCGCTGACCGGCGCCAACCAGGACTACATCCTGAACCGCATCCCGCACATCTCCAAGCTGATGGTGCAGAGCATGGACGAAGTGCTGGACTTCGCCGAGACCATCGTGATCGGCAACGGCGCCGAGGAATTCAAGGCCGTGCCGGACCGCCTGAAGGATGGCCAGTCGATCGTCGACCTGGTCCGCATTTCCCCGAAACAGAGCGGAGAGCACTACGATGGCATCTGCTGGTAACCAGAAGCGCCGCGTGCTGGTGCTGGTCGAGAACCTGCCGTCGCCGTTCGACCGGCGCGTGTGGCAGGAGTCGACTTCGCTGCACGCCAACGGCTACGAGGTCTCGATCATCTGCCCGACCGGCAAGGGCTACGAGAAGAAGTACGAACTGATCGACGGCATCCACATCTACCGCTACAACCTGCCGCTGGAAGCGGAAGGCGCGAAGGGCTACCTGATCGAATATTCGGCCGCGCTGTTCCACACCTTCCGGCTGGCGCTCAAGGTGCTGCGCGAGCGCGGCTTCGACGCGATCCATGCCTGCAACCCGCCCGACCTGCTGTTCCTGATCGGCGGCTTCTTCAAGCTCACCATGGGCAAGCGCTTCCTGTTCGACCACCACGACATCAACCCGGAGCTGTACGAGGCCAAGTTCGGACGCCGCGACTTCTTCTACAAGCTGATGGTGCTGTTCGAGCGCTGGTCGTTCAAGACCGCCGACGTGTCGATCGCGACCAACGAGTCGTACAAGCGGATCGCGGTGGAGCGCGGCGGCATGGACCCGGACAAGGTGTACGTGGTGCGCAGCGGCCCCAAGCTGGACCGCCTGCGCATCCTGCCGCCGGTGCCGGAGCTGAAGATGGGCCGCAAATACCTGGTCGGCTACGTCGGCGTGATGGGCGCGCAGGAAGGCATCGACCTGCTGCTGCAGGCGGCGCGCCACCTGATCGTCGACATGGGCCGCACCGACGTGCACTTCGGCCTGGTGGGCGGCGGCACTTCGCTCGACCAGATGCGCCAGCTGGCGGCGGAACTGGGCATCGCCGACTACGTGACCTTCACCGGCCGCGTGCCGGACCAGCAGCTGCTGGAAATGCTGAACACCTCGGACGTGTGCGTGAATCCCGACGTGGCCAACGACATGAACGACAAGTCGACCATGAACAAGATCATGGAGTACATGGCGCTCGGCAAGCCGATCGTCCAGTTCGACCTGGTGGAAGGTAAATATTCGGCCCAGGCCGCATCGCTGTACGCAAATAAGAACGATCCGGTCGATATGGCGCGTAAAATCGCTGAATTACTGGACGATCCCGAACAGCGCGCGCGGATGGGCGAATTTGGCCGCAACCGCGTGATCAACGAACTGGAATGGGTGTACGAAGAACCGAAGCTGCTAGCCGCATACGACCGCTTGTTCGGCGTACCCGACGCAGCCCGCCCGGCGCCCATGCAAACAACTGAAAGCGAGTACACATGAAGATCCTGGTGACGGGAGGCCTCGGCTACATCGGCTCCCACACATGCGTGGAACTGCTCAATGCCGGATACGAAGTCGTCGTGGTCGACAACCTGTCGAACGCCAAATCCGATGTGGGCGAGCGCATCACGAAAATCTCGGGCAAAACCTTCGACATGGTCGAAGCCGATATCCGCGACCGCCCGGCCATGGAAGCCGCGTTCGCGGCGCACAGGCCCGAGGCGGTGATCCACTTCGCCGGGCTGAAGGCGGTGGGCGAATCGGTGGCGCAGCCGCTGCGTTACTACGACAACAACGTCACCGGCAGCTGCGTGCTGTTCGAGACCATGTGCAAGTTCGGCGTCAAGCCGATCGTGTTCTCCTCGTCGGCGACGGTTTACGGCGACCCGCACACGGTGCCGATCAAGGAAGACTTCCCGCTGCACGCGACCAATCCCTACGGCCGCAGCAAGCTGATGATCGAAGAGATCCTGCGCGACGTGCACGTCTCCGACCCGAGCTGGCGCATCGCGCTGCTGCGCTACTTCAACCCGGTCGGCGCCCACGAGAGCGGCCTGCTGGGCGAAGACCCGAACGGCATCCCCAACAACCTGCTGCCGTATATCGCGCAGGTGGCCGACGGCCGCCGCGAAAAGCTGTCGGTGTACGGCGGCGACTACCCGACCCCCGACGGCACCGGCATGCGCGACTACATCCACGTGGTGGACCTGGCGCTGGCCCACGTGGCCGCGCTGGACAAGCTGGCCAAGGGGCCGGGCGTATTCACCTACAACCTCGGCACCGGCCGTTCCAGCAGCGTGCTGGAGATGGTGCGCGCCTTCGAGAAGGCGAGCGGCAAGCAGATTCCTTACCAGGTCGTGGACCGCAGGCCGGGCGACATCGCCGCCTGCTACGCCGATCCGACGCTGGCGCAACAAGAACTGGGCTGGACCGCCACCCGCAACGTGGAGCAGATGACCGCCGACGCGTGGCGCTGGCAGTCGGGCCTCTCCCGACAATGAATCTGATGGAGGCGCGCCTTACATGAAAGCGATGATTCTGGCGGCAGGCAAGGGCACCCGCGTGCGTCCGCTGACTTACGATGTACCGAAACCGATGATCCCGGTGCTAGGCAAGCCGGTGATGGCCTACCTGATCGAGCACCTGGCCCACCACGGCGTCACCCAGATCATGGTGAACGTCAGCTACCTGCACGACAAGATCGAAGAGTACTTCGGCGAGGGCTCGCAGTTCGGCGTCCAGATCGGCTATTCCTTCGAAGGCTACACGCTGGACAACGGCGAAGTGGTGCCGCAGCCGATCGGTTCGGCCGGCGGCATCAAGAAGATCCAGGAATTCGGCGGCTTCTTCGACGAGACCACGATCGTGCTGTGCGGCGACGCGCTGATCGACCTCGACCTTGGCGCGGCGCTGGCGGAGCACCGCCGCAAGGGCGCGCTGGCCAGCGTCATCACGCGCGAGGTCCCGTGGGACAAGGTGTCGTCGTATGGCGTGGTGGTGTCGGACGAGAGCGGCCGCATCACCGAGTTCCAGGAAAAGCCGTCCCAGGCCGAAGCGAAGTCCAACTTCATCTCGACCGGCATCTATATCTTCGAGCCCGAAGTGATCGACCTGATCCCGCCGGGCGTCGAATTCGACATCGGCTCGCAGCTGTTCCCGCTGCTGGCCCAACGCGGCCTGCCGTTCTACGCGCAGCGCCGTCCGTTCAACTGGCTCGACATCGGCAGCGTGACCGACTACTGGGAAGTGCTGCAGAACGTGCTGACCGGCGAAGTCGCGCACATGAAGGTGCCCGGCACCCAGATGGAGCCGGGCGTGTTCGTCGGCCTGAACACCAGCATCGACTGGGAAGGCACCACCATCGAGGGTCCGGTGTACATCGGGTCCGGCTGCCGGATCGAATCGGGCGTCAAAATCGTCGGCCCGACCTGGATCGGACACGGCAGCCATATTTGCGAAGGCGCGGAAGTGGTGCGCAGCGTGCTGTTCGAGTACACAAGAGTGTTGCAAGATGTTGCATTGAATGAAATGATTGTCTTTAAAGAATATAGTGTCGACCGCCAGGGCGAAATGAAGCACGCCTCCGAATGCATGACCGACGAGTGGATCAATGCGCGCGACCGTCGCCGCAGCCGCCGCACGGAAGCGGTTTCGATGCAATCCACAGGAAATTAAAGAAAGCAGCTGATGAAAATTTATCCAGTCATCCTCTCCGGCGGCGCCGGTACCCGTCTCTGGCCGCTGTCGCGCGCGGTGCTGCCCAAGCAGCTGCTGCCGCTGGTATCGGACAAGACGATGCTGCAGGACACGATCCTGCGCGTGGCTGACTGGGCCGACTTGATGGCGCCGCTGATCGTGTGCGGCAACGAGCACCGCTTCCTGGTGGCCGAGCAGCTGCGCGAGATCGGCATCAAGCCGCTCGGCATCCTGCTCGAACCGGTCGGCCGCAACACCGCGCCGGCCGTCGCCGCCGCCGCCAACTACCTGAAGGCGATCGACCCGGAGGCGGTGATGCTGGTGCTGCCGGCCGACCACGTGATCACCGACAAGGCCGCGTTCGAAGCTGCCGTGCAGCGCGCGATGCTGATGGTGAAGGAGGGTGGCCTGGCCACCTTCGGCATCGTTCCGCAGGCGCCTGAAACCGGCTACGGATACATCCGCCGCGGCGCCGCGATGGATTCCTGCGAAGGCTGCTACCGGGTCGACCGCTTCGTGGAAAAGCCAAGCCGCGAGACGGCCGAATCGTTCCTGGCCGAAGGCGGCTACTACTGGAACAGCGGCATGTTCCTGTTCCGCGCCCAGCGCTACCTGGACGAACTGGCGCAGCTGCAGCCATCGATCGCGGAAGCCGCGCAGACCGCGGTGCAGAAGGGCTACCGCGACCTCGATTTCTGCCGCCTGGACGAGGAATCGTTCTCCAGCTGCCCGTCCGATTCGATCGACTA
>DASTVB010000069.1:0-6183 GCA_035759315.1 Telluria sp. | reverse complement strand
CTGCCGCACCTGCGGCGGGCGTATCACCTGCCCCGGCGCTTCCCGCCAACGCGACCCTGGCTGAGCGCGAAGAAGACTACCGCAAGCGCCGCCAGGCCAGCGAAGAAAAGGCGAAAAAGGATGCGGAGGCGGCGCGCCTCGCCGCTTCCAACAGGCAGGCTTGCGATACGGCCCGTGCCTCCAAGGCCAAACTCGAATCGGGCGTGCGGCTGCAGGCGCAGGGGGCCGTCAATCCACGCGACGTGATGAATGACCTTGAGCGTTCGGCCGCCCTCGCCCGCGCCAACCAGACCATCGCCGCCTGCGACAGCAACTGAGGCCCGGCCAGCGCCCGAACAAGCCATCAAGGCGGATAGGAGAGCGACGATGCGTTCTGCAATGATCGTGGCAGCGTGCCTGCTTTCCCCTTCCGCCCTGGCGTGGAGCGATGGCGCCGTACCATCACCCGCGCAAATCGATACATTGGTGCGCGACGCCATGGCAAGGACCAAGGCGCAAGGGCTAGCCCTGGCGGTCATCGAGGATGGGAAAGTCAGCCATGTGCGCGCCTGGGGACACCGGAACGCTGCAGGGCAGCCGCTTACGACCGACACCATCATGTATGGCGCTTCGCTGACCAAGATGCTGTTCGCCTATACGGTCATGCAGCTGTCGGAAGAGGGAAAGATCGACCTCGACCAGCCCATCAGTCGCCATCTGGCCAAGCCGCTGCCCGAGTATCCCGATGAACCCGGATACGGCCCATGGAGCACTCTGGCCGGTGATGAACGCTGGCGCCGGCTGACGCCGCGTATCCTGCTTACCCATTCGTCGGGCTTTGCCAATTTTGCCTTTGTCGAGCCGGACGGAAAACTGCGCTTCCATTTTGATCCCGGCACGCGATACGCATACTCTGGCGAAGCGCTGATATTGCTTCAGTTCGTGCTGGAGCGTGGACTCGGCTTGCAGCTCGGCGCCGAAATGAAGCAGCGGACCTTCGACCGCTTCGGAATGAAGAACACCAGCATGTCATGGCGCCCGGATTTTGCCGCCAACCTGGCGGACGGCTGGGATGCAGCGGGCAAGCCGGAAGCGCATGACAGGCGAAGCCGGGTCCGTGCTGCGGGCTCCATGGATACGACGATTAACGATATCGCTCGGTTTGCGGCGGGCTTCATGCGCGGAGAAGGAATCTCGCCATCATCGCGCGCCGACATGCTGCGTCCCCAGTTAGCCATCACGACCGCATCGCAGTTTCCTACGCTGCAACCTGAACTGCCGCCTGAACGCCGGCACGCTGGCCTCTCCGCGGGATTGGGTGTAGTGACGTTCTCGGGCCCCCAGGGGCCAGGATTTTTCAAGGGCGGGCACAACGACACCACTGCCAACATGCTCGTGTGCGTCGAAAAGCGGCGCCGCTGCGTAGTCCTGCTTTCGAACGATGTACGTGCCGAAACCGCGTTCCCGGGGCTTGTCGATCGCCTGCTCGGTGAAACTGGTTTGCCATGGACCTGGGAGTACGGCCCGCCAAAAGTGCAGTAATGGCACGCAGCGCGGTCCGTGCGCCGGTGGTATGCTCAAGCCATGACTACCGACACCGACATTGAACTGTCCGGCGCATTCCAGGCCAAGGACAGCAACGGCCGTACCCTCGACGTGAAGGCAATTCGCATCTTCGACGAGGGCTACGGGATCATCGACGTATATGTGGATTTCGCCGCGAAGCTGGATCCCGGCGCGTACAAGGATGCTGTGCTGGTACGCCAGATTGTGGATCGCCTTCGCTCGGTCGGATACAAGGGTCCGGACTTCAGCCATAGCGACCCGGGCCTCCAGGAGAGCCGTGTCATCGTGCTCGAAGCGCCGGAGGAATTCGCCGATTTCGCGAAGAGCCGGGGCTGGAAGAATCTCGCCGAAGACTTCGACGAATAAGAACGTCATCCCCACGCAGGCGGGGACCCATGCCGAGTCACCGAAAGTGTAAAACGCGAACTGATCGCTGGCTCACTATCGGTCCCAGCGTTCGCGGGGATGACAGGGCGAGGCCGGTCAGGCCGAGTGTTCTTTTTTGGCGGCGCGGGCGCGGCGCGTTTCTTTGGGATCGGCGATGAGCGGGCGGTAGATTTCAATGCGGTCGTGCTCGCGCAGGACCGTGTCCAGCGACTTCTTTTTGGCGTAGATGCCGACCGGCTGGGTCGCCAGGTCGATGCCGGGCACCGCCTCGAGGATGCCGCAGCCGCGGATCGCCTGCTCGAGGGTCGCGCCCTGCTCCACTTCCACTTCGCGCCAGACTTCCGACGCCGCGGTGGCGTAGCAGACACGCACCCGGAACCGCTCAGCCATACACCGTCTCCGCGCGCTTGACGAAGGAATCGACCATATTGTTGGCGACCATGCCGAATACCGGCCCGATCAGGTTTTCCAGCAGGCGGCTGGAGAACTCGTAGTGCAGCTCGAATTCGATCTTGCACGCATCTTCGCGCAGCGCTTTGAAATGCCAGTTACCATCAAGCACCTTGAACGGGCCATCGACCAGCTTCATCTGCATGTGGGTCGGGCGGTGGTTGATGTTGCGGGTGGTGAAACTCTGGTTGATGCCGTGGTAGTTCATGGCCACCGTGGCGACCAGGGTGTCATGCGTACGTTCCAGGACCTTGACTCCGCTGCACCATGGCAGGAATTTCGGATAATCTTCGACCTTTGCGACCAGGTCAAACATCTGTTCCGCGCTGTATGCCAGCAAAACTTGTTTGTGCACTACTGCCATGGATGAGCCATTTGTTATGATGTTCACTTTTCAAGGCCGTAGTTTAACCGAGCTGCGCATTTTTGCTAATTCATGAGTATTGTTGACAATAGAAAAGCTTTCCACGATTTCTTCATCGAAGACCGGTATGAGGCCGGCCTGGTACTTGAAGGGTGGGAAGTCAAAGCGATCCGCGAAGGTCGCGTGCAGCTCAAGGAAGCCTACGTCATCCGCAAGGGGGACGAGTTGTTCCTGTTCGGGGCACACGTCAGTCCGCTGCTGTCGGCGTCGGGGTTCACGCATCCTGAAGCCGTGCGCACACGCAAGCTGCTGCTGCATCGCGCCGAGCTGGACAAACTGATCGGCAAGGTGGAGCGCTCCGGCTACACCCTGATCCCGCTCAACCTTCACTACAAGGGTGGGCGCGTGAAGGTGGAAGTTGGCCTGGCCAAGGGCAAGAAGCAGCACGACAAGCGTGCTACGGAGAAAGATCGCGACGCCAAGCGCGAAGTCGACGCCGCCATGAAATCCAACCGGCGTTAAAAAGGGGACTGTCCCGTCGGGACTGTCCCCTGCCTTTGCTTTGGCTCTTTTTAGGAAGGCCGGGGACAGTCCCGGCGGGACAGTCCCCTAACCCCGACGCGGCGCGGGGTCGTTCTCGGCGCCGCTCGTGCGCCAGAACAGGTAGCTCACCGCCAGCGTCCCCGCGAGTCCATAAGCCAGCTTGAGCGCGCTGTCGAACAGCAGCGGCGCAAGGAAGCCCGACACCAGCGCGAACGACATCATCTGGATAAATGCCTGCATTGACGCGGCCAGCCCGCGGTTGTCCGGGAACAGCGACAAGGCCTTTACCTGGATCGCCGGCATCGCGATCGCGAGGCCGAAGGTGTACATCGCCAGCGGCAGCACCGCCCATGGCGTTTCGGCCGCGAACAGGCTGTTGTAGGCGACGCCTGCGACGCCCGACAATCCCATCAGCGCAAAGCCGATCCGCACCAGCGTGACCGGGTTCCAGCGCGCTGCGAACTTGCCTGCCAGGGCCGAGCCCACCATCATGCCACCGATCAGCGGGATGAACAGCCAGGCGAAACCGGTTTCCGATTTGCCGAGGATGTCGATCACGAAGTGCGCCGCCGAGCCGATGTACAGCGACAGCCCGCCGAACGCCATGCCCAGCGTCAGCGACAGCAGCACGAACTTGCCGCGGCGGAGCACCATGAGGTAATTGCGCGCGATCGTCGCCGGATGGAAGGGCTGGCGCTTTTCCGGCGGCAGGCTTTCCGGCAGAGCGCGGTAGCACAGCACGATCATCGCCAGGCCGAACAGGAACAGGAATACGAAGGTGGAGCGCCAGCCGAAGGCCACGTGCAGGTAGCCGCCCAGCACCGGCGCGATGGCGGGTGCCAGGCCGAATACCATCATGATGTGCGACATCAGCTTTTGCGCCTGCGCGCCGGAGAAACGGTCCTGCACAATGGCAGCGCTCAGCACCGAACCGGCGCCGGCCGACAGGCCTTGCAGCACGCGGCAGCCAAGCAGGAAGCCGAAAGTGGGCGCGAACGCCGCGCCGATCGAGGCCAGCGTGTACACCGACAGCGCCGCCAGCAGCACGCGGCGGCGGCCGAACGAATCCGACAGTGTCCCGTAAAACAGCATCATGAACGCAAACGCGAACAGGAACAGCGACAGGGTCTGCTGCACGGCGAGCGGGCCGACGCCGAATTCGCGGCCGATTGCTGGAATGGATGGAAGGTAGGTGTCGATGGCGAGGGCGCCGACCATACCGAGACATGCGAGTGTTACCGTCAACGACCTGTGCATCTGCAACTTCCTGACTTCATGCGTGCAGGCGCTGCTCAAGGATGTGCGCCGCCCGTCATTTTAACCGCTGGCCCATTTTCCGGCTGAGCACTGGCGAGACGCAAGGGGACTGTCCCCGCAGGGGACCGTCCCCTGATTTTTAGCGGGCACAAGATGGCCGCCGAGTTGAAGATCGGGGGGCGGTACTGCCGCCTTGGCGCCTGCGGGGACAGTCCCCTTGCCGAGTCAGCGCAGCGACTTGCCGAAGCGTTCCGTGCGCGGCATCCAGTTACCGCGGATATCGGCCGACACCAGCACGCGCTCGGCGCGGCCAATCAGCAGCTCGCGCGACACGAGTCCCATGTAGCGCGAGTCGCGGCTGTTGTCGCGGTTATCGCCCAACATCATGTACTGGTTGGCCGGCACGACCAGCGGCTTGAAGCTGCGCCGCGCTTCAACGTAAGGCAACAGCTGGATCTCATGGTGCGCGTCGCCGACGGTTTCCGACAGCACCAGCGCCGGCGTGGTCGAGCCTTCCGGCAGGGTTTCGAACTGCTGGCTGAGTGCAGCATAGCTGGCGGGCTGGCCGTTGATCACGACCAGGCCGTTGCGCATCTCGACCTTGTCGCCGGGGACCGCCAGGATGCGCTTGATCGTACGGGTGCCGTCGTCCGGCGCGGAGAAGGTCACCACGTCGCCGCGGCGCGGCTCGCCCAGGCGGGTGAGGACTACGTCGGTGAGCGGCAGCTTGAGATCGAACGCGAGGCGGTTGACGAACACCACGTCGCCTTCGAGCAGGTTCGGGTGCATCGAGGCAGAAGGGATCGGGTTCCAGTCCGCCACGGCGGTGCGGAAGATCCCGAGCAGCGCCAGGAAGACGATGAAGCCCTTGTTTGAACGCACCCAGTTTTTCATTGCCAGTCCCCCAACGGATCGAATGTCAACTTTATAAGCCACTATTCTTTAACCAAGCTTAATACCAGGCGGCTGAGCGCAAAAACGTCATCCCCGCGCACGCGGGGACCCATAGTGAGTCTCAGCATGAGTCCCCGCGTCCGCGGGGATGACGGTGCGGCGCCTTCCGCCTTCAGGCTGCGGGTGTGTGCTTCTGCGCCTTGGCGATGGTCATGGCGCTGGCGATCAGGCCACCCAGGTCGCTCATGTTCGCAGGGATGATGACCGTGTTGTTGGTACGCGCGATGCCGTCGAACGCTTCGACGTACTTCTCCGCCACCTTCAGGTTCACCGCATCGCTGCCGCCGGGCTCGCGGATCGCGGCGCCGATCTGGCGCAGCGCTTCCGCGTTCGCTTCGGCCAGCGCCAGGATCGCCTTGGCTTCGCCTTCGGCGCGATTGATCGACGCCTGCTTCTCGCCCTCGGACTTGGCGATTTCCGCTTCGCGCTGGCCGGTCGCGATGTTGATCTGCTCCTGCTTGCGGCCCTCGGACGCCGCGATCAGCGCCCGCTTCTCGCGCTCCGCCGTGATCTGGGCCTGCATGGAATGCAGGATCGACTCGGGCGGCGTCAGGTCCTTGATCTCGTAGCGCAGCACCTTGACGCCCCAGTTGGCGGCCGATTCGTCGATCGCGTTGACGATGGTGGTGTTGATGTGGTCGCGCTCTTCGAAGGTCTTGTCGAGCTCCATCTTGCCGATCACC
>DASTVB010000068.1:0-10687 GCA_035759315.1 Telluria sp. | reverse complement strand
CGCGTGCGCGGGGATGACGTTCCGCTTACGAGTAGTCGGCTTCGAGTTCGGAGCCGGCGTAGCTTTCCAGCTCCGTGAACAGGGTCTTCATCGCGGTGCGCGTGCGGATCTTCTGGATCACGGTGCAATTTTCGCGATAGTTGGCGATGCGGTCGGCAATCACGGCCTGGTGCTGCGCCGGAACCTGCGCCAGCAGCTTGGCCCAGCCCTCTTCGTAGTCCGGCTTGTTCTTGCGGACCGACGCCACCAGGCGCTCGAATTCCTTCTGCCCGGTGCGCGCGGTGATGCGGCCCGTGCCCTCGATCGCAAAGATGATCGCCAGCGCGATCACGCCTTCGGCATTGAGGTCCGGATCGCTGATCGGGCCCTCGTAATGGTGCCGGCGCAGCCACGCCGCGGCGCGCACGATGGCCTGCACTTCCTTGCGGTGCTCAAGCTGGGTGACGTATTTATCCGGCCCGTTCCAGTTCTGCGACGGGTCAGCGAAGCAGATGTCGAAGAACACTTCCTTCATGCGGCGCTGGGCGTACACGGTGTCCTGGTCGTACTCGCCGACCAGCGTGTCTTCCGGCAGCGCGGCCAGGTCCTTGATCATGCTGTAACCGCGCTTGAACGCCTGCTCGGCGCCATGCTCGATCAGGAAGTCGAGCGCGGCGTCGTCGCTGTCGGTCGCCAGCAGGTCTTCCAGGCCCAGCGACACGCAGCCCGTGGTCAGGTACAGCGCGCGCTGGATCCCTTCGGCGGTGCGGTCGTTGGTGAACTTCTCCGCTACCATCGCGGTGACGCCCGACAGCTCGTCGGCCAGGATGACATCCTCGTCGTCCTCGATCTGGCGCGTGGCGAGGCGGCGGATCGCGCCCACCAGTCGCGGCAGGCGCTCTACTACAAGTGCTGGCAGCATCTGTGTTCCCGCGCCCTTCAAGAGAAGATGTCCGTGCCGAGGCTGCGGCGGCTGCCGCGCTTCGGCGTGGCGCGCGTGGACGGTACTTGCTTGCGCAGGCGGTACAGCAGTTCCTTGGTCGAACGCTGCAGGAACTTCGGTTCCTCGTCCGGGTCGTCCGAGAACTCGGCGTCGGCCAGGTCCGCGCTATGGCGGAAATCCGGGAACAGTTCGAACAGCGCGCGGTCCCAGCCGTCTTCGCTGGACTTGACCAGTTCGATCGCGAGCGGCACCACGTCGTTGTCGGACGAGGTCTGGCCGGTGATGTAAGGACCCTTCTGGATCACTTCGGCGGCCACTTCGAGGATTTCGCGCGGCGCCATCGAGAACAGGATCGCGAAGATGGTGGCGCCGTAGTCGCTGGCCGAGGCTTCGGCCAGCAGTTCGCGGCGGCGCTCTTCGTCGTCGGTGGCGAACACCACGCCGTGCACGTGCGCGAACAGCGATTCGGCGATGCGCTCCGGATCATCCTCGATCTGGTCGTCCGGCCAGGTCGCGGCGATGAAGGCCAGGCTGTCGGCCCAGGCTTTGGGCGGCACCAGGATGGTCGCCAGCGAGGTCTTGCCGCCGTCGAAGCCGGACAGGTGCAGCGCGGTCACCTGCGGCGGAATCGAGGACAGCACTTCGGCGACTGCATAGTCGCCATGCTCCTCGGCCGCCTGCGCGAACGCCTCTTCGGCGTGGCTCAGCGAGCCGGCCAGCACCAGCTCGGTCACCTGCTTCGAAATTGCGGGCAGGTTGGATTTTTCGCTCATTGTTCACCCTCCTGGTCGAACATCTGCGCAAAGTCGTCGGTGACGATCTGGTCTTCCGCATCGTCGTCCTCGCCTTCGTCGCCGCGCGAGAGCTGCTCGAGCGACTGGTCGTCCTCGTCCCACTGGCGCGGGTGCTTGTACAGGAAGGCCGTGATCACCGCCTGGCGCGCCAGCTCGGGGAAGTTGGTGGTCATTTCGCTGTACATCTTCGCCGCTTCCTCGCCCTCGCATTCGGCCATCGCGAACACCGCTTCCGGGTTGCCGCTGTCGTAGTTGCGGGTCTCGGCCATCAGGCCTTTCGGATTGGTGAACTTGATGTGGTCGACCAGCGCGAACGCCATCATGTTGACGTCCTCGATGCCGCCGCCGCTCGCGTATTCGGACACCAGCGCCTGCACCATCATGTCGTAGTTCTTCTTGTTGGGCGGGTCGCCCAGGATGCCTTCAACCTGGCCATCCAGCTCGCGCGACTGGTATGCGAATTCGGGGTGTACTCTTCTCATCACTTGGTTCCTCGGTACTTTATTCTGCAGGGATGGCGACGCCGTTCACGCTGAACACGGAACGCCACAGGCCATAGGCCTCGGCTTGCGGATCGATCACGATCCGGTGCGTCAGGCTCTGGTTGTATTCCTCGCGTTTGGCGGGATCGGACAGGACTTCATACGCCTTGGCGATCGCCTGGAAGCGCGCGGCGGCGCCGGGCTCCTGGTTGCGGTCGGGGTGGAAGCGCATCGCCAGCGAGCGATAGACCTTCCTGATCTCGTCGTCGCCGGCGTTGGGGGCCACGCCGAGTACATGGTACAAATTTTCCACGGACAACTCCCGGCAAAACCGTTAAAAGAGAGATTATCCTACAGATGCCCTCCCCGCTGCCAGCCGCGTCCAATTCGCTCAATCGGGGACGATGCGCAGCAGGCGCCCGTCGGTCTCGTCGGTCAGGGCGTACAGCTGGCCGTCCGGGCCCTGCCTGACGTCGCGCACCCGGCTGCCGATGGCCAGGCTTTCCTGGCGCACCGCCTTGCCGGCGGCGTCGATGGCGATGCGGCGGATATCCATCGCGACCAGGCCGCCGCTGAACAGGCTGCCGCGCCATTGGGGGAAGCCGGTGCCGGTATATATCGCGAGTCCCGAAGGCGCCGGCGACGGCACCCATGCCACCCGCGGGCCTTCCATCCCGTCCACCTCGCGCTTGCCGACCGCCATGAAGGTGCGGTAGTCGCGGCCATAGCTCTGCAGCGGCCAGCCGTAGTTGCCGCCGGCCTCTACCAGGTTCAGCTCGTCGCCGCCACGCGGGCCGTGCTCGGTGGCCCACACGCGGCCGGTCCCGGGCTCGACGGCCAGGCCCTGCACGTTGCGGTGGCCATAGGACCAGATTTCCGGCAGCGCGCCGGCGCGCTGGAGGAAGGGGTTGCCAGGCGCCGCCGCGCCATCGGCGGTCAGGCGCAGGATCGAGCCGTGGTGGGTGCCCAGGTTCTGCGCCTGCTCGCGCGCCAGCCGGTCGCCCACGCGCTGCGGCGGGTTGCCGCCGTCGCCGATCGACATCAGGAGGGTGCCGTCCGCCAGCCACGCCAGGCGCGAGCCGAAATGCTGGCCGCCGCTCTTGTCCGGCCGGGCATGGAACAGCGTACGGATGCCGTGCAGCCGGCGGCCGTCGAAGGTGCCGCGGACCAGCGTGGTGCGGTTGGCGTTCGCGTCGCCAGTCGACAGCGTCAGGTAGACCCGCGGATTGGCCTTGTCTGCGGGATGGACCGAAATGTCGAGCAGGCCGCCCTGGCCGCTGGTGAATACCGCCGGCAGGCCTTCCATCGGCACCTCGACGAAGCGCTTGCCCTCCACCATGTACAGCTTGCCCTGCTTGCTGGTGACCAGGATGCGCCCGTCCGGGAGCCACGCCATGCCCCAGGGCCGTTCGACACCCTGCGCGACCGTCACGGCACGCCAGCCGGACGCCGCTGGCGGCTCACCGGTTGGCTCCACGGCTGCGGCCGGGACGCCGGTCGCTCCGACGATGGCCAGCGCCAGGCACGCTGCGGTCCTGCTGAAGGAAGGGATGGTCACGGCGCTCTCCTTTGCGGGAAGTTCATGTTATGGCAAGAATCCTACCCCATTCCCGCCGCTCCGGGGCCAGCAGTTGGAGACCGTCCCGCGGGACTGTCCCCCGCCTTTGCCGGCGCAGCGGTAGTTGAGGAAGGCAGCGGACAGTCCCACAGGGACAGTCCCCGTCCGTTCAAGATGTTTGTGTACTATTTGCTCATGGATAACCTAAGCCACACTGTTGCAGGACTTGCCGCCGGCGAGCTGATCCACCGCCTGCTGCCACCCGAGGCCGACCCGGCCAGGCAGTCCACGCGCCGCCGCACCCTGCTGTTCGCCTGCGCCGCCGCCAACAACGTGCCCGACCTGGACCTGTTCCTGACCTCGCTGCTGCCCAGGCCGCTCGGCTACCTGCTGCACCACCGCGGCCACACCCACACGCTGCTGTACGCCATCCCGCAGGCGCTGCTGCTGATGCTGGCCACCCTGCTGGCATGGCCGTCGGCGCGCCGGCTGGTGCTGGCCGGCGGCAGCGCGCGCACTGGATTCGTGCTGGCGGTGGCGACCGGCTTCCTGCTGCACCTGCTGATGGACTTCCTCAACTCCTACGGCATCCACCCCTTCCATCCATTCGACTCGCGCTGGCTGTACGGCGACCTGGTGTACATCGTCGAACCGGTGTTCTGGGTGGCGTTCGGGGTGCCGCTGGCAATGATGGTGCGCCGCCTGCGCATGCGCTTCCTGCTGCTGGCCCTGCCCTGCGTGGCGATGGCGTACTTCACGGTGCGCGGCTTTCTGCTGCCAGGCTCGCTGGCCTTCCTGGTGGCGCTGGGCGCGGCGGCCGCCTTTGCGCAGCACCGCGCCGGGCCGCACGGCAGGGGCGCGCTGGCCGGCGCCTTCTGCCTGGTGCTGGCCTTCCTCGCCGTGCAGGTCGTTGCGTTGCAGCAGGGCCGACGCGTGCTGGCGCAGGCGCTGGGCGAACGCGCCCCGGCCAGCCGGCTGCACGACATCGCCATGACCGCGTTCCCCGCCAATCCCCTGTGCTGGACCTTCGTCGCGGTGCAGTCGCAGGAAACCGCCGGCACCTTCTCGGTGCAGCGCGGCGTGGTGAGCCTGGCGCCGGCGCTGCTGGGCCCGGGCCAGTGCCCGGCGGCGATGAAGGGCGAGCAGTCCGATGCATTCGGACCGGGCCTGGCAGTAGCGATCACGGCCAGCGACGAGGAAAGCCTGTCCTTCCTGCGTTCGCTGTACCGGTCCAACTGCCATATCAACGCATGGCTGCGCTTCGTGCGCGCGCCGGTGCTGGGCGTGGATGCCGCCTTCGACATGCGCTACGGGACCGGCGCCGAGGGAAATTTCACCGCCATCCGGTTCTCGGACACGAACGACCGCCCCTGCCCCGAAGGCGTGCCGGGATGGGGATTCCCGAGGGCGGATTTGCTGGGGCCGCAATAATGTAAAATGGGAGGGATAACCTACTCTCTCATTCGCAAGCTTCCATGAGCAACGACAAGAATAATCCGGCGCCAGTGGCGCCGGCGCCCAACTTTTTGCGGACGATCGTCGAAAACGACCTCGCCGCCGGTACCTATCGCCGCGACGGCCTGCCGGAGGTAATCACCCGCTTCCCGCCCGAGCCGAACGGCTACCTGCACATCGGCCATGCGAAATCGATCTGCGTGAATTTCGGGATCGCGCGCGACTACGCGGGCCAGACCCACCTGCGCTTCGACGACACCAATCCGGCCAAGGAAGAACAGGAGTTCGTCGACTCGATCATCGACAGCGTGAAGTGGCTGGGCTTCTCGTGGGGCGACCACCTGTACTACGCGTCCGACTATTTCGAGCAGCTGTACCAGATGGCCGAGTACCTGATCGAAAAGGGCTATGCGTACGTGGACAGCCAGAGCGCCGAAGAAATGGCCGCGAACCGCGGCAACTTCGGCACGCCGGGCACCAATTCGCCTTACCGCAACCGCCCCGCGGCGGAATCGCTGCAGATGTTCCGCGACATGCGCGCCGGGAAGTACAAGGACGGCGAGCACGTGCTGCGCGCGAAGATGAGCGAAGATGCGATGGCCTCGCCGATCATGACCAACCGCGATCCGGCGCTGTACCGCATCCGCCACGCGCACCACCATCGCACGGGCGACGCCTGGTGCATCTACCCGATGTACGACTACACGCACCCGATTTCGGACGCGCTGGAAAACATCACCCATTCGATCTGCACGCTGGAGTTCCAGGACCACCGCCCGCTGTACGACTGGCTGGTCGAGACGCTGGCCGAGGGCGGCTTCTTCCGCAAGCCGGTGCCGCACCAGTACGAATTCGCGCGCCTGAACCTGACCTACATCGTCACCTCCAAGCGCAAGCTGCGCGCGATGGTCGAAGAAGGCATCGTCGACGGCTGGGACGACCCGCGCCTGCCGACGCTGGTGGGCATGCGCCGTCGCGGCGTGACGCCGGAAGCGATCCAGATGATGGCCCAGCGCACCGGCGTGACTAAGTCCGACGGCTGGATCGATTTCGGCGTTCTGGAAGGCTGTGTGCGCGAAGACCTCGACCCGAAAGCGCCGCGCGCGATCGCCGTGCTGCGTCCGCTCAAGCTGGTCATCGACAACTTCCCCGAAGGCGAATCGGTGGAATGCTCGTCGCCGGTGCACCCGCACCACCCCGAAATGGGCGAGCGCACCTTCCCGCTGACGAAAACGCTGTGGATCGAGCAGGAAGATTTCATGGAGTCGCCGGTCAAGGGCTACTTCCGCCTGTATCCGCCGGTCGGCGAGACTCCGGGCGCGCGCGTGCGCCTGCGCTACGGCTACGTGGTCGAGTGCACCGGGTTCGACAAGGATGCCGAGGGCAATGTCATCGCCGTGCACTGCAAGTACTTCGAGGATTCGAAGTCGGGCACCGAAGGCGCCAACAACTACAAGGTAAAGGGCAATATCCACTGGGTGTCCGCGGACAAGGCGGTGGCGACCGAAGTGCGGCTGTACGACCGCCTGTTCACCGATCCGATGCCCGATTCGGGCGGCAAGGACTTCCGCGAGTTCCTCAATCCGGCGGCACTGGAAACAGTGCAGGCCTACCTGGAACCTGGCATCGCGTCGGCGCAGCCGGAGCAGCGCTTCCAATTCGAGCGCCACGGCTACTTCGTGGCCGACCGCGTCGATTCGAAGCCGGGCAAGCCGGTGTTCAACCGCATCGTCACGCTGAAGGACAGCTGGCAGAAGTAAGGCCGCCCGTTCCGCAAAAAATCCCGCCCCGGCGGGATTTTTTTTGCGTCTCGCCCCAACAACCGCCGTCATCCCAGCGAAGGCTGGGATCCATGCGCCCTTTTCGTTCCTTCGGTGTGTGCCTGAGCCGGATGCTCAAGCGCGCCGTCATCCCAGCGAGGGCTGGGATCCATGCGCCGTTTTCGTTCCTTCGGCGTGTGCCTGAGCCGGATGCTCAAGCCGTCATCCCAGCGAAGGCTGAGATCCATGCGCCGTTTTCGTTCCTTCGGCGTGTGCCTGAGCCGGATGCTCAGTATGGGTCACAGCCTTCGCCGGGACGACGGGTGGCCGCGAGCCGCTTGTAACGGGCTCGGGCTACGACTTCACGTTTCTTGACTTACTGCAATTTGTCGTTACAGTTGAATATCGTCAAGTACCGGACAGGTGATGTCGTGGACAAAAGAAAGTCTATCCCGGCGCTCTTCAGCGCCGCTGTGCTCTCCGCGGCAATTGGCTACCTTCTGTTCTGGTTCACCGCCAGCTGGATCGAGGCGGACAACCGGGAACGCTTCGAGCATCTTGCGCGCAACGCCCAGTACATGATCAAGGCGCGCCTGAAAGGCTACATCGACGTACTGCAGGGCGGCGCAAGCATGCTGCGCACCACCGGCACCCCGTCGCGCAAGCTGTTCCACCGCTATGTCGATGGACTGGACCTTCCGAAGCACTTCCCCGGCATCGTCACAGTCAATTATGCGCACCGGGTGAAACGCAACGAGCTGGCCGGCTTCCTTGCACACATGCGCGCGCAGCCGGTCGGCGGGCCCGACGGCTATCCTCCGTTTGCACTAAAGACTCCCGGCGAACAGGACGAACACGAGGTCATCGTCATGATCGATCCGATCCGGACCTGGAGCGAGCGCTATGGCCACGACATCCTGGCGCGCGGCTACGAAGACGTGTCGGACCACCTGCGCGACAGCGGCGAAATGACCAGTTCAGGCTATCCGATGCCGATCCTCAGGGACCGCCTGAACATGGGCATGGCGATGCGGCTGCCGATCTATCGCGACGGCATGCCCACCACCACCGTGCAGGAACGCCGCGCCGCCTACATGGGATCGGTGGGAATCGGCTTCTCCATGCCGCGGCTGGTGCAGGACGTTCTGAACGAGATGGGCGCGGACGACGTCCGCCTGTCGGTGGTCGACGCCGACGCCGGGGTGCTGCTGTTCGACAGCGCGGCCACGCGCAGCAGCCTCGAACCGCCCCGCCCGATCGCCGACCAGCACACCTTCGTCACCAAGGTCGACATTCCGTTCACCGGCCGCACGTGGCACGCCTGGTTCAGCACCCGCAAGCGCGACGCATATACCCATTTCGACGCCAGCGTGCCGTGGATGGCGGGCGCAGCCGGCTTCGTGGTGACGATGCTGCTGTCGGCGCTGTTCCAGACCATGGCGACCTCGCGCCGGCGCGCGCTCCACCTGGCCAACCTGATGACGCGCGAACTGCGGGAAAGCCAGCACCGGCTGGAAGTGTCGCACCAGAAGCTGCGCGGCCTGGCTGCGCACGCGGACCACATCAAGGAAGAAGAGCGCAAGCGCATTGCGCGTGAAATCCACGACGACCTGGGGCAGAACCTGCTGGCGCTGCGAATCGAAGCCGACATCCTGTGTTCGCGCACCGCCAGGAGCCACCCGCGCCTGCATGCGCGCGCACGCGCCACCATGGAACAGATCGACACCACGATCAAGTCGGTACGGCAGATCATCAACGACCTGCGCCCGAACGTGCTCGACCTCGGCCTGTCGGCGGCGGTCGAATGGCTGATCGCGGACTTCCGGCGCCGCACCGGCATCGCCTGCGATCTGGTCGACGGCAACCACGACGTGACGGCCGACGACCACTGCGCCACCGCGTTCTTCCGCATCCTGCAAGAATCGCTCAGCAACGTCAGGCGCCATGCCCGTGCCACCAAGGTGCAGGTCGAACTGCTCTGCGTTGACGGCACACTGTCGATGACGGTCGCCGATAACGGCCAGGGCATGCCGCCGGGAGGACGCGAGAAGGCGAATTCATTCGGCCTGGTCGGCATCGAAGAACGCGTGAAAATCCTTGGCGGGACGTTCGAGGTCACCAGCGGCCCCGGTTGGGGCACCGTGATCACTGTGTCAGTGCGCGTAAAAACTCCCGAAGCTCCAGAATTTCCCGAGTTGGTCCCCGACGAGTTGACTGTGCTTGGCTCGGAAATTACTGACGAACTGTTGACATAAATCAATATCCGTCGTCATTTTTATATCGAAACTGTGTTTTGGCATTTGCCAAACAACAGGACTTTCCGGAGACCGACCATGTACAAACACGATGACTTCGCGGCAATTGCGGCGCTGGACCTGGATCCGATCAAAGTGAAGCTCATGCACGCGCAGTCCGGCGAGGGTTGGTCGCGGGAGAAGGCCGACGCGGTCGAATTCGAATACCGGCGCTTCCTGTACCTGATGAAGAAATTTCCACAAGAAAATAGCGCTCCGCTGTTCGACGTCGACACCTTCTGGCACTACCACATCCTCGACACGATGAAGTACATGGAAGACTGCCAGGTGGTGTTTGGCCACTACCTGCACCACTTCCCTTACCTCGGTCTGCGCGGCGAAGACGACGACGCCCTGCACGAGCAGGCCGGCGAGCGCATGAAGCAGCTGTACGACGCCACCTTCGGCAGCGATTCGTTCGCGCGCGCGGCAAGCCAGATCAGCGGCCAGCGCGCGGGCGTCACCGCGTGGTCCTACGTCCCGCCGGCCCAGCTGACGACCGCATGGTCCTACGTGCCCCCGGCACAGGTCGTGACCGCGTGGTCCTATGTGCCTCCAGGCCAGGCGATCGCCGGCACGCGCACTTCCGCCGCCCTCCCCCGTCCGACGATCTAGGCTCGGCCTTCCGGTGTTCCGGGCGCGGCCCGGAACGCCGCCAGCGCGGCCGCCACAGTCGGGTAGCGCAGCCGCACCCCCAGCTCCTGCCGCAGGCGCGCGTTGCCGATGCGGCGCGACTCCTCCATGAACGACAACCGGATCGGCGAGACGCCGGCCGCCAGTTCGGCGCGCGTGGCACGCGGCGGCCGCCGGAGGCCGTAGGCGTCGGCCACCATGTCGAAGTACTGCGCCATCTTCAGCTGCGTGTCGTCGGTGGCGTTGTAGGCCCGTCCCGGCAGGCCGCGGAACAGCGCCAGCGCCACGATCCGCGCCAGGTCGTCGGCGTGGATATGGTTGGTGTACACATCGTCGGCGTCGGCCAGCGCCGGCGTTCCTTCCTCCAGGCGTTTCAGCGGCAGGCGGTTCTCCGCATAGATCCCGGGTGCGCGCAGGATCGCCAGCCGCCCGTGCAGCGAGCGCACCGCCGCGCGCAGGACCCGCTCCGCATCGACCCGCCGCATCGCGCGCGCGTTGCGGGGCGCCGGCGGGCGGGTCTCGTCGATCCAGGCGCCGCCGCAATCGCCGTACACCCCGGTCGTACTGACATAAACGACAACAGCCCCCTCGGGTAAAATGGCGGTCACGTTCCGGGTCCGCCGGTCCAGCACCCCGTCCGCCTGCGGCGGCGCCAGGTGCACGACATGGCGCGCCAGTCCGGCAAGCCGCTGCAGGGTGCGCGGGCGGTCCAGGTCGGCGACGATCGGCACCGCGCCGGCGGCGCGCAGTTCGGCGCAGCGTTCGGGGCGGCTGGTGACCGCGAACACG